>NZ_JBIUCF010000019.1:0-235201 GCF_044593615.1 Nonomuraea sp. NPDC051941
CGGCCCTTGACCGAGTTGTCGGTGTCCTTGAGCTTGGCCCACAGCTTGGGAGTGGCCGTGCTGATGACCGGCCGCCCGTCACCGGAGACGCAGGGGCCGCCCGGGTCCGACCAGGCGTCGGCGGCCACCGGGTCGGTCGGGATCGAGTTGTACTCGATGACGGCGACCGGGTTGTTCTTGAACTTCTTCCAGGCCCAGAGGTCGGTCTCGCTGGTGGCATAGAGACCGATGGTCATGGTGTTCCACTTCTTGGCGGCGGCGTCGGCGGCCCACGACGTGACGTCGAACTCCACACCGCCGGGCGCGCAGGACCCCGTGCCATAGCCCTTGGCCACGTTCACCGTGGAGAGCAACCTGGTCTTCGCCGGCGGGTTCTTCCAGGTGGTGCTCTTGCTGATCGCGCCGGTCCCCCAGGCCTCCACCTTGCGGGCGCTGCAGGAGTACGACCACGTCTCATACGTACGCAGCGTCGCCTTGATGATCTGCTTGCCGTGGATGGTCGCGCCGGTGGCCATCTGGAAGAACGAGCGGTTCGTCTGGGTGGAGCTGATGTGGCCGACCCGGGCGATGTCACTGGAGTTGAGATAGTTGGAGGTGGGCCAGTTGCTCCAGACCGCCGTCCACGAGCCTCGCGAGGCCGAGAAGTACGGGTCCAGGTAGACGGGGAACTTGGTCTTCGGATCCGCCAGCATCTTCCTGTCCGGCTTCAGCCGCAGCTGCCTGCCCGCCAGCTCCACGCCCATCGCGGACTCGCGGGCCTCCGGGGAACGGCCTTCCCTGAGCGCCTTCAGACCGGCGATGCCCTCGGAGTCCCACATCTTCGGCGTGGGCGCGATGAAGATCGTCCCTCCGCTCTCGTCGACGGCCTCCAGGTTGCCCGCCTTGTCCGTTTTCACCGACAGGCCGGTGACCGAGAGGGGGTAGGCGAGCTCGGTCAGGCCCGCCGCGGCGTCCCGGGACTTGACCACCAGGATGTGGGAGAAGCCGTCCACGTCCGCGGTGACCTGGAGATCCACGCCGGGCATGACCTCGGGATAGGTGGCGGTGTCGCCGTTCAGCGTGGGCTTGGGCAGGGTGCCCTGCCAGCCCAGCTCCAGGGACTTGGCGCCGCGCGCCATGCGGGCGAGCGGCCCGGAACCGCCGCCGGAGAACGTCAGGTCGGCCGCCGTGGCGACCGTCTCGACCGCACCGTCCGGGCGCAGGCGGAGCGTGGTGTCCACCGGGACCCAGCCGCCGGACTTGCGCACGCGCACCGGGCGGACGTACTGCTCCAGGGTGAACGTGCCGTCGGGCTTGGCCCAGACCTGGCGGGTCTCGCTGCGCTGTGTTTCCACCTCGACGGGCTTGCCGGTGCTGCGGGCGAGGGTGAGCGCGGAGTCCTCGGGTGGTTGGACGGTCTGCGGTGGTGCCACTGTCTTCGCCGCGACGGCGGGCACCGGATCAGGCACCGCCAAGATCGAGAAAGCTAACGCCGCCGCAACCAACCCACGAACTGCCCGCATACGTCCTCACCCATGGTGAGCAGGGGTTACGCGCGAGAAGGCATACCCGCCCGGCGTCTCCACGATCTTCGGTTGACGATCGGATTTTCACTCTGACAACACGAGAGGTCTAGAGTTTTGCTCATTCTGCTCAAATTTCCTTCATAAACCTGATTTGTCCGGAAATTTCCGTCATGGCACATCAGACGTCCGTGGGCAGCGGCGACGCGGCCGGGTTGACCCGCTTGACGATCTCGTTCAGCACGATGCGGACGTACGGCTCCCCCACCCACAGGTGCTTGGCCCCGTCCACCCCGATGACCTCCGCCTGCGGCACCCTCGCGAACCTCGCGCGGGCCTCCTCGGGCCGCAGGTAGTCGTCGAACTCGGGCACCAGCACCGTCAGCGGCCGGCCGAACCGCGCCCAGGCGTCCAGGTCGTGGTCGGTGGCCCGGTGCAGCGGGGGCGAGAGCAGGATCGCGCCCTCCACCAGCGGGTCGTGCGCCCACTTCAGCGTCAGCTCCGTGCCGAACGACCAGCCGACCACCCACACCTGGGGCAGGTCGTGGTACTCGGCGTACTCCAGCGCCGCCGCCACGTCGAACCGCTCGCCCTCTCCCCCGTCGAACGTCCCCTCCGAGGTGCCGCGCTCGGAGGACGTGCCCCGGGTGTTGAAGCGCAGCACGGCCAGGTCGGCGAGGGCGGGCAGCCGGTTGGCGGCCTTCTTGTAGACGTGGCTGTCCATGAACCCGCCGTGGGTGGGCAGCGGGTGCAGCGTCACCAGCGTCGCGACGGGGGGACGGTCGAGGGGCAGTGCCAGCTCGCCGACCAGGGTCAGGCCGTCGCCCGTCTCCAGCTCGATCGGCTCGCGCCGGGCGGGCAGCACGGTGGCCGCGCGAATCTCCACTTCGGGGGTTCCCTTCAATAACGGGTGCGGCCGGGGCCGCGGTCGAGTCTCTTGCGCCAGCAGGCGGTGTGCCAGTGACGGCGCTCCTCGTCGCCTCCCGGCCAGTTGGGCCAGGCGACGAGGTGCGACTGGCCGCTGCGGATCTCCTGGTCGCAGCCCGGACATCGGTAGTCCTTGGTCGAGGAGGCGCCGGTGAGCATGCGCACCTTCCACTCGCCGTCGGGCCATTCCTCCACTTTGTCGAGCCCGGTCGGGAAGCCGAAGGGACGGGAGGACTCCCTGCGGCGGGCGCGGCGTGGGCTCATGGACGCGGGAATCGGCTGACACCGGCGGTGACGAGCTGGTCGAGCAGAGGGGCGGGCGCGAAGGCGGGCTCGCGGTATTCGGCGTAGAGGGCTCTCAGCCCGTCGCGGACCTTCGCCAGGCCCAGCGACTCCAGCATCTCGAACGGCCCGGCGGGATAGCCGCAGCCCAGGCGCATGGCCGCGTCGATGTCGTCGATCGAGGCGTACCCGGAGTCGTGCATCCGCACGGCGTCGTTGAGGTAGGGGAACAGCAGGGCGTCGACCACGAACCCCGCCCGGTCCTTGCACGGCACGGGCGTCAGCCCGGCGATCTTCACCAGGTCCCTGGCGGCGCTCGCGGCCTCCTCCGAGGTCAGCACCGTGGCGGCCAGCTCGGCCACCTGGTCGCCGGCGAGGTGCACGCCGACCATCCTGGCGGGGTCGGGGAGGCGTACGGCGTGCTCGATCACGGGACGGTCGGCCAGGTGCAGCACGACGTCGGGGTCCTCGGACTCCTTGAACCCGGCCGCCCGCAGCCGCTCCGCCAGCCCGTCGCCGCCGGCCCCGGCCACGCCGAACGTGCCCAGCCTCGACTTCGCCGGCTCCTCCTGCGGCGAGTCACCGTAGAAGCCCCGGCCCGACTTGCGGCCCAGCAGCCCGGCCGTGACCAGCTCGCGCAGCAGCGGCGCGGGCGCGTGCCGCCGGTCGCGCGTCTCGTCGAACAGCACCTCCATCACCCCGTACGCGGTGTCGAGGCCGATCAGGTCGAGCAGCGTGAACGGCCCCATCGGCAGCCCCACGCCCAGCTTCATCGCGGCGTCGATGTCGTCGCGCCCGGCCACGCCCAGCTCCATGAGCACCGCTGCCTGGTTGAGGTAGGGCAGCAGCAACCGGTTGACCACGAACCCGGCCCGGTCGCCCACCGGCACGGCCGTCTTGCCCAGCCTGCCCGCCAGCGCCGCGACGTCCGCCACGAGGCCGGGCGCGGTCACCACCGTCCCCACGACCTCGACCAGCTTCATCACCGGCGCCGGGTTGAAGAAGTGCATCCCCACGACCTGCCCCGGGCGGCCGGTCGCGGCGGCGATGGCGGTGACGGACAGCGAGGAGGAGTTGGTGGCCAGGACGGTCCCGGGCTCGCAGATCCGGTCGAGGTCCTTGAACAGCGCGATCTTGTAGTCGAGGATCTCGGGGATCGCCTCCACCACCAGATCGACGTCCCGCAGGTCCTCGCGCGAGGTGGTCAGCGTGATGCGGCCGAGGATCTCGTCGCGCTGCCCCGGGGCCAGCTTGCCCTTGTCGACGGCCCTGCCGGTGGAGCGCTCGAGATGCCCGCGACCCCTGGCCAGCGCCTCGGCGTCGGCCTCGACCCCGATCACGCGCAGGCCGGCCCGCGCGAACACCTCGGCGATCCCGGCTCCCATCGTGCCGAGCCCGACCACTCCCACCCGTTCGAACGCCATGCGTCCAGTTTTCCAGAGCCGCTAAGGTGGGGCGTCATGCGGCTGGTCATCGCGCGATGCAGCGTGGATTACATCGGACGACTCACGGCGCACCTCCCCATGGCGCCCCGACTCGTGTTGATCAAGGCGGACGGGAGCGTGAGCATTCACGCCGACGACCGCGCCTTCAAGCCGCTCAACTGGATGAACCCGCCGTGCAAGCTCAAGGAGGACGACGGCACCTGGACCGTCACCCACGGCAAGACCGGCGAGAAGCTGGTCCTGACGATGGAGGAGATCCTCCACGACTCCAGCCACGAGCTGGGCGTCGATCCCGGGCTGATCAAGGACGGCGTGGAGGCTCACCTGCAGGAGCTGCTCGCCGAGCACATCACGACGCTGGGGGACGGCTACTCGCTGATCCGGCGCGAGTACATGACGGCGATCGGGCCGGTGGACATCCTGTGCCGGGACGCCCTGGGGGCGACCGTGGCGGTGGAGATCAAGCGGCGGGGGGAGATCGACGGCGTCGAGCAGCTCACGCGCTATCTGGAGCTGCTCAACCGCGACCCGCTGCTGGCGCCCGTGCGCGGCGTCTTCGCGGCACAGGAGATCAAGCCGCAGGCGCGCGTGCTCGCCACGGACCGCGGCATCGACTGCGTCACCCTCGACTACGACGGGCTGCGCGGCATCGAGCCGGAGAATCCGACTCTGTTCTAGCGCCGAACTCAGCCCTTGACAAGCTGTCAGACGCCGCCGTTTTAACGGCGGCGTCCGTGCGCCGTTGAGTTGCGCACGGCACGAACTCCTGGGCTAGCCTTTGGGCCATGAGAAAACTGGTCGAAATCCTGGGTGCGTTACTCGTCATTCAAGGCGCGGCCGGGCTGGTGCACGAATGGATCGGCTGGTTCCGCTTCTGGGTGCTCGTGCCGTACCTGGAATTCCTCAAGGGCTATGAAATCTGGGCCAACATCGGCCTCCTCGTGCTCGGCCTCATCGTGTTGACGGTGGCGGGCGCCATGAAGAAGTGAGCTTCTGGATCCTGCGGAGGGATACCGAATGGCACCGGAGACGGCCGAGACTTCCGGGTCCGACGTTGTCACGGTCGTGGGTGAGCCACCCTGGCTGACCGCGCTGGCCTGGACCGTGCTGCCCGTCGCCGGGTTCGGCCTGGCGTGGCTGGTGAAGATCGTCGCGGTCTGGGCGGATGACCTGCCCTGGGCGCCCTACCAGGAGATCATCACGTTCGTGCTGAAGGTCGTGCCGGAGCCGTACCTCACGGTCGCGGTGTGCGCGATCGGCGCGGTCGCGGGGCTGGTCGCGGCCGTGCTGCTGCGCCGGGCCGGGCTCGGCGTCACCCTGTCCGGCGACGTGGTGACGCTGCGCAGAGGCGGCCACCACCAGGAGGTGGACCGGGCCGAGGTCGAGTCGGTCTTCTGCGCCGGCAACCAGCTCGTGCTGCTGCGGCCCGACGGCGGCGAGGCCGCGCGCGAGCCCTGGGACCTGCGCGTGGAGCCGGTCGCCGGCGCCTTCCGCAAGCACGGCTACACCTGGCTGGAGGACGATCCGCACGACGCGGACTTCCGGGTGTGGCGGCCGGACGAGCCGGAGCTGCCCGCCGCCGCCAACGCCGTGCTACGGGCGCGGGAGCTCCTGCGGGAGAAGCTCGGCGACGGCGGCCCGGTCCGGGAGCTGCGCCGCGAACTGGCCAAGATGGGCATCGTGGTTCGCGACGAGGAGAAGACCCAGCAATGGCGCCGGGCCGATCCGCCCATTCACAAGTCCGGGAGCTGACCCCGATTTCTTCGGCCCGCCGATAAATGCCCGCAGAATTGTCGGCATGGCGGAAATCGAGATCCGGGAACTGTCAGACGGATATCCGGCCGTTCGCGAGCTGCTCAGCCTGTCGTTCGGCTTCGAATGGCCGGACGGGCCCGGCGACCCCTTCAGCCGATTGTTCGAGTCACGGCGCAGCCTGGCCGCTTATGACGGCCGGGACCTCGTCGGGCACGCCGGCATCCTGTCCGTGGAGCAGCGCGTGCCCGGCGGCGAGGTGCCCACCGCCGGCGTGGCGCTCTGCGCCGTGCTGCCCACCCATCGGCGGCGCGGGATCCTGGGCGGGCTGATGCGCCGCCAGCTCGCCGGCCTCTGGGAGGCCGGTGCCGAGCCGGTCGCCGCGCTCACCACCAGCAGCGCGGGGATCTACGGCCGGTTCGGGTACGGGCCGGCCGGCCGGCAGATCGCCGTGGACATCCCCCGGGGTGCCGCGCTGCCGCCGGTCGAGGGGGCCGACGACGTGCGGCTGCGGTACGCGGCGGCGGAGACCGTACGGGCGGTGTGCGCGGACGTCCACGACGCGGCCACCGCCGGCCGGCCGGGGACCATCCGCTACACCAGCCTGTGGCGGCGGCAACTGGAGAACGACCCGTCCACGATGACGCCGGGCTGGCGCTCGCCGGTGCGATGCGTGCTGGCCGAGCGCGGCGGGGCGGTCACCGGGTTCGCCTACTACCGCGCCGAGACCGCGGGCGACGGGGACGGCGCCGTGGAGGTGGACCGCGTGCACGCCACCGACCTGGCGTCGTACGTGGCGTTGTGGCGGCTGCTGATCGACCAGGACCTGATGGCGACGACCAGGCACGGCGGGCTGGCCGTGGACGATCCGCTGCTCGTCCTGCTGTCGGAGGCCGAGCCGACCGCGATGTGCCTGTCCGACTACCGGATCCGGCTGGTCGACGTGGGCAGGGGGCTGGCGGCGCGGACGTACACGGTCCCGGTGGACGTGGTGCTGGAGGTGCGTGACGAGGTCTGCCCGTGGAACGGCCGGCGCTGGCGGCTGAGCGGCGATGTCGGGGGCGCCACCTGCGAGCCGACCACCTCCTCCCCGGACCTGGCGCTCGACGTGCGCGAGCTCGGGTCGGCGTACCTGGGTGGCCACTCGCTGGCCGCGCTGGCGCGGGCGGGCCTGGTGCGGGAGCTCCGCAAGGGGGCGCTCGAAACCACGTCCCTGGCCATGACCCATGCCGTCCCGCCGTGGCGGGACACCATGTTCTGAGCCCGGGGGTCGCGGCGGCTCCCACCCCGAGCGCCGCTCGCCCGTACCCGCCACCTGGGAAAGGCGCGGGATGCCCAGCGCGGGGCGCTCGATCGGGCGGGCGCGGCGGGATCAGGCGGCGAGCTTGTGCAGGATGTCGGCGATTTCCTGGGGGTCGGGCAGGGCGGCCATTTCGGCGGCGGCGGCCGAGGCGGCGCGGCCGTACCCGGGGTCGGAGAGGAGCGCGCGGCAGCGGTCCGCCACCGCCTCCGCCGTGAGCTCCTCCGGCGGCAGGCTCAGCCCCGCGCCCGCCCGGACGACCGCGTCCGCGTTGTCGAACTGGTCGTCGAACTGCGGCAGGACGAGCTGCGGGCAGCCGGTGGCGAGCGCCGTGAGGTTGCTGCCCTGCCCGCCGTGGTTGATCGCGACCGCGCAGCCGGGCAGCACGTGGGCCAGTGGCATCCGCCCGGCGGCCAGGACGGCCGGGGGCAGCGGCGGCCAGCCGGCCACGACAGCGTCGTCCACCGCCACCAGCAGCTCCACGTCCAGCTCCGCCAGGCGCTCCAACATCGGGAGCACGAGCTCGCGCACGCCGCGCGGGCCGAGCCGGGGGATGAGCGTGCCCATGGTGACGCAGACCCGCGGCCTGCGCCCCTGCTCGAACGCCCACGCCGGCACGTGCGCGTCCCCGTTGTACGGGATGTAACGCAGGCTCTGGTGCCCGGCGGCATGCGGCAGCCGCAGGCTCGGCGGCCAGGGGTTCAGCACCTCGTCCGGCTCGGGGAGGGCGGCCAGGCCGGCTGCCGCGAGCTCGTCGCGCAGCGCCTCCGCCGCGCCCGCCCGGTACGCGTCCAGCGGCGCCACGCCCCACTGGTACTCGACGAGCGGCACCCCGTGCGCCGCCGCCGCAAGGGGACCGGCGAACTCCGCCCGCTCGCTCACCACGAGGTCCGGCCGCCAGGCCGCCACCAGCGCCCGCATGCCGGGCAGGCCGCTGGCGGCGAGCCGGCCGAAGCGCCGCCCGTGCCCGCGCGCGCCCTCCTCGCCCTGCGGAATGCCGCCTGCGCCGGGAGCTCCGGCGCCCTGCGAGATGCCGTCGGCGCCCCGTTCCTCGGCCGCCAGCGTCACGAAGTCGGCGGCCGGGCCGCAGGTGGCGACCGGGAGGCCGGAGCGGCAGACGGCAGGCACGAAGTTCTCGGCGGCGGCCACCAGGACCTCGTGGCCGAGCGAGCGCAACGACCAGGCCAGGGGCACCAGCGGGAAGAAGTGGCCCGGCAGGGCGACGGTCGTGAACAGGATGCGCATCGGTCTCCCCCATTGGACGGCACAGGTCAGCACGGCTAGCCCGCGGGCAGGCTCAGCCCGGACTCGATCTCCCTGCAGGTGGCGTAGTCGGGCAACAGACCGGCCGCCGCGGCCTCGGCCAGCGTAGGGGCGGCCAGGTCGCGCTGCGACATGATCGGCTCGATGTCGGCGGGGATGGGCAGCCCGAGCGCCGGGTCGAGCGGGTCCACCGCGAGCTCGTGGTCCGGCTCGTACGGCTCCGACAGCAGGTAGGTCATCATGGTCTCGTCCTCCAGCGCGACGAACGCGTGCCCCACCCCCACCGGCAGGTAGAGCGACCGGTACGAGACCCCGTTGAGGACGGAGGAGTCCCAGCGGCCGTAAGTGGGCGAGCCGACCCTGATGTCCACCACGATGTCGATCGCCTTCCCCCGCACACAGCAGGTGTACTTCGCCGTGCCCGGCGGGGTGAGCGTGTAGTGGACGCCGCGCAGCACCCCGCGCCGCGAGGTGCTGACGTTGGTCTGCGTCACCGGGAACAGCGGCCTGCCGACGGCCTCGACGAAGGCGCGGTGCTGGTGCGGCGAGACGAAGGACCCGCGGTCGTCGGGGAAGACCTTGGGTGTGAACTCGAAGGCGCCCTCAACGGCCAGCGCGCGAGCATGCATGGAAATCAGCCTCCTCGGTCCGCGCCGTCAAAGCGCGCTCTGCAGGCACGCCAGCAGACTCCGGGCCTCGATGTTGAGATAGTGACCGTGCCGGAGCAGGTCGGTGAGCTGGCGGACGGTCATCCAGCAGAAGTCCTGGGGGACCTCGACCGGGAAGGCGTCGTCCACCTCGACGATCCGGTAGCGGGTGAGCGCGTGGTGGAAGCGCCCGCCCTCCTCCGAGAGCACCGCGTCGTACCGCACCCGGCCCGCGTCGGCGGAGACCAGCTCCTTGAGCAGCGGCTCCTTGACGTCGGTGAGGCTCTCGCCCGGCAGCAGGTGGATGGTCGGCGCCATCTCCACCAGGTCCATGAGGCCGAACTCGATACGGGCGCGGACCAGCGCGTGCAGGACCCCGTCGATGGCCCGGGTGACGAGCCACGCCTCCCCCTGGCCGCGCGGCGCCAGCAGCGGCTGGCTCCACCGGGTGACCTCCCGGGTGACGGCCTCGACGCGGACGCCGATGATCCGGAAGAGGCGGCGCTCGTCGTCGGCGAGTTCGTGGTCGTCACGCGACCAGCGCCGCACCCGCGAGAGGGGGATCAGGCGGGCCGTCCAGTCGCAGCGCGTCTTCGCCTCGGTGAACCAGCTCAGGATCTCGCCCGCCGTGTGCAGTCCGGCGCCGGACCCGTGCTCGTAGGAGCGGGCGAGGGCGTCGGTGAACTCGTCGCCGTACGGCTGCGACGGCTCCCGCGGCAGCTCGAACGGCATGCACGACAGCACGGTGCGCGCGTCCATGTTCACCAGGTTGTCCACGCGGAGCAGCGCCCGGACGTCGCGCAGGCTCAGCCAGCGGAAGTCCTCGTGCACCGGGATGTCCTCGGTCACCAGCACGACGATGTTGCGGTTGCGCTTGCGCCAGAACCACGCGCCCTGCTCGGACTGGAGCACGTCCACCACGACCTGGCCGCGGCCCGGGCCGACGAAGTGCTCCAGGTAGCGGGTGGTGCCGCCGCGGTGGACCTGCGTGTAGTTGCTCCTGGTGGCCTGCACCGTGGGCGAGAGCTGGAGGGTGTTGACGTTGCCCGGCTCCATCTTGGCCTGCATGAGGCAGTGGAGTACCCCGTCGAACTCCTTGACCACGATGCCGAGGATGCCGATCTCCGGCTGGTTGATGATCGGCTGCGACCAGGCGTCCACCCCGGCCTCGCGGGCCTGGAGCCCCTCGACGGTGAAGAAGCGGCCGCTGCGGTGCGCCAGGTTGCCGGTCTCCGGCTGGAAGTCCCACTCGCCGAGCTCCCGGAAGGGGACCTGGACCACCTCGAACCGGTTGGCCCGGCTCCGCTCGTCCCACCAGGACCAGAACTCGTCGAGAGAGGCCACTGGCCGGGCCGGTGGGTACGTCGTGGCGATGCCGTCGCCTGCGGAGTGTCGCTCAGTCATATCGCCGCTTCCTCGTCAGAGCGTCGCCAGCACGTCCCGCAACGTGTCGATGAACTTGTCCAGCTCCGAGTCCGACAGCGACGGGTACATCGGCAGCGAGAAGATCTCGTCCGCGAGCTTCTCCGTGACCGGCAGCGAGCCCTGCTGGTAGCCCAGGTGGAGGAAGCCCTTCTGCCGGTGCACGGGCCACGGGTAGCTGACGTTCAGGAAGATGTCGTGGGTTTTGAGCGCCTCGAGCACCTTGTCGCGCTCCGGGTGCCGGACGACGTGCACGTAGTAGACATGCTCGTTCCCGGGAGTGGTGGCGGGCAGCACGAGCTCGGTGTCGCTCAGCGCCTCGCGGTAGTGCTGGGCGATCTCGCGGCGCCTGGCGACGTAGGCGTCCAGCCGCCGCAGCTTGCGGCGCAGGATCTCCGCCTGCACCTCGTCGAGGCGGCTGTTGTGGCCGGGCGTCTCGACCACGTGGTAGACGGACTCCATGCCGTAGTAGCGCAGGCGGCGCAGGGCCGCGTCCACGCCGGCGTCGCTGGTGATCGTCGCGCCCCCGTCGCCGTACGCGCCGAGAACCTTGGTCGGGTAGAAGGAGAACGCGGCGGCCAGTCCCATCGAGCCGGCGATCTCGCCGTGATGGCGAGAGCCGTGCGCCTGCGCGCAGTCCTCCAGGATGGGGATGCCGTGCTTGGCCGACAGCGCCCGCAGCGGCGCCATGTCCACGCACTGGCCGTAGAGGTGCACCGGCAGCAGGCACCTGGTCCGCTCGGTGATCACGGCCTCGACCTGCGAGACGTCCATGAGGTAGTCGTCCTCGTGAACGTCGACGAAGACCGGGGTGGCGCCCACCGCGTCGATGGCCACGACGGTCGGCGCCGCGGTGTTGGACACCGTGATCACCTCGTCGCCCGGCTTGACGCCGAGGGCCTGGAGGCCGAGCACGATCGCGTTGGTGCCGTTGTCGACTCCCGCGCAGTGCGCGACGCCGTGGTAGCCGGCGAACTCCTCCTCGAACCGCCGCACGCTCGGGCCGAGGATCAGGCTCCCCGAGCGGAAGACGCTGTCGACGGCGTCGAGGAGGTCGTCCCGCTCGTCCTCGTACTCCTGCAGGTAACCCCATACGTACTGGCTCATGTTGCGACGCACCTCCGGGACGCGTGATCAGACGATCTCTTTGACGAGCGGCACACCCTGCTCATCCCATTGCTCACGCCGGATCGAATGGATGTGCATATCCCAGGTCCGGCCCTGGAAATACAGGTGGTCGGCGAGAGTCGCCTCCTGGCGGACCAGCAGAGCACGTTCACCGGAGAAACCCAAACTTTCCAGGCCCTCCTCGTGCGTCTGGAAATATACTTTCCGGATCCGCCACATGGCGAAGGCGAAATTAACGGTGAGCACGGCGGCGTCCGCCGCGATTTTCTCGTCCTGTCCCCGGCGGATGTTCACGGCGGCCTGCACGTGCCCCGCGGGGGTCGCCTCGGACAGCTCGGTGAACCCGGCGACCTCGCCGGATCCCTTGTTCACGACGAGGAACTGGGCCGCGACTCCCCTGGTGAAGACGTCGAGGTAGGCGTCGACGGTGGGCAGCGTGACCCGGCCGAGCTCGAACAGCACGTCATAGATCGCGCGGCCGTCCGCGACGGTCGCCGGTTTCAGCTGAATTAGCGCGGACTCGGCATGAGGAAAGAGCACGAGATGCCTTCCTTGGTGAGCGGAGAATGGGGGGGCGTTACTCGGCCTGTCTCGCCGGCGAGACGAACTTATTTCCCGTCATTGGAATGGGGCGGCGGAATTCTGGCAAGAATCGGGGCCGGCTCGCACTCGGCCGTCGCGTACGCGTCCTCGACCGGCAGCGGCAGCCCGGTGCGCGGCGACCCGCGTGAAGGGGCCCGGCGTCGCCGAGGAGAAGAGCTCCGCCGCGCGCGGGCCGCCGTCGTGGAGGAGGTTCACCGCGAACGCCCTCCGGCTGAGCACCGCCTCCAGGGTCCCGCTGCCGCCACCCACAGAGACCAGGAGCGTCGGCGGCGACAGCGTGATGCTGGTGAGCGAGTCGCACGTGAGCCCGTGCGGCCGCCCCTCGCCGTCGACCGAGGCGACCAGCGCCTCGGCGTCCGCCCTGACCCTGGCGAACTCGGCCCTGGCCGCGGCGGGGTCGATGTGATCGGACGCCGGCGGTCAGCTCAGCTCGTAGATCACCGAATCCGTCGGCACCTCGACGTGGTGGACCTGGTCCAGCTTCCAGCCGCTCTCGGTGAACACGCCCTCCCACTCCTCGAGCGTGGGCAGGTAGACGCCCATCAGGTCGTGGGCCACCTCGAAGGCCAGGGTGAACACCGGCATCTCGGCCTCCGGGATCCCGCGGGTGCGGGCGGTGTCGCCGAGCAGGAACTTGCGGGCGTTCGGGAAGGCTTCGCGCAGCCGCCGCAGCGAGGCCACGCACTGCTCGCGGGGCCAGAAGTCGTGGCCCATCATGAAGCAGGTCAGCAGTTCCACCTCGGCGAAGCGCGGGTCGGGGTCCAGCGCGGTGGCGTCCGCCTCGATGAGCTCCACCCGGTCCCCGAGGCCGAGCCCGGCCAGATAGCCCTGCGCGTCGGTCAGCGCGGACGGCGCGATGTCGAGGCCGACCCCGCGGGCCCCCGGATAGCGGTCGAGCAGCTGCACCAGCCGCTCCCCGCTGCCCGTGCCCAGGTCCGCGACGGCCGCCGGGGTGAAGCCGATCTTGTCGAGGGCGGTGAAGAAGACCGGCTCGAACGACAACCGGTTGATGTCGCGGCAGGCGTAGCCGATGGCCGGGGCGTTGCGGCTGTAGAAGCGGCCGACCCGGTTGTCGGTCCGCGCCACGTTCGCCATGTCGGCGAACAGGCTGACCGATCCGACGGTCAGCCAGTGGAAGAACGCCTTGTGCCGGTAGACCTCGTCGAGATGCGGCCCGGCGAGGACCTTCGCGTCCTGGCGCGTCACCACGTCCGCCGCGGCCAGCGCGGCGAACATCGCCCTGGCGGCGTTGTCGTCCAGGCCGTGCTCGGCGGCGAACTCCAGCGGGTCGATCACGCCGCGCTCGCGCAGCGCGTCCAGCGCGCCGATCTCCCAGGCGGCGCTGATGGCGAAAGCCGCGACCGCCGAGTTGTAGATTCCGGCGACGGCGGCACCGGCCGGGCGGGGCTCCTGCCGGGGCGGATCGTGTTCGATTATTCGCACCGCTAGCTCCCTTTTTGAAATGGGTGGCTTTTCGCGCTGGCAGCATACGCGCACATCCGGTCGGCGGCGCGAATCAGGAGCGGTCCCGTGTCTCGCCAGCGGTACAGGGGACGGCTTTTGGCAGACCCGGTTTTTTGCCTGCCGGGGGCCGCCGTACTTTACTCGGCGGCATCCCCCGGAATCCGAATCGAGGAGACCTCATGCCCGCGACGACTCATTGCCGAATTTGCGGCGGCACCGTGCGTGAATTCATCGACTTCGGCCGCCAGCCGCTGTCCGACGCGTTCGTCGACCCGGACCGCGGCGGCGAGCAGGAGTTCTTCTACCGGCTCGCGACGGGGGTCTGCCAGTCCTGCCGCATGGTGCAGCTCATGGAGGAGGTGCCGCGGGAGCGCATGTTCCACGAGAGCTACCCGTACCTGTCGTCGGGCTCGTCGTACATGCGGGCGCACTTCGAGGGCGTCGCCAAGCACTTCCTGACCGCCGAGCTCACCGGCGAGGACCCGTTCATCGTGGAGCTCGGCTGCAACGACGGCGTCATGCTCAAGGCGGTGGCCGACGCGGGCGTGCGCCACCTCGGCGTCGAGCCGTCCGGCGGCGTGGCCGACCGCGCCGCCGAGAAGGGCATCCGGGTGCGCAAGGACTTCTTCGAGCAGGCCACGGCCGCCGACGTCAAGCGGACCGAGGGTCCCGCGGACGTCATCTACGCGGCCAACACGCTGTGCCACATCCCCTACATGGACTCGATCCTCAACGGGGTCACCGAGCTGCTCAAGCCCGGCGGGGTGTTCGTCTTCGAGGACCCGTACCTGGGCGACATCGTCGATCTGACCTCCTTCGACCAGATCTACGACGAGCACTTCTTCCTCTTCAGCGCCCAGTCGGTGCAGGCGATGGCCGCGCGCCACGGCCTGGAGCTCGTGGACGTCGAGCGCATCGGCGTGCACGGCGGCGAGGTCCGCTACACACTGGCCCGCCAGGGCGCGCGCACGCCCTCCGCCGCGGTCGCCGAGCTGCTGGCCGAGGAGGAGGCTCGCGATCTGGCGGGCCTGGCCACGCTGGAGCGCTTCGCCGGCAACGTCCGCAAGATCCGCGACGACCTGGTGGCGCTGCTGACCCGGCTGCGTGCGGAGGGCAAGCGGGTGGCCGCCTACGGGGCGACCGCGAAGAGCGCCACCGTGACGAACTTCTGCGGCCTCGGCCCGGAGCTGGTGCCGTTCGTCTGCGACACGACCCCGGCCAAGCAGAACCGGCTCACCCCGGGGACGCACATTCCGGTGCGCGCGCCCGAGGCGTTCTCCAGCCCTTATCCGGACTACGCGCTGCTGTTCGCGTGGAACCACGCCGACGAGATCATGGCGAAAGAGCAGGCGTTCAAGGAGGCCGGCGGCCGCTGGATCCTCTATGTGCCGGAGGTCCGCATCGTCTGAGCGCGGCCCGAATCCTGTCCCGCTGGCGGGACCACGCCTTTACGAGCCGGCGTTGACGCCGCACCGGACGCTGATTACGGTCGGCCGACGGAAATAACCGAATGAAAGGCACGGCAAATATGCGCGACAAAGCACAACTGACCGAGCTGGTCCGGGAGACCGCGCGAATGATCTGCGCGGAACAACCGGACATGCCGGAGCCGCAGAACCTCAAGGACCTCGACTCGTTCTCCTTCGTACAGGTCGCGCTGGAGCTGGAGAACAGCCTGAACATCAAAATCCTGGAAAAGCTGGAGAACTTCAAGGGGGAGCAATTCGAGGATCTCGCCGCGTTCATCGTCGAATGCCAGGAGTCCTCCGGCGGCCCGGACGAATCGCCGGCCGGCGCGTAGCCGGCCTGGAGGACGAGGCGCCGTGACCACGCACCTGGCCGCGACAGGCGGTGTCCTGTCCGCGATCGGCGGAACCCCGCTCGTTCCGCTCGACCGGCTCTTCCCCGACTCCCCCGTCAGGTTCTTCGGCAAGCTGGAAGGACTGAACCCCGGCGGCAGCAGCAAGGACCGCGCCGCGCTCAGCATGATCCTGCACGCCGTGGAGACCGGCGAGATCGTCCCCGGCCGTACCGTTCTCGTGGAGTCGAGCTCCGGCAATCTCGGCATCGCGCTGGCGCAGATCTGCCGGCGCCTGCGCATCCGCTTCATCTGTGTCGTCGATCCCAAGACCACCGCGCAGAACGTCGCCCTCCTGCGTACGTACGGCGCCGAGGTGGACCTCGTCACCGAGGCCGGCAACGACAACGGCGACTACCTGACCGCCCGGCTGCGCAGGGTGCGGCAGCTGCGCGACGAGCTGCCGAACACCTACTGGACCAACCAGTACGCCAACCCGCTCAACGCGCACGCCCAGGAGAGCATCATGCGGGAGGTCGTCACCGAGCTGGGCGGCCCTCCCGACCACATGTTCATCGCGGCCGGCACCTGCGGAACACTCCACGGTTGCCGCAACTACGCCCGGCGCAACGCTCTGCCCACCCGGGTCGTGGCCGTCGACGCCGAGGGCAGCGCCATCTTCGGACACAGCGCGCGCCGCCGGCTCATCCCGGGCCACGGCGCCGCGATCCGCCCGCCGCTGTGGCACGACGACCTCGCCGACGAGGTCGTGCACGTCAACGACCAGGACTGCGTCGTCGGCTGCCGGGTGCTGGCCGCCACGGAGGCCATCCTGTGCGGCGGCTCCTCCGGCGCGGTCGTCAGCGCGGTCGAGCAGCTGCGGACGCGGATCCCCGACGGCTCCACCTGCGTGCTCGTCCTGCCGGACCGCGGCGAGCGCTACCTGGACACCATCTACTCCGACGCCTGGGTCCACGACCACTTTGGGGAGATCATGCATCTGTGGAAGAGGAGGACTCCATGTTGATCCTCCGCAGGAAGGACGTCCTCGACCTCCTCGACGGCGCCGAGGAAGCGCTGATCCGGACAGTCTCCCGCACGTACGTCGCGCACGCCGCCAAGGACACCTCGGTGCCGCACGCCGCTTTCCTGCGCTTCCCCGACGAGGCGCGCAACCGCATCATCGCGCTTCCCGCGTACGTGGGCGGGGAGCGGCCGGTCGCCTCGGTGAAGTGGATCGCCTCCTTCCCCGGCAACATCGACCAGGGACTCGAACGCGCCTCCGCCACCATCGTGGTCAACTCCACGCGCACCGGCCGGCCCGTGGCGATGGTCGAGGGCTCGGTGATCTCCGCTCGCCGTACCGCCGCCAGTGCCGCGCTCGCCGCGGACACGCTCACGGCCGGCGCCCCCGGCGGGGTGCGGGACGGCGTGACACTCATCGGCTGCGGGGTCATCAACTTCGAGATCCTGCGTTTCCTGCGCTCCCGGCTGCCCGAGCTGGCCGCGGTCACCCTCTTCGACACCGACCCGGCACGGGCCGAGGCTTTCGCGGCCCGCCTCGCGGGTCTCCACGTGGAGATCGCGGACGACGTCGAGAGCGCGCTGGCCGCGCACCGGCTGGTCTCCGTCGCGACCACGGCCGCGGCCCCGCACCTGTCCACGGCGTCCTGCCGGCCGGGCACGGTCCTGCTCCACATCTCCCTGCGTGACCTGGACGTCCCGTCGATCCTCGCCGCCAGGAACGTGGTCGACGACACCGATCACGTCTGCAAGGCCGCGACCTCGCTGGACCTGGCGCAGCAGACGACCGGCGACCGCGCCTTCGTGCACGCCGAACTGGGCGACGTCCTGTCCGGGAAGGTCGCGGTCCCCTACGACGCCGCGTCCGTCACCGTCTTCTCCCCCTTCGGGCTCGGCGCGCTGGACGCCGCCGTCGCCGCGTACGTCCTCGACTCGGCGGCCGGCAAGGAGCTCGGAATCCGGGTTCCCGACTTCTTCTGACGCATTGAGGAGGATCCATGCCCGCTCGGGATCACTACCTGGTCGTGGTGAACCACGAAGAGCAGTACTCGATCTGGTTCGCCGACCGTGACCTCCCCGCCGGGTGGCGGAGCGAGGGCACGTCCGGGACCCGCGACGAGTGCCTGAGCCACATCGAGAAGGTCTGGACAGACATGCGCCCGCTCAGCCTGCGACGGCGGATGGCCGCCGACGCGGACTGATCACCTACCGCACGAGGTATTCATGACCGGGTCCTCCCCGCCCAGCATCACCCCTTTCGCCGTAAGGCTGCGCGGCGCACTGGACGAGACCGCGCTGGCCGAGGCGCTCGACGAGCTCGCGGCACGCCGTCCCGCGCTGGGCACGCCGACCCTGACGCGGCCGGACGCGACCGCCCCCGCGCCGAACACGGCGACCCTGACGCGGCCGGAAGCGGCCCGCCCCGACGACCTGGCGCGGCTGTGCGCGGATCTGGGTCGCGACCCGCGCGGGCCGCTGGCGGTCACCCTGGCGGCGGCGGGACCGGACGACCACGTCCTGCTGCTCGGCCTGGACCGGGCCGTCGGCGGCCCCGCGACCGTCGCCCGCCTGGCCGCCGACCTCGGTGCCCTCTACGCGGGCCGGGTTCACGGCCCTGTACGCCCGCCCACGGCCGATCCGCCGCTCCCGGCGGGGCCGGACGCGTGGGCGGACGGGCCCGGCAGCTGGCCGGCCGACCTCCACGCGGACGGTCTCCCGCCGAAGCACTGGCCCGCCGCTGGGTTCGCCGTCCCCTTCACGCTGCCCGCCGTCCCCTTCGCCCCGCCCGAGCCCGCAGCGGGGTACGCCGTTCCCTTCGCCCTGCCCGAGCCCGGGGCGGAGTCCGTCGTTCCCTTCGCGGGGCCCGGACCCGGCGAGGACCTCGGCGCGGGCTTCCTGGTGGTCGTGCACACCTTGCTGGCCCGGCACAGCGGGCGGTGGGCCGGTGGGCTCGTCCTGGCCCTCGGCGGTGCCACCACGCCGGTCCTGCTGGACCTGCCGTCGAGCCTGCCCTTCGACGAGGCGGTGGCCCGCGTACGGTCGCTGCTCGGCGAGACCCCCGTCACCAGCCGGGAGCCCGGTCCGCTGGTGGAGGTCGTGGACGAACCGCCACTGGACTTCGGCCCGCTCGCCGCCGAGCTGGTATTCCTCCGTGACAGGACCGCGCACCGCGCCCTGACGGTGCGCTTCATCAGGCGGAACGGCGGCTGGACGGGCGAGATCGAGCTCCCCGCCGCGCTCCTGGACAGGCGGGCCGCCGAGCGCATGGCCGCGCGGCTGAGGCTGCTGTGCGAGAGCGCCGCGACCGATCCGACCGTCCCCCTCGGCCGGTTGGAGCTGCTGCCGGCCGAGGAGCGGGCCGCCGCACTGCCGGCACTCCCCGAACGCCGACCGGCCCCGCCGCTCGTACCGGACCTGATCGCGCGCCAGGCACGCAGGACCCCCGGCGCCGCGGCGGTCGAAGGGCAGGACGCGCGGCTGACCTACGCCCAGCTGGCGGCCGCCGCGGACGCGCTCGCCGGGCACCTGCGGCGGCTCGGCGTGCGCACCGGCGACCTCGTCGGCGTCGCCGTGCCGCGCGGCACCCGGCTGGTCAGCGCGCTGCTCGGAGTGATGCGGTCCGGTGCCGCGTACGTGCCGATCGACCCCGAGCATCCGAAGCGGCGGCTCGCGCACATCCTCGCCGACGCCGGCGTCCGCGTCCTGCTGACGACGCGCGAGGCCCGGGCGGCGCTGCCCGCCCTGCCGGGCGAGGTCGCGGTCGTCGAGCTCGACGACCTGCCCGCCGGCGGCGGGGTGACGCCGCCGAACCCGCTGCATGACGACGGCGCAGTGACACCACCGAGCCCGCTGCCGGGCGATCCCGCGTACGTGATCTACACCTCGGGGTCCACCGGGCGGCCCAAAGGAGTGATGGTGTCGCACGGGGCGCTGGCCAACTTCATGGCGTCGATGGGCGAGCGCCCGGGCCTGGCCGAGGGCGCGGTCTTCCCGGCGATCACCACCGTCTCGTTCGACATCGCCGCGCTGGAGTTGTTCCTGCCGCTGATCCGCGGCGGCCGGGTCGTCGTGATCGGCCGTGCCGACGCCCGCGACCCCGAGCGGCTGGCCGCGGCGCTCGCCCGCGCGGACGCGCGGGTCATGCAGGCCACCCCGGCGACCTGGCGCATGCTGCTGGACGCGGGCTGGCGTCCGCCGGCGGGATTCGTCGCGCTCTGCGGTGGCGAGAAGCTGCCCGGCGAGCTCGCCGACCGGCTCTGCGCGAGCGGTGTGCGGCTCTGGGACCTGTACGGGCCCACGGAGACGACCATCTGGTCCTCCGTCGCCGCGCTGGCCGAGGGCGAGGTACGGGAGTTCGCCCCGGTGGCCGACACCACTCTTTACGTGCTCGACGAGGGCCTGGCGCCCGTGCCGATCGGCGGGAAGGGCGAGCTCTACATCGGCGGCTCGGGCCTCGCGCTGGGCTACCTGTCCCGGTCAAAGCTGACGGCCGAGCGCTTCGTCCCCGACCCGTACGGCGGGCGGCCCGGCGAACGCCTCTACCGGACGGGTGACGTGGCCCGCCGCCACCCGGGAGGCAGGATCGAGATCCTCGGCCGGTCCGACGACCAGATCAAGATCCGCGGATTCCGCGTCGAGCCGGGCGAGATCGAGAACGTCCTGGCCGAACACCCCCGGGTGCGGGCCGCGGTGGTCCACGCGGTGGGTGCCGGTCCCCGGCTGGTCGGCTACCTCCGTGTGGAAGGCGAGGAGCCCACGGCGGCGGAGCTGCGGTCGCACTGCGCGGAGCGGCTGCCCCCGTACATGGTCCCCGCCCAGTTCGTGGTGATGGCGGCGTTCCCCATCACGCCCAACGGCAAGCTCGACCGCGCGGCCCTGCCCGTCCCCGCCGCGCCGCCCGCCACCCCGGCAGGCGGACTCCGCACCGGCGGGGGGACGATCGCGCGGATCTTCGCCGACGTCCTGGAGTTGCCCGAGGTCGGGGCGGGCGACGACTTCTTCGCGCTCGGCGGCCACTCGCTGCTCGCGGCCAGGGCCACGAACCGGGTCCGCGCCGAGTTCGACGTGGATCTGCCGGTGTCCGCGCTGTTCGAGTCGCCCACGGCCGAGGCGCTGAGCCGCAGGGTCACGGCCGCCCGCCGTCCGGTGCCGATCACGGCCGTCCCGCGCGGTGGGCCGCTGCCGCTGTCCTTCGCGCAGCGGGCGCTGTGGTTCCTGGACCAGCTGGAGCCGGGCGGGCGGGAGTACCTGGAGCACTTCGCCGTACGCCTGACCGGCCCGCTCGACCTCGCGAGGCTGAACGACGCGCTCACCCTCCTGGTCGAACGCCACGAGATCCTGCGGACCCGGTACGGGAGCGGCCCCGGCGGGGATCCCGTGCAGGTCGTGGACCCGCCCGTGCGGGTGCAGGTGCCGGCCGAGCGGGCCGACCCGCGCGAGGTGCTGGCCGAGGAGCTGGCGCGGCCCGTCGACCTGGCGGCGGGGCCGCCGTTCCGGCTCAGGCTGGTCGAGCTGGGGGCGGAGGACCACGTGCTGCTGTTCGTGCTGCACCACATCGCCACCGACGATCGCTCGCAGGAGATCCTCGCGGAGGAGCTGCGCGCGGCCTACGACGGTCACCCGCTGCCGCCGCTGCCCGTCCAGTACGCCGACTTCGCGGCCTGGCAACGCGCGCGGCTGAGCGGGGAGGGGCTGGAGCGCGGGCTGCGGTTCTGGCGCGCACGGCTGGCCGGCGCCACGCCCACCGAGCTCCCCCCGGACCACCCCCGCCCTGCCGGCGCGGGGCGGGACCGGGCGGGCGGGAGCGTGCGTTTCGAGGTGCCCGGCGCGCTCGCCGGCAAGCTGGCCGAGGTCGGTGGCGGGCAGGACGCGACCCCGTTCATGACCCACCTGGCGGCCTTCTTCGGGCTGCTCTTCCGCGTGACCGGCCAGAGCGACCTGTCCGTCGGCGTCCCCCTGTCGAACCGTGGCCGCCCGGAGACCGAGCGGCTCGCCGGGCTGTTCGTCAACCCGGTCGTGATGCGGGCGGACCTGTCCGGCGCGCCACCGTTCACGCGGCTGCTCCGCGACGTCCGCGACAGCGCCGTCTCCGCCTACGACCACGACGACGTCCCGTTCGAGCTGCTGGTCGAGGAGCTGGCCCCGGCGCGCGAGCTGGGCCGCAACCCGCTCTTCCAGATCATGTTCACCATGCACGGCAGGCAGGAGTCGCCGGGCTTCGACCCGCCCGGAGTGCCGGGCGCCAAGTTCGACCTGAGCTGGCACCTCACCGAGCGGGCGGACGGCGGGTTCGACGGGCGGGTGGACTACGCGGCGGCGCTGTTCGAGGCCGGGACGGTGGAGCGGTTCGCCGCGTGGTACGTCAGGGTGTTGCGGGCCGTCGCGGCCGAGCCGGAGGTACCGGTCGACCGGATCCCGCTCCTGTCGGCGGCGGAGGCGGAGGGCCTGGCCGGGACGGGCCGCGCCGCCGCGCCGGCGGTCCTGGGACCGGCCGTGCACGAGATGATCGAGCGGCGGGCCGCCGCGGACCCCGACGCCGTGGCGGTGGCCGGGGCGTTCACCTACGCCGAGCTGGAGCGGGAGGCCAACCGGCTGGCGCACCGGCTGCGGGAGCTCGGCGCGGGCCTGGGCACGCTGGTCGCCGTACGGCTGCCGCGCACGCCCGAGCTGATCGTGGCGCTGCTGGCCGTGTTGAAGTCCGGCGCCGCCTACGTCCCCCTGGATCCCGCGTACCCCGCCGACCGGCTGCACGGCTCCCCCGCCGCGCTGCTCGTCACGAGCGGAGCCGGGGACGGGTCCGCCGCCGCGGTGCTCGTCACGCGAGCCGGGTCGGGGTGGCTGGTGGCGATGGACGATCCAGCCGAGCGCGAGCGGATCGCCCGGCAGCCGGACACCCCTCCCGGTGTCACGCCGAGCCCGGACGACCTCGCGTACGTCGTCCACACCTCCGGCTCCACCGGCCGACCCAAGGGCGTCATGATCACCCACGGCGGGCTGGCGAACTACGTGGCCTGGGCGGTCGCCGAGCTCCGCCCGCGCGGCGTCGTCCCGCTGCACACGTCCCTCGCCTTCGACCTCGCGCTGACCTCCCTGTATCCCACGCTCGCCGCCGGCGCCACGCTCGCCCTGGCCGACGAGTCGGCCGCCGGGGTGGACGGGCTCGTCGAGGTGCCGGGACGGCCGTTCGGGATGGTCAAGGTGACCCCGACGCACCTGGACCTGCTCGCGGCCACGCTCGCGGAGCAGGAGCTGCCCGGCTTCACGCGCTGCCTCGTCGTCGGCGGCGAGCAGCTGCGGGGCGGGCAACTGGCCCGATGGGCCCCGGACACCCTGGTCGTCAACAGCTACGGCCCCTCCGAGATCACCGTCGCGTGCTCGGTGAACGTGCTGCGGGCCGGTGACGCGCGGCCGGGGCCGGTGCCGATCGGGCGCCCGCTGCCCGGCGTGACGCTGCACGTCCTGGACGCGGCCATGCGTCCCGTCCCCGCGGGCGTCTGCGGCGAGCTGTACGTGGGCGGCGCCGGGGTCGGGCGCGGCTACCTCGACCGCCCGGCGCTGACCGCGGCGAGCTTCGTCCCGGACCCGTACGGCCCCGCCGGCTCGCGGTTGTACCGCACCGGCGACCTCGTGCGGCGGCGGGCGGACGGCGAGCT
The DNA here is from genome assembly GCF_044593615.1 of Nonomuraea sp. NPDC051941. NCBI lineage: Bacteria > Bacillati > Actinomycetota > Actinomycetes > Streptosporangiales > Streptosporangiaceae > Nonomuraea > Nonomuraea sp. NPDC051941. Next base: position 23,210 of record NZ_JBIUCF010000019.1, read on the forward strand.
GGAGTTCGTCGGCCGGGTGGATCAGCAGGTCAAGGTGCGCGGCCACCGCGTGGAGCCGGGCGAGGTCGAGCACGTGCTGACCGGGCATCCCGGGGTGCGGGCCGCCGCGGTCGTGCTGTCCGGGCCGGACGGCGACAGGCTGAGCGTGTACGTCGTGCCCGAGGGGCCGGAAACGCCCGACTTCGGGGAGCTGCGCGCGTTCCTGGCGCGGCGGCTGCCCGCCCACATGGTCCCGGAGCTGTGGGGGATGCTGGCGGAGCTGCCGCTGACCGGCAACGGGAAGCTGGACCGCAGGGCGCTCCCGCCGCTCGCCCCGATGGCGAGTGCCCGGCCGCACGTCGCCCCCCGTACCCCCGCCGAGCAGGCGATCGCCACGATCTGGGCGGACCTGCTGGGCGTGGCGCGGGTCGGGACGGACGACGACTTCTTCGAGCTCGGCGGGCAGTCGGCGCTGGCCACGAAGGTGGCGGCCCGGCTCAGGGAGCGGTTCGGGGTCCAGGTCCCGGTCCGGGACGTGTTCGCCACCCGGACCGTCGCGGCGCTGGCCGAGGTCGTCGCCGCGCGGGTGATGGCCGGATTCACCGAGACCTTCGGCGAGACGTCCCGCCAAGAGGAGCCGGAGGCTCCGGTGCCCGCCGTCACGCGGACCGGCCGATCCGCACCCCTGCCGTTGTCGTACGCGCAGCGGCGGCTGTGGTTCCTCGACCAGCTGGTGCCGGGCCGGACCGACTACCTCGTCGTCACCGCGCTGCGCCTGCGGGGCCCGCTCAACGTGACCGCCCTGTCCAGCGCGCTGGCCGCGGTCACCGGCCGGCACGAGGTGCTGCGCACCCGGTACGTCACCGGCCGCGACGGCGACCCGGTCCAGGTGGTCGACCCGCTGCCCGCCCCGCGGCTGGAGGTCCAGCGCCGCGACCCGGACGAGGTGCTGGCCGAGCGGCTGTCGGAGCCGGTCGACCTCGCCACGGGGCCGGTGTTCCGCGCCGACCTCGTCCGCGCCGGCGCCGACGACCACGTGCTGATCCTGCGTACCCACCACATCGCGACCGACGGCTGGTCGAGCGGCGTGCTCGCCGCGGACCTGGCCGCCGCCTACCGTGGCGAACGCCTGCCCGACCCGCCCGTCCAGTACGCGGACTACGCGCACTGGCAGCACCGGACGTACTCGGGCCCGCACCTGGCCCGCGAGCTGGACTACTGGTCCGGCCGCCTGTCCGGCCTCGAACCCACCGAGCTGCCCGCCGACCGGCCCCGCCCCGCGGTGCACCACCCACGCGGTGCCGCCCACGGGTTCACCGTGCCGCCGGCGCTGGCCGCGCGCCTGGCCGAGCTGGGCCGCCGCCACGGCGCGACGCCGTTCATGACGTTCCTGACCGGCTTCTTCGCGCTGCTCGCCCGCCACACCGGGGGCACGGACCTCTCCGTCGGCACCCCCGTCTCGGGCCGCGACACCCCCGAGACCCACGACCTCGTGGGCTTCTTCGTCAACACGATCGTGCTGCGCGCCGACCTGTCGGCCGACCCGACGTTCGAGGCGCTGCTCCAGCAGGTGCGCGAGCGCGCCACCGAGGCGTACGCCCACGCGGGGCTGCCGTTCGAGCGGCTGGTCGAGGAGCTGGTCCCGGACCGCGACCTGTCGCGCAACCCGCTGTTCCAGATCCTGTTCGCCTACCGTGACGAGGGCGAGGAGCGCTTCCGGCTGCCCGGCCTGGAGGTGACGCCATGGCCGGTGCCGGGCCGGACGTCCAAGTTCGACCTGACGATGGAGCTCACCCGCCGCGCCGACGGGGGGCTGGACGGTCTCGTCGAGTACGCGACGGCGCTGTTCGACCCGGCCGGCGTCGAGCGGCTCGTCACGAGCTTCCTGCGCCTGCTGAACAGCGCCGCCGCGAACCCCGGCGGCCCGGTCGCGGACCTGGCGATCCTCGACGAGGCCGACTCCCGCGCGCTGGCGCGCCTCGCCGAGGGACCGGCGAGGCCCCGGGGGGCGGCCGGGATCCCCGAGCTGATCGCGGCGCAGGCCGGGAGGACCCCGGACGCGGTGGCCGTGCTCAGCGGGTTCGGGCGGCTGACGTACCGGGAGCTGGACGCCCGCGCCGAGCGGCTGGCCCGCCGGCTGCGCGCGGCGGGGCTGCGCCGGGACGACGTGGTCGGCGTCTGCCTGCCGCGCCGTCCCGACCTGGTGGTCGCGATGCTGGCGGTGCACCGGGCCGGGGCCGCGGTCCTGCCGCTCGACCCCGAGCACCCCGCCGACCGCTCGAACTGGATGCTCGCCGATTCCGGCGCGCGCCTGCTGATCGCCGACCCCGGGTCGCCCCTCACCGGCCCGCCGCTGGTCACGCCCGCCGCCGAAGAGGGGGACGACGCGCCGGAGGCGGCCGCCCGGCCCACCGATCCGGACACGCTCGCGTACGTCATCTACACCTCGGGCTCCACCGGCCGCCCCAAGGGGGTCGGCGTCCCGCACCGGGGCATCCTGAACCGGGTCCTGTGGGCGGTCGAGACGTTCGGCTTCTCCGCCGCCGACAGGATGTTGCAGAAGACGGCCATCACCTTCGACGCCGCGATGTGGGAGGTGTTCGCGCCGCTGGTGTCCGGCGGCGCGGTCGTCCTGGCCCCGCCGGGCGTCGAGCGCGATCCTGCCGCCATGGTCGAGGCCGTGCGCGCCGACGCGGTCACGATCCTGCAGGCCGTGCCGTCGATGTGGCGGCCCCTGGCCGACGAGCCCGGCCTGCGGGACCGCGGTTCGCTGCGGCTGCTGCTCTCCGCCGGCGAACCGCTCCCCGGCGAGCTGGCCGACCGGCTGCCCGCCCAGGTCGTCAACACCTACGGGCCCACCGAGTGCTCGATCGACGTGACCGCGTGGCCGTACGCGCGCGGCACCGCCGAGGGGACCGTGCCGATCGGGCTGCCGCTGGACAACACCCGCGTCCACGTGCTGGGGCCCAGGAGCGAGCCGGTGCCGCTCGGGGTCCCTGGAGAGCTGTGCGTCGCCGGGGACGGGCTGGCGCGCGGCTACCTGGGGCAGCCGCGCCGGACCGCCGAGTCGTTCGTGCCCGACCCGTATGGCCCGCCCGGTTCGCGGCTGTACCGCACGGGCGACGTCGTACGGCGCGACGCCGACGGCGTGCTGCACTTCCTCGGCCGCAAGGACCACCAGGTGAAGATCCGCGGCGTGCGGGTCGAACCGGGCGAGGTCGAGGCCGTGCTGTCGGAGCACGACGCGGTGGCGGCGGCGGTGGTCGTGGCCGGGCCGGGAGCGGACGGGCAGCCCCGCCTGATCGGATACGTGGTGCCGAAGGGCGCCATGCCGGCCGAGCCGGAGCTGCGCGCGCACCTGCTGGCCAGGCTGCCCGCGCCGTACGTGCCCTCGGTCTTCGTCGAGCTCGACCGGATCCCGCTGACCTCGACGGGCAAGACCGACAGGAACGCGCTCCCCGCGCCGGACGAGTCCCGCCAGGGCCGCACGCTCGTCCCGCCGGCCACCGAGGCCGAGAAGGCCGTCGCCCGCGTCTGGGCGGACGTCCTGAACCTGGACGAGATCGGCGCCACCGAGGACTTCTTCGCCCTCGGCGGCCACTCGCTGCTGGCGGCCCGGGTCACGGCCGGCCTGCTCGCCGAGTGCGGCGTGCGACTGCCGGTGCGGGCGGTGTTCGAGGCCCGGACGGTGGCCGAGCTCGCCGGGCGGCTGGAGAGCGCGGGAGAGAGTGCGGGGGGCGACGACGGGCCGGCGCTCGGGCCGCGGGCGCGCACCGGGCCGGTGCCGCTCTCGTACGCCCAGCGCCGCCTGTGGTTCCTCGACCGGCTGGCGCCGGGCAGCACCGAGTACCACGTGACGTGGGCGTTCCGGCTCACCGGAGAGCTCGACGTGGCCGCGCTGTCCGGCGCGCTGGCCGGCCTGTTCGGCCGCCACGAGGCGCTCAGGACCCGCTACCCCAAGGGGCCGGACGGCGATCCCGAGCAGATCGTGGAGCCCGCCGGGCCGATCACGCTCCCCGTCGAGAACCTGCGACCGGGCGAGCGGGTCGACGACCGGCTGCGGGCGTTCGCCGGCGAGCCGTTCGACCTGGCCGAGCGCCCGCCGGTGCGGGCCCGGCTGTTCCGGGTGGCTTCTGCCGAACATGTCCTGGCCGTGGTGCTCCACCACATCGCCTGCGACGGCCGGTCCGAGGAGATCATGGCTGCGGAGCTGCGGGAGCTGTACGAGGCGGAGATCGAGGGCCGGGACGCGCGGCTCGCCCCGCCGCCCCTGCAGTACGCCGACTACACGCTCTGGCAGCGGGAGAGCCTCGCGGGCGAGAGCCTGGAACGTGAACTCGGCCACTGGCGCGAGCGGCTGTCCGGCCTGCCCCGGCTCGAACTCCCCACCGACCGGCCCCGGCCGCCGATCAGGGACGGCCGCGGCGCGACCGCGGGGTTCCGCGTGCCCGCCGAGGTCGCCGACGCGCTGGTCACCCTCGGGCGCCGCCACGGCGCGACGCCGTTCATGACCTTCCTCGCCGTCTTCGCCGCCCTGGTGCACCGCTACACGGGCGGGGTGGACCTGCCGATCGGCACGCCCGTCGCCGGGCGGGGCCACCGGGAGCTCGACGGCACCGTGGGCTTCTTCGTCAACACCCTGGTGCTGCGCTGCGATCTCGCCGGCGATCCGACGTTCACCGAGGTGCTCGAACGGGTCAGGGACGTAGCGCTCGACGCGTTCGGCCATGACGAGGTGCCGTTCGACCTGCTCGTCGAGGACCTGGCCCCGCAGCGGGACCTCGCCCGCACGCCGCTGTTCGACGTGATGTTCGAGCTGCGCGAGACGCCTGGGAGCACGCCGCGCCTGGCGGGCCTGGACGTGCGGCGGGTGGCGGCCGAGCCGGCGACGGCCAAGTTCGAGCTGACCCTCGCGCTCACCGCGGATGCCGCGGGTGGCTACCGGGCCGAGCTCGAATACGCGACGGCGCTGTTCGACCGGGCGACCATAGACCGGCTGGCCGGGCACTTCACCCGCCTCGCGGAATGCGCGGCCCGCCGCCCGGACTCCCCGATCGGCCGGCTGGACCTGCTGGATCCCGCAGAACGCCGCCGGCTCGTGAGCGAGTGGAACGAGGAGAGCGCACCGGCGGCGACTCCCGAGTGCCTGCACGAGGCGTTCGAGGCGCAGGCCGCCCGCACCCCGGACGCCGTGGCCGTGGACGGGCCCGGCGGCCCGATCGGCTACCGCGAGCTGTCCGAACGGGCCGCCGGGCTGGCGGGGCGGTTGCGGGCCGCCGGGGTCGGGCCCGAGCGGCCGGTGGCGGTGCTGCTGGAGAGGTCGAGCCGGGCGGTGGTCACGCTGCTGGCCGTGCTGCGCGCCGGGGGCGTGTACGCGCCGCTGGACCCGGCGCAGCCCGCCGAGCGCCTGGCGCTGCTGCTCGACGACCTCGCACCGGCCGCCGTCGTCACCGCCTCCCACCTCCTGGACCGGCTCGGCCCCATCCCCGCGCCGGTGCTGACCGTGGACGACGACGAAAGGCCAGGTGAAGGCTCGCGGTCCCCGGCGGCCGACCCGGAGCAGCTGGCGTACCTCATCTACACCTCGGGCTCCACCGGGCGCCCCAAGGCGGTCATGGTGCCGCACCGGGCCTACACCCACCACTGCCGGGTCATCGCCGACGCCTACGACATCCGCGCGGGCGACCGCGTGCTGCTGCTCGCCGCGCTGACGTTCGACGTCGCGATGGACCAGATCGCGGCAACGCTGCTGGCCGGCGCCACGGTGGTGATCGGCGAGCCGCGCTTCTGGACGCCCGCCGAGCTGCCCGACCGGCTCGGCGAACGGCGGGTGACCCACATGGAGATCACCCCGGCCTACTACCGCGAGATGATGGCCGGCGTCCGCCCCGGAGACCCGCGGCTCACCGGTCTCCGGCTGATGAACGTCGGCAGCGACGTGATCACCCACGACGACGCCCGCCGCTGGACGGAGACCGGCCTCCCGGGCCGGTTCCTGTGCACCTACGGCCCCACCGAGGCCACCATCACCTCGGTCGTCCACCCGGTGACCAGCCAGGACACGGCCGCGTCCGCCCCCGACGCGGTCCTGCCCATCGGCCGGCCCGTCCCGGGCACCCGCTGCTACGTGCTGGACGCCGCGATGAACCCGGTGCCGATCGGCGTCCCCGGCGAGCTGTACCTCGGCGGCGCCCGCGTCAGCCGCGGCTACCTGGGACGGCCCCGCATGACGGCCGACCGGTTCGTCCCCGACCCGTTCGGCGGCGTCCCGGGCGACCGGCTCTACCGCACCGGCGACCTCGTCCGCTACCGCCCGGACGGCGTGATCGAGTTCCTGGGCCGGATCGACGACCAGGTGAAGGTCCGCGGCTTCCGCATCGAGCTGGGCGAGATCGAGGCCGCGCTGGCCGAGCACCCCGGCGTGCGCGCCTGCGCCGTGACCGCGCAGCCGGTCTCCACCGGTGAGCGCCGGCTGGTGGGCTACGTGGTGCCGCGCGACGGTGTGAGCTGCTCCGCCGCCGGGCTGCGCGCCCACCTGAGCGACCGGCTGCCCGGCTACATGGTGCCAGGCCTGTGGGTGACGCTGGACGAGCTGCCGCTGACCGCGAGCAAGAAGGTAGACCGCCGCGCGCTGCCCGCGCCCGGCCCCGGCCTGGCCGAGGCCGGCCGCGAACGGGTGGCGCCGCGCAACGAGATCGAGGCGGCGATCGCCGAGGTCTGGTCCGGCGTGCTCGGCACCCCCGACGTGGGGGTGCACGACGACTTCTTCGAGATCGGCGGGCACTCGTTGCTCGCCACCAGGGTCATGACCCGGCTGGAGGACCTGTTCGGCATCGAGCTGCCGCTGCGCGTGCTGTTCGAGGCGACGACGGTCGCGGCGCAGGCCACAGCACTGGAACGGATCGCCGAGACGGAAGCGGAGAGTGACTCATGAATTCTGGTCCCGACACGACGGGTGCCGGCGCGAGGCTGCTGCGGGACCGGCTGCGCAACCGCCCCGCAGCCGCCGCTGGGCGCGGCGGCATCGCGCCGGCGCCCCGGGACACCCCGCCGCCGCTGTCCTTCTCCCAGCAGCGGCTGTGGGTGCTGGACCGGCTCCGCCCCGGCGGCACCGACTACCTGGTGCCCATCGTGCTGCGCCTGACGGGCGAGCCCCGGCTGCCGGACCTGGTCCGCGCACTCACCGCCGTCGTCGCGCGGCACGAGATCCTGCGTACGCGCTACCGCACCGACGCCGGTGGGAACCCGGTGCAGGTGATCGACGAACCCGGCGAGGTGCCGATCGAGTTCGTGGACCTGTCGGGGCGGCCGCACGAGCTGGAGTCGCTGCTCGCCGAGGAGGGCACCCGGCCCTTCGACCTCGAGTCCGGCCCCGTGCTGCGGGCCAGGCTGATCAGGCTCGCGCCCGGCGACCACGTGCTGGCCGTGATCGTGCATCACATCGCCGTGGACGGCTGGTCGACGAGCGTGCTCGTACGCGACCTCGCGCGCTTCCACGCCGCCGAGGGGCCCGCCCCGCTCCCCCTGCAGTACGCCGACTTCGCCGCCTGGCAGCGCGAGCACGTGTCGGGGCCGCGGCTGGAGAGCGGGCTCGCGCACTGGGTGGAGCGGCTCGATGGGCTGCCGCCGCTGGAGCTGCCGGCCGACCACCAGCGGCCCGCGGTGTGGAGCTCGCTCGGCGACACGGTGACCTTCGAGATCCCCGCGGAGACGGCCCGGCGCATCGTCGCGCTCGGCCGCGAGCACCGGGCCACGCCGTTCATGGCGTACCTGGCGGCGTTGTGGGCGCTGCTGTCGCGCTACAGCGGCCAGGAGGACTTCGCCGTCGGCACGCCCGTGGCGGGCCGGACCCGTACGGAGGTCGAGGACCTCGTCGGCGTGTTCATCAACATGCTGGTGCTGCGGGCCGACGTGAGCGGCGAGCCGTCCTTCCGCGAGCTGCTCGACCGCGCCAGGGCCACCGCCGTCGACGCGTACGGCGGCCAGGAGGTCCCCTTCGAGCGGCTGGTGAGCGCGCTGGCCGTGGACCACGACCTGTCCACGCACCCGCTGTTCCAGGTCAACTTCGTGATGCAGAACACCGAGCCGGTGACCTTCGAGTCGGGTGGTCTGAGCGGCACCGAGCTGCCGGTGATCTCGCAGGGCGCGAAGTTCGACCTCACCTGGACGCTGGAGGAGCGGCCGGACGGCTCGGTCGCCGGCGAGGCGACCTTCGCGATCGCGCTGTTCGATCGCGCCACCGTCGAGCGGATGGCCGGGCACTACCTGCGGCTGCTCGACGCGGTCGCCGCCGAGCCGGACCGGCGGCTGGCCGACCTGGCCCTGCTGAGCCCTGCCGAGCACGCCGAGCTGGTCCGCGGACCCGCCGGGACCGCACCGGACGGGCCGTGCCTGCACGAGCGCTTCGCCGAGCGGGCCAGGAGGGCCCCGGGGGCGATCGCGCTGCGCGCCGGCGGGGAGAGCGTCACGTACGCCGAACTCGACGCGCGGGCGAACCGGCTGGCCCACCGCCTGCGCCGGCTCGGGCTCGGCCGGGAGGACCTGGCCGGCATCTGCCTGCGGCGGGGGCCGGAGGTGGTGGTGGCGCTGCTGGCCGCGCTGAAGGCGGGGTGCGCGTACCTGCCGGTCGACCCCGACCACCCGGCGGAGCGGATCGAGTACATGCTGGCGGACGCCGGAGCCCGGGTCGTGATCACCGAGCGGGAGCTGGCGGACCGGCTCCCGCCGGCGCTGGAGACGGTCGCGCTGGACACCCCGGAGGAGTCCGGGCGGCTGGCGGGGCTGCCGGCGACCGCGCCGGAGATCGCCTCGCACCCCGGCGACCTGGCCTACGTCATCTACACCTCGGGCTCCACCGGCCGCCCCAAGGGCGTGCAGGTGACCCACGCGAACGTGGTGCGGCTGCTCACGGCCAACGAGGAGACGTACGGGTTCGGGCCGGACGACCGGTGGGCGCTGTTCCACTCGTACGCCTTCGACGTGTCCGTGTGGGAGATCTGGGGCGCCTTCCTCTACGGCGGGCGGCTCGTGGTCGTGCCGTCGGCGGTGACGCGCTCCCCGTGGGACCTCGTGGAGCTGCTGGCCGACGAGGGCGTCACCGTGCTCAACCAGACCCCGTCGGCCTTCCACGGCCTGGTCGAGCTGGCCGAACGCGGCGAGCGGGCGCTCGACCGGCTCCGGCTGCGCCTGGTGATCCTGGCCGGCGAGCCCGTGGACGTCACGGCCCTGGCGCCCTGGTGGAACCGCTTCGGCGACACCTCGCCGCAGATCGTCAACAAGTACGGCATCACCGAGACCACGGTGCACGTGACCTACCGCGCGCTGGGCAAGGCCGACCTGGGCGGCGACCGCAGCCCGATCGGGCGGCCGATGCGCGACCTGACGATGCACATCCTGGACGCCCGGATGAACCCGGTCCCCGTCGGCGTGCCCGGCGAGATCTACGTCGGCGGCCCCGGCGTGGCCCGCGGCTACCTGGGCCGGCCGGAGCTGACCGCGGCCCGCTTCGTGCCCGACCCGTTCGGGCCGCCGGGCGCACGCCTGTACCGGTCGGGCGACAAGGCCCGCGTGCTGCCGAACGGCGACATCGGCTTCCTCGGCCGCTTCGACCACCAGGTGAAGATCCGCGGCTTCCGGATCGAGCTGGGCGAGGTGGAGTCGTTCCTGGCCGCGCATCCCGACATCGAGACCGCCGTGGCCGTCGCCCACCAGCCCGCCTCCGGCGAGCGGCGGCTGGTGGCCTACGTCCGGCCCAAGGACGGCGCCGCGCTGACGCCGTCCCAGCTGCGGGCGTACGCCGCCGAGCGGATGCCCGCCTACATGGTGCCGTCGCTGTTCGTCTCGCTGCCCGAGCTGCCGCTGACGGTCAACGGCAAGGTGGACCGCAGGGCGCTGCCCGACCCCGGCGAGGTCCGCCCCGACCGGGAGGAGGCGTACGTCGCGCCGCGGACCCCGGCGGAGCGGGCGGTGGCGGAGGTGTGGTCCCGGGTCCTCCAGGTGGACCGAGTCGGGGCACACGACAACTTCTTCGCGCTGGGCGGCGACTCGATCCGCGCCGTACGGCTGGTCGGTCTGCTCCGCGACGCCGGCCACGACGTGTCGGTCCAGGACCTCTTCCGGCACCCGACGGTCGCCGAGCTCAGTGGGGACGGCGTCGGCGGCGCGGACTCCGGCGAGCGGGCGGGGGTGGCCCCGTTCGCGCTGGTCAGTGCGACAGACCGCGCGCGGCTGCCGGACGGGCTGTCCGACGCCTACCCCATGGCGGTCGGGCAGGCCGGGATGGTGTACGAGCTGCTCGCCGACCCCGAGCTGAACCTCTACCACAACGTGACGAGCTACCTCATCCGCGACAACGGCCCGTTCGACCCCGCGGCCCTGCGGCGGGCGGCCCAGGCCGTGGTGGACCGGCACGAGGTGCTGCGCACGTCCTTCGACCTCGGGACGTACGAGCAGCCGATGCAGCTGGTGCACCCGCGGGCCACCGTACGGGTCGGCCACGAGGACCTGCGCGGGCTGCCCGCCGAGAAGCGCGACGAACGGCTGGCGGCCTTCCGCGCCCACGAGCGGGCCGAACCCTTCGACCTGGCCGAGCCGCCGCTCGTGCGGATCAGCGGCCACCAGATCTCCGGGGACCGCTGGTTCCTGAGCTTCACCGAATGCCACGCCGTCCTCGACGGCTGGAGCCACAACTCGATCATCTCCGAGCTGCTGGCCTGCTACCGCGCGGCCCGGGCCGGCCAGCCGCTGCCCGCCGAGCCGATCTCCCCCTCGGTCCGCTACGCCGACTTCATCGCCCAGGAGCAGAGCAGCCTGCGCGATGAAGTCCACGCCGCGTTCTGGGCGGACCGGCTGTCCGGCGCCGAGCCGCTGGCCATCCCGTCGGCGTGGGCCGATCCGGCGGACCCCGGCCTGTACGAGCTGCCGGTCCCGCTGGCCGACCTCGACCCGGGGCTGCGGCGGCTGGCCAAGAGCGCCGGTGCCTCCTTGAAGAGCGTGCTGCTGGCCGCCCATCTCACGGTGTGGCGCTCGGTCACCAGGCAGCGGAGCTTCCACTGCGGGCTGGTGTGCAACGGCCGGACCGAGGTCAAGGACGGCGACCGGGTCAGGGGCATGTTCCTGAACCCGGTGCCCTTCCTCGCCCCGCCGGCCGCCGCCACGTGGACGGATCTGGTGCGCGCGGTGTTCGCCGAGGAGGTGGAGCTCTGGCCGTACCGCCGGTTCCCGCTGGCCGAGATGCAGCGCCGGCACGGCGACGGCGCCCGCCTGTTGGAGGTGGTCTTCAACTACCTCGACTTCCACGTGCTGGACCGTGAGGCGGTGGACACGGCCGGGAGCAGCGAGATCAGCCCCAACGAGTTTCCGCTGGCGGTGTCCACCGAGGGCGACTCGCTGGTGATCACCGCACGGGCCGAGCGGGTGGGGCGGCCGTACGGGGAGTTGCTGGCCCGGATGTACCGCACAGTGCTGCGGGCGATGGCCGCCGACCCCGGCGGCGACGCCCTGGCGCCCGTGCTCCCCGCTGAGGACCGCCGGCGGCTGCTGGAGCAGGGCGTGGGGCCGCGTGCTGACGGGCCGGGGCTCTCGGTGCACGAGCTGTTCGCCGCGCAGGCGGCCCGGACGCCGCACCAGGTCGCCGTACGGGCCTCGGCGGGCTCCGCCACCTACGGCGAGCTGGCGGAGCGGGCCCGCGGCTGGGCGGCGCGGCTGCACGACATGGGCGTGGACGGCGGCGTGGTCGCGGTCTGCCTGCCGCGCACGGCCGACCTGGTGGCGGCCCTCATCGCGACGCTGAGCGTGGGCGCGGCGTACGTGCCGCTCGACCCCCGCGATCCGGCGGGCCGGCTGGCCTCGCTCGCGCGCGACGCCGGCGCCCGGGCGATGATCACCCTCCCCGAGGTCGCCGACCGCCTGCCCGGCGACCTCCCCGCGGCGGTGGCCCCGCTGAGCGGCGGCGCCGCTCCCCCGCCGGTCTCGCCGCACCCCGACGAGCTCGCGTGCGTGATCTACACCTCCGGCTCCACCGGCCGGCCCAAGGGCGTGATGGTACGGCACGGCGCGCTGGCCGGCCGGGTGGCGTCGAACGCGCTGACCCCCGGCCTCGGCGCGGACGACGTCCTGGGAGCCGTGGTGCCGATCGTCACGGACGTGGCGCAGCTGGACCTGTTCGGCGCGCTGACCTGCGGCGCGACCGTCGTGCTCGCGGAGGAGGACTTCGCCCGCGACCCCCTGTCGCTGGCGGCCCTGCTGGAGGCGGAGCGGGTCACCTGGATGCAGGCCACCCCCACCACCTGGCGCATGCTGGCGGAGTCGGGCTGGTCGCCGCCGCCGGGGTTCCGGCTCGTGTCGGGCGGCGAGGCCATGACGCGGGCGCTCACCCGGCGGCTGGCCGCCACCCCGGCCCAGGTCTGGGACTTCTACGGCCCCAACGAGGCGACGGTCTTCTGCTTCGGCACCGCGATCTCCGGCGACGGGTCGCCCCTGCGCTGGGCCGTGGCCCACGGCGCCACCGCCCACGTGCTCAACAGCGCGCTGGAGCCGGTCCCGCCCGGCGTGCCGGGTGAGATCCACATCGGCGGCGACGGCCTGGCGCTCGGCTACCTCGGCATGCCGGGCCACACCGCGGGCTCCTTCCGCCCCGACCCGCACGCCGCGACGCCGGGCGCCCGGCTGTACGCCACCGGCGACCTCGGCCGCAGGCACCCGGACGGCCGGATCGAGATCATCGGCCGCATCGACCACCAGCTGAAGGTCCGCGGCTTCCGCGTGGAGCTGGGCGAGATCGAGAACACGCTGGTCTCGCACCCCGGGGTGCGGGCGGCCGTCGCCCATCCGGTGCCGGGGCCCGACGGCCTGCCGAACCTGGTGGCGTACGTGATCCCCGAGGGCACCGGGCCGGCCCTGGACGACCTGCGGGCCTTCGTCACCCGGACGCTGCCCGGCCACATGGTGCCGTCGTTCTTCCTGCTCATGGAGTCCTTCCCCAGGCTGGCGAACGGCAAGGTGGACCGGGCCGCGCTGCCCGCCCCCGACGGCGCGCGCCGGGCCGTCACCGGCTACGCCGCGCCGCGCGGTCCGAGAGAGGAGGCGCTGGCCGCCCTCTGGGCCGAGGTGCTCGATCTCGACCGGGTGGGGCGTGACGACGACTTCTTCGCGATCGGCGGCCATTCGCTGCTGATGATGCGGATCATCGTCCGGCTGCGCGAGGAGCACGGGATCGACCTCACCTTCCGTGACTTCCTGGAGCACCGGACCGTGCGGGGCCTGGCCGCGGCCGGGCCGGACCGGGCGCCGCGCTCGCCGCTGCTCTGGCTGGGCCGCTCCGGCACGGAGATCCCGCTGTTCTGCGTGCATCCCGGGGGCGGCAGCGGGCACTGGTACCGGGCTCTGGCCGAGGAGCTCGCGCCCGACCGGCCGCTGGCCGCGTTCGAGTGGCCGGGGCTGCACGGCGGGCACGAGCCGGCGGGCGGCGTGCCGGACATCGCGGGCGGATACCTCGCGGCGCTGCGCGTGGCCCGCCCGGCGGGGCCGTACCACCTGCTCGGGTGGTGCGGGTCCAGCGGCATCGCGTGGGAGATGGCGCGCAGGCTCCGCGCGGACGGCGAGCAGGTCGAGCTGATGCTGCTCGACCCGGTGCTCGACGTCTCCGAACGGGACAACCAGGCGCACCTGGCCAAGCTGGAGGTGTTCCGGCGGGCGGAGCGGCTGTTCGCCGCGTTGCGCTCGGACCTGCCCGAGCGCGAGGCGGGCGCGATCAGGGCCGAGCTGGTCACCGTGCTCGGCGACGTGGTCGACGGGGAGGACGGCGAGATCCGCGCCGAGGAGATCGGCCCGGAGTGGGGCCACCGGCTGCGGTCCTGGCGCGAGCTGCTCGAGGCGCGGCTGTCCTACCCGTTCCGGCCCTACGAGGGCAGCGTGCATCTGATCCTCTGCGACGAGCTGGTGCGGGAGAAGCACGAATCCATCCGGGGCCAGACGTACGCGGCCTACCTCGAGCACTGGGTGCGGCTGGCCGACCGGCTGCGGCTCCACCTGGTTCCCGGCGACCACCTCGGCGTGCTGCGCCGACCCCACGTGACCGAGCTGGCCAAGGCGGTGGCGCGGGCCATCGGGCAGGAGACCACTCAACGGCTGGAGGCCGACTCATGACCGACGTCCGACACCTGATCTCCCTCAACGACCTCACCGACGACGAGCTGGAGCACGTCGTGCTGCGCGGGGTGAAGCTCGCCGAGGACGTCACTGCCTCCGGCGACGTGCTGCACGGCAGGGTCATCGGGATCTACTTCAGCAAGACCTCGACCCGTACCCGCACGGCGTTCACCTCGGGCGCGCTGCGACTGGGCGCGCGGGTCATCGCGTACGGGCCGGGCGACCTGCAGCTCAACACCGGCGAGACCGTCGAGGACACCGGGCACGTGCTGTCGGGGATGCTCGACGGCCTGGTGCTGCGCACCGCCGGGCCGCCCGAGGAGATGCGCGCGCTCGCGGCCCACACGATGCCGGTGGTGAACGCGATGAGCGCGGAGGAGCACCCCACGCAGGCCCTCGCCGACCTCACCACCATGATGACCAGGTTCGGGCGGATCGAGGGGCTGCGCGTGTTGTACGTCGGCGAAGGCAACAACACCGCCGCCGCGCTCGCCCGGGCCCTGCCCCGCTTCCCCGGGGTGGAGCTGGACTTCCGCACCCCGCCCGGCTACGGCCTGCGACCCGGCATCCTGGCCGAGGCCGTGGCCCTGGCCGGACGGTCGGGCGGCGTGGTGCGCGAGCGGCACGACATGGCCGGCCTGCCCGAGGCGTGCGACGTCGTCTATACCACCCGCTGGCAGACCACCGGCACCTCCAAGCCGGACCCGGACTGGCGGACGGTCTTCGAGCCGTTCCGGGTGGACGCCTCGGTGATGGCGGGCTGGCCGCGGGCCGTCTTCATGCACGACCTGCCCGCGCACCGCGGCGAGGAGGTCACCGCCGACGTGCTGGACGGCCCGCGGAGCATCGCCTTCGACCAGGCGCGGCACAAGCTGCACAGCGCGATGGCGGTGCTGGAGTGGACCCAGGGAGCGTCCTGATCAAGTCCGGACGAGTCTGAGCATGAGGTCCTTGATGTCCGTGGCGGCGTACTTCTCGCGCGCCTCCGCGGGCTCGGAGCAGATCAGCAGCGGGCCGTCCGCCTCCGTGTCCGGCAGGCGGCCGTGGCTGCCGCGGACGGCCGACGGGTCCAGGCCGACGACGTTCATCGTGTAGCGCAGGCCGGCCTTCTTGCGCAGCAGCGCGCCGGCCGCCCGCAGGCGCGCGGCCCGCGGCGCGGCCGGGTCGAAGAACAGCTCTGCCGGGTCGTAGCCGGGCTTGCGGTGGATGTCGACGGTACGCGCGAAGTCGGGGGCGCGCTCGTCGTCGAGCCAGTAGTAGTAGGTGAACCACGCATCCGGCTCCGCGATCGCGACCAGGTCGCCGGCACGCGGGTGGTCGATGCCGTACGCGGCCTGCTCGGCGCGGTCCAGCACCGCGTCCACGCCGGGCAGCTCGGCCACCACCGCGCGCACCCGAGCCAGCTCGGCGGGGTCGGCGACGTAGAGGTGCGCGCACTGGTGGTCGGAGACCGCGAAGGCCCTGGAGGTCCAGGGGTCGAGGTACTCCATGCCGGCCTGGGTGTGCACGCCGAGCAGCCCGGCCCGGCGCAGCGCCCGGTTGACGTCCACCGGTCTGGAGGCGGGTGTGATGCCGTACTCGGAGACCACGAGCACGCGGCCGAGCTCGCCCGACAGCTCCAGCAGGGGCCGCAGCTCGGCGTCCACCGCGCGGGCCGCGGCGGCGGCCTCCGGCCCGTCCGGGCCGAAGCGCTGCAGGTCGTAGTCGAGGTGGGGAATGTAGACCAGCAGCAGGTCCGGCCGGTGGCGCTTGAGCACCCGCCCGGCCGCGGCGATGATCCAGCGGCTGGAGCCGAGCGCGGCCGTCGGGCCCCAGTACTCGAAGAGCGGGAACGTCCCCAGCCGGGCGGTCAGGTCGTCGCGCAGCCCGGGCGGCCAGGTGTAGCAGTCGGGGTCCTTCCTGCCGTCCGCCCGGTAGACGGGGCGCGGGGTGACCGTCCAGTCGACGCGGGCGCCCATGGCGTACCACCAGCAGATATTGCCGGTCGTGGCGCCTGGGGGCAGCTCCTCCCAGACCTTCGGGCCGGCGACCAGGGCGTTGTGCTGGCGCCACAGCAGGACCTCGCCCAGGTCCCGGAAGTACCAGCCGTTGCCCACCACGCCGTGCTCGCGCGGCTGCAGGCCGGTGAGCATCGACGACTGCACCGAGCAGGTCACGGCGGGGAACACCGGCGCGAGCGGTGCCCGGAAGCCGCCGTCGGCCAGCGCGCGCAGGTTCGGCATGTGCCTCAGCAGGCGAGGGGTGAGCCCGACCACGTTGAGCACGACGAGCGTCATGCGATCTCCTTCGGTCCGGTCGCCGGCAGGGCCTCGCGCAAAACGTTGGTGCAGTAGGCGAGGTGCACCAACGTCCCGTCAGCGTGCCGGAATCCCATCGTCCACCCCGCCTCTCAGGATCGAGTTGCCGGCGAAGGCGGGCTCGGGGCTCTCTCCGGACAGCTCCAGGCGCCCGCTCTGACGGTAGAAGTCCACCGGGTTGCGCCAGAGCACCCGGTCCACCTCGTCCTCGCCGAACCCGGCCGCCAGCAGGTGCAGGCCCGTGGCGCGGGTCTTCAGCGGGTCGCTGCGGCCCCAGTCGGCGGCGGAGTTCACCAGCATCCTGGCCGTCCCGTGCTCGCGCAGGACGACCGCCATCCGCCGCTCGCTCATCTTGGTGTCGGGGTAGATCGAGAACCCCATCCAGCAGCCGGAGTCGGCCACCATGCGGACGGTCAGCTCGTTGAGGTGGTCGACGACCACGCGCTCGGGCGGGACACCCGACTCCCTGATCACGTCGAGGGTGCGGCGCGTGCCCTCGACCTTGTCGCGGTGCGGCGTGTGGACCAGCACCGGCAGCTCGAACTCGGCGGCCAGCTCCAGCTGCGCCGCGAACGCCGTGTCCTCCTCCGGCGTCATGGAGTCGTAGCCGACCTCGCCGACGGCGACCACCCGGTCCTTGCCCAGGTAGCGGGGCAGCACGTCGAGGACGGGACGGCAGCGGGGGTCGTTGGCCTCCTTGGGGTTGAGCGCGATCGCGCAGTGGTGGGCGATGCCGAACTGGCCGGCCCGGTAACGCTCCCAGCCGATCAGCGCGTCGAAGTAGTCGACGAAGCTGCCCACGTTCGTGCGCGGCTGGCCGAGCCAGAAGGCCGGCTCGACGAGGGCCCGCACCCCGGCGGCCGCCATCCTCTCGTAGTCATCGGTCGTCCGTGACGTCATGTGGATGTGCGGATCGAAGATACGCATCAAGGCTCCCTGAGGCCTCGGGAAAGCGGTCGATGTACTCGCGGACGTCTTCGGGCACGTCCCGCCCGGCGACCGTCCGCTCCGCGGCGAACCCGGCCAGGTCGCGGGCCAGCTCGCCGTCTCCCCTGCGCTGCAGGCCCGCGACGCGCGCCAGCGGCACGCCGGCGAACACGCACTTGAGCACCCCGTGCCGGTAGGCGTCGTCCGGCAGGTACGCGGCCCCGTACAGGCCGAGCGCCGTCTCGGCGAGGCGGGGGTCGTTGGTGCGCAGCGCGTCGTGGACCATCGGCAGGCCGTGCTCGCCGACGAGGACCAGGTCCAGCGCGCGCAGCACGGCCCGCTTCTCGGCGGTGTCGCCGTCGCGGTAGAGCCGTTCCATGTCGCCGGCCAGCGCTTGACCGGTGGCCGGGAGCGCGGTGACGAGCAGGGCGCGCGTCGCGTCCTCGACCAGCCAGCCGGTCTCGCCCAGCGGCCCGCGGCCCCAGCGCCGCCCGGCAGCCGGGAAGAGCGTCCGGATGGCCTCGGGCCGCCGCCGTACCTCCGCCATGGCCGCGCGCACGGCGGCCGCGGCGGGAACGGCCGCCAGCAACTCCGCCGGCGTCACCAGCCGCCGCTCCCGGCCGGGGTCCGGCGGGTCCGCCCGGGTCACGGGACGCCTGCCGGGGTGTGCGCCCGCAGGAACGCCAGCGACCTGCGGGCCACGTCGACCGCCGCGTGCGAGTGCCTGGGCAGCTCGACCGAGACCAGCCCGCCGTAACCGCCGTCGCTCAGCGCCGCGAGCACCGGCCCGAACTCGATCTCCCCCTCGCCGAACTCCAGATGCTCGTGCACGCCACGGCGCATGTCCTCGATCTGCACGTTCACCAGGTACGGCGCGGCGGCACGCACGCATTCGGGCACCGGCCGCGGCTCCAGGCACCGGCAGTGCCCGATGTCCAGCGTCAGGCCGAACTCCTCGGGCCCGCCCAGCCTGGCCCGCAACTCCAGGTAACGCTCCAGCGTGTCGACGAACATGCCCGGCTCGGGCTCGAAGCCGAGGCGCACGCCGCGCCGCCCGGCCTCCTCGACGACCTCGGCGCACGCGTCCTGGAGCCGCCGCCACGCCTCGTCGTCCCCCATGCCCTGGGGCGGGACGCCGCTCCAGAACGACATCGCCTCGGCGCCCAGGTCGGCGGCGACCGCGACGGCCCGCTTGAGCAGGTCCACCCGCCGCCCGTCCTCGAACAACGTGGGCCGGTGCTTGCGCCAGGGGTTCAGCAGGTAGCGCGCGCCGGTCTCGACCACCCGGTCCAGCCCGAGCCGGTCGAGCCGGGCCGCGACCCGGGCGACCTCGGCCGCCAGCCCGGGGGCGAACGGGTCCAGGTGGTGGTGGTCGAGCGTGATGGCCACACCGTCGTAGCCGAGGTCGGCCAGCACGGTGAGCGCGTCGTCGAGCCGGTGGTTGTCGAACCCGTTGGTGCCGTATCCGAACCTCATGTGGTCGACACCCGTGCGGACAGGCGCTTGGCCAGCGGGTGGGCGACCGCGACGGCCAGCGCGGCCCGCGGCCGGCGGACGGCCCCCGCCGCCGTCGCCCCGGCCAGCACGTCGCCGGGGACCGTCAGCGCCGCGGGCGCCCGCACCAGCTCCACGAGCGCCCTCACAGGCCCTCCGCCCAGGCGTGCAGCCTCGCGTACTGCTCCGCGAGGGAGTGCTGGTCGGTGGCCACCGGGTCCTTGAAGAAGAAGCCCAGCTCGGCGATCGCCCCGGAGCGGCCCGCGCGGCCCGCCGCCGCCATGAGCCTGGCCAGGTCCAGCACCAGCGGCGCGGCCAGCGCCGAGTCGCACCCCTGCCAGGTGAACTGGAGCGTCATGCCCGCCCCCAGGAACCCCTCGAACGCGACGTGGTCCCAGGCCGTCTTCCACTCCCCCAGCCCGGGGACGTAGTCGATGTGTGTCACGCCGTCCACGGGGTGGCCGAACGTCTCGCCGAGCAGGCGGGACTTGGAGCCGGTCTTGCTGCTGGCCGGGCCCGCGGCCGCGAGCGTGGCCCCATCGCCGCCGCCCAGCAGGTTGCTGCCCGACCACGAGCGCACCCGGAGCGCCCGCTGGACGAACATGGGCGCGAGCGCCGACCTGACCAGCGTCTCGCCGGTCTTGGCGTCGCTGCCCGCGTACGGCGCCCCGGCCTGCTCGGCGAGCTCCTGCAGCGCGGGCAGCCGGCCGCCGGGCGAGGGCGTGAAGTCCACGTACGGATGTCCCGCGCCGAGCGCCGCGTAGGCGTAGACGGAGCTGGGCGGCAGCACGTCCGGCCCGCCCGCCAGGGCCGCCCGGAGCTCGGCGAGCGAGGCGTGCGCGGGATGCGCGACCGCCGGCGGCTCGGTCGACGCGAGGTTGACCACGACGACCCGTTCGAGGCGGTTGCGTTCCCGGAAGAGGGCGATGTCGGCGGCCAGCCCGGCCGCGGCCTGCGCCTGCCCGCCCGCGTGCCCGTGCCCGCCGTACCCCGGCCTGATCCGGGACTCGGCGCGTTCGAGCGGCTCGCGTACCGGTTCGAGGAGGCGGCCGGGCAGCACGCCCGCGCCCGCCAGCTCCTCCGCCCGCTTCACCAGGGGGACGGTGCCCAGGTCGTGGCCGCCGAAGACCAGCTCCCCCACGTCGGGCAGGCCGAGCCCGGCGAAGCCGGGCAGCTCGGTGACCAGGCCCACCGGATCGGTGAGCCCGGCCTGCAGGGCGGCGGCGCCCACGATCGTGGTCGTCGCCACCGACCCGCGGGCGCCGATCAGCCAGACGCCGGTGCTCACTGGCGCCCTGCCCGGTCCAGCAGTTCCCGCGCGGCCCGCACCTCGGCGCCCATCGGCCGGTCGGCGTCCAGCGGCGGCGAGATCTCCGCGAGCTCGGCCCAGACCCCCTCGGGCCGCTCGCCGGTCATCACCGCGAGCTGGGCGACGCCCAGGCCCAGCGAGGCGACCGTGAGCCAGGCCAGTTCGAGCGCGTCGGAGACGCCGTTGGCGCCGTTGAGCGCCATGGGGACGTGGTCCTGGTTCCAGCCGTTGGTCGGCAGCGTGGTGAGCGAGGCCGGGTAGACCAGCTGCCTGATCCTGGAGACGAACGAGGTGGCACTGATCTGCACGCCGGCCAGCCCGCAGCCGCGGCCGGCCCGCGGGGTGAGCATCATCGGCAGGTCGCCGTTGGTGGCCGGGTTGAGGAGCAGGTTGAGCTGCCGTTCGGCGAGGTAGGCGGCCATGTGGACGGCGAGCCCGATCTGGTCGGAGGCCAGGCCCACCGGCATGGCGTGGAAGTTGCCGCCGTGCATGACCTGGTCGTCGAACGTGATCGGGTTGTCCTGGCAGCCGCCGGCCTCCCTGGCGAGCACGTCCCCCGCGGCCGTGAGCTGGTCGAGCACCGCGCCGAGCACCTGCGGGGCGCAGCGCAGGCTGTAAGGCTCCTGAAGCGGCCTGCGCTCGTCGCGGGTCAGGCCGGCGGGCAGCTCGCGCCTGATCCACCGGGCCGCGGTGAGCTGCCCGGCCTGGCCCCTGGCGAAGGCGTGGGCGTCCTCGTAGTGCTCGGGGTTGGCGCGCAGGAGCGTGGCCAGCCGCCCGGTGAGCATCGCACCCGCTTTGACCAGGCGCAGGGCGGACTGCTGGTTGAGAATGGAGACCGCGAGGCTGGCGCCGGTGCCGTTGACGAAGGCCAGCGCTTCGCGTACGGGCCACTCGAACGGCTCGGTGCCGAGAGAGGCGAGCACCTCCGTGGCCGGGCGCCGCTGCCATTGCCCTTCGCCGTCGCGCCGCCACGCCTCCCCGAACCCGGTGAAGGTCAGCGCCGCGTGGGCCAGGGGCTGCAGGTCGCCGCTGGCGCTGACAGTGCCGTCCCTGGGGATCACCGGCGCGTAGCCGGCGTTCCACAGGTCGGCCAGGGTCTGCCAGAAATCGGGCGAGACGGCCGAATATCCCTTGCGCATGCTGTTCAGGCGCAGCCAGAGGATCAGCCGGGAGACGTCAGGCGCCAGCGGCGCGCCCTGCCCGGTGCCCAGGTGGGAGATCAGCGAGCTGCCCTGCTCCATCTCCGACTCGGCCGAGTACAGCACCAGCGGGCCGAAGCCCTGGGTGAGCCCGTAGATGGGCTTCTGCTCGGCGAGGTGCTTGGCGATGGTCGCCGCGCTGGCCTCCATGCGTTCCACGTCGACCGCGGTGCAGGGCTCGATCGTGGCGTCCCAGGCGGCGCTGCTGACGATCTCGGCCAGGCGGTCGGAGCCGGTGGTCTCGCTGTCGGGTCTGTCGTCGATCAGTGTCACGTCGCTACCTCTGCGTCGATGGGTGATGCGGGGTCGATAGGTGCCGCGGGGTCGATGGGTGCTGTGGGAAGGTGCCGCAGCTTGCCCAGCTCGGACCGTTCGATCCGGGGTACGGCATGCACGCGCCGGGGCCGCACGCCCAGCCGGGCGAAGGCCGTGGACAGGTCGAGGCCGGCCAGCTCCGTGCCGGGCCTGAGCACGACCAGCAGGTCCAGGTGCTCGCCGATCATCCGGTCGGTGACCGGCACGACGGCCAGGTCGGCGCAGTCGAGGACGCCGCGGAGCGTGTGCTCCGCCTGGTCCAGGTTGATCCGGCGGCCGTTGACCTTGACCAGGCGGCTGCGGCGCCCGGCCAGCAGGAACGTGCGGTCGCCGATCACCCGCACGTGATCGTCGGCCTCCCAGAGGGGAGGCGGCTGCCCGCCCGGCCGGTAGGCCAGACGGGGGCTGGTGACGGTGAGCGGGGCCTCCTCGCTGGTGGTGGGGCCGGCGAAGGTCACGTCGCGGAAGAGCGACCACGCGGGCGGCTCGCCCTCCCGCCAGCGCCGGGTGGCGATGCCGCCGGCCTCGGTCGAGCCCATGACCTCGACGACCATCGCCTTGTCCGGGCCCGCGGCCTTCAGGAACTGCCCGGCGGTGTCGGGCAGCATGGCGCCGCCGTACAGGACGGTGACGTGGTCCAGTTCGCGGACCCACGGCATGTGCTGCAGCAGGAGCGTGAAGATCCACGGGGTGGCGACCACGACGACCCGCCGCCGGCCCGTGTCCGGCATCGCGCCGAAGAAACTCGGCCGGTACCACGCGGGCACGCCGAGCCTGGCGGGCACGAGGACACTCGTCAACGCCCCGTACAGGTGGACGGTGGGCACGAAGGAGACGACCGCCTCCGGCTGTTCCTGCTCGACCAGCTCGGCGAGCAGGCCGGCCTCGTACCAGACCTTCTCCCTGGTACGCCGCCAGGTCTGGCTCGGCCCGGTGCTGCCCGAGGTGTGGAAGTCGATCTCCGGGGGCAGCGAGTCCAGCACCAGCGCGCCGGGGTCGGCGCCGTGTTCCTCCCAGCGCACGCTCCACGCCCGCTCGGCCAGCTCGGGCGCGGCGAAGTCGTGGGACAGCAGTGTCGCCGGGGTCAGATCCTGGTTTTCCACGCAAGGCTCCTCACCCTGGTCCCGCCAGCGGGACAGCGTCTGTCAGCCCAGCGTCTGGGCGATTTCCATGAGGTAGCAGCCGTACTCGGAGCTCTTCATCCCGGCGCCGAGCCGGTGGCAGGTGTCCGCGTCGATGTAGCCCATCCGCAGGGCGATCTCCTCCAGACAGGCCACCCGCACGCCCTGCCGCTTCTCGATGACCTGCACGTACTGGCTGGCGGCCAGCAGCGAGTCGTGGGTGCCGGTGTCGAGCCAGGTGAAGCCGCGGCCGAGCCGGATCAGCTGGGCCCGGCCCTGCTTGAGGTACGCCTGGTTCACGTCGGTGATCTCCAGCTCGCCCCGGTCGGACGGCGACAGCCCCTTGGCGATCTCCACCACGTCCGAGTCGTAGAAGTAGAGCCCGGTGATCGCGTTGTCGGAACGCGGTCGCAGTGGTTTCTCCTCGATCGACACCAAGGCGCCGTTGCTGTCGGTCTCGCCGATGCCGTACCGCTCGGGGTCCGAGACGGGGTAGCCGAAGAGCACGCAGCCGTCGAGCCGGTCGCGGCAGGCGCGCAGGATCCTGGGGAAGCCGGCGCCGTGGAAGAAGTTGTCCCCGAGGATCAGCGCCACCTGGTCGTCCCCGACGTGGTCGGCGCCGATGAGGAACGCCTCCGCGATGCCCCGCGGCTCCAGCTGCTCGGCGTAGGTGATGTTCAGCCCGATGTGGGAGCCGTCGTTCAGCAGGTTCCGCAGTCCGGGCAGGCTGTCGGGGGTGGAGATCACCAGGATGTCGCGCAGTCCGGCCAGCATCAGCACGGAGAGCGGGTAGTAGATCACCGGTTTGTTGTAGATGCCCAGCAGTTGCTTGGACGTGCCGAATGTAAGGGGATACATCCGTGTGCCGCTGCCACCGGCAAGTACGATTCCCTTCATCATTTCGTCCGTTCTTCGGTTTCGCCGATTCGCTGATTTCGCCGGAAGACTAATCACACGGCGGGCGTGGGCGCCAAACACTGGGAAATGGCATTGATTTCGCGCGGGCGGCATTGTCCGCCGGGGACCCGCGGGCGCGGCGGATCAGGCACGCGCGGGAAAGGGCGCGGTGGAGGGGGGGGGGGGGGGGGGGGGGGGGGGGGGGGGGCGGGCGGGGCGCCCCCCCCCCCCCCCCCCCCCCCCCCCCCCCCGATTCTCCGGGGGTCAGCCGCGGGCGGGCGCCATGATCTCGGCGGTGGTCGCCGGCTGGTCGCCGATCACTTCCGCGGCGATGTTCTCCAGCGACTCGACCATCCAGTTGGCCAGGTCGCTGTTCTGCAGGCGAGCGGCGAGCTTCCAGCGTTCGAGCTGCTCGCGGGAGGCCAGCTGCACGTTGACGTCCACGGCGGCCTTGGCGGCCGCCTCGCCGCCCGACCGCCGGCCCGTGGAGCGGCCTTCGAGCTCCGGGGCGCCCTCGGCCATCCGCGCGATCCTGGTCGCGCCGCGCAGCTCCCTGCGCAGCCGGTTACGCGACCAGCCGTTCTGCTCGGCGCGGCGCAGCCACAGGTCCTGCTCCTCCTCCGGGAGCGCGGCCACCTCCGCGTGGTGGGCGAAGCTCAGCTTGTCCCGGCGCCTGGTCAGGCTGAAGCGGCGCGCGACCCAGGCGTAGTTGCGCAGCGTCTGGTAGTCGAGCGAGGTCTGCTCGATGGCCATCCGGTAACGGTCCGCATAGGCCTGCTCGCCATAGATGAGCCAATCTCCCAGCCACCACGCGGAGGAGTCGCAAATGAGCGAGATTTGCTTGCCGATGCGCTCCCAGATGGGGTATGAGAGCTGATTAGGAAATTGGAGGCCAGTTCTTCTCGTGACGACGGATCGGTCCAGTCCGAGCCGCTGGCGGGGCTCGGCCGGCCCGCTGCCGTCATTCTTCGCTAAGCCGTTCACTGAGCGGGCATTCATCATGCACCTCCGTTTGCCCCGACACCTGGTAAAGGAGAGATCAGGGACTTCGGTTTTCTTCGAGCGCCCTCCGGGTGGCGACGGTTCGTCGGCGTCCCCAGAAGGGTTGCGGCACTACGGAAAGGTGGCTCCGCAGTGACTTGACTGTGCGCATCAGAGAGTCGGGGAGCGGCCACGGCTGGTCGAGCGGCCGCAGGTAGAGCACCAGCGAAGCGATCATCGCCAGTGCGAAGCTGCCAAGGCCCATGAGCAGGGCGATCGACACGTGCAGGAGCACACCCGCCCCCAGCAGGTACGGCCTGGCCGCGCGCCGCGCGAACAGCCCGAACACCAGGGCGAACTCGACGGCCACGGCCCCCCACGTCAGGATCGTGACCCCGGCGGCGTCGGCGAGCACGGGCCGTAGCAGCGGCGCCGCCCAGCCGGGCGCGCCGAACAGCGGATCGCTCAGCCAGTAGTACATGGCCGTGCCGTTCGCCCATTCCTCCCGGCCGAGCTTGGCCATGGAGGCCTGGAGATAGATGCCGGCGACCTGGACCCGGATGACCACGAGCGCCGACCAGGCGACGAGCGAGGCGGTGACGTCGCCCACCGGGCGCGTGCGCTGCCAGTGCCAGGCCCGCCCGTCGGTCAGGGCGATGGGCAGCAGCAACAGTGTCAGCACGGCGGCCACTTGGTCGCCGCCGTCGGGGATGGTGGACGAGGCCTGGAAGCTCACCGTCGCCCACCAGTGCGGCAGCGCGGTCAGGCGCGGCCGCCAGCCGGAGGCGGCCACCAGCAGGACGACGATCGCGATCCGGTGCGCCCAGGCGGGCTCGGCGACGCAGAACAGCCCGTAGGCGGCCGCGCCGTCGCAGTAGGGGAAGCCGGGGTCGCCCGCGGCCGGGCGGAAGAGTGTCGAGGTCTCGCTGGCCAGCAGCGTGACGAGGGTGCTGAGGGCGATCAGGGTCCTGGCCAGCCCGTACACGTTGGTCCAGGGGCTCGTCTCGGCGACGGCCCGTACGGACGCCCCGAGTCTGCTCAGCATGCGACCTCCAGTCGCACGGCCGAGATCGGCATCCGGGTGGTGCCCGCCGCGTCCGCCCAGGCCCACGGAAGGGGTTCCTGCTTGGTCAGCGCCAGCTCGCCGCAGAGCAGCGGCTCGGGCGCGGGATTCCTGATCGGTACGGGTGCTCCGGCCACGTCCAGGCACTGGGCCGGTACTCCGGCCGCGCATTTCGACCAGCGTTCGGCCGGCACGGCAGCGGTGAGAACGCCGAGGTCGACGGCCTGAGCACGGGAGCGGCGGTCGAGGCCCCACAGGTTGCGGGCCTCGGAGTGCGGACCGAGCAGCGCCGGCTGCCAGGTACCGTCCGCGCCGCGCCGCCAGGCGAGCTCGCGAGGCGTCCGCGCGGACTTGGTGAAGAACGCCCACCCCTGGGGGGCGATCAGCCGGGCCTGGTCGGTCACCGAACGCTGGGCGGGCAGCTCGACCGCCGTGGTCGGCAGCTGGCCGATCACCGTGTAGCCGATCACCACGGCCCAGCCGAGACCGAGGGCCACAGCCGTCGCGCCGAGGCGGCTGTTGGAGCTCACCTGGCCAGTTGCTCCGCCACGTCGTCGGCCCATCGCTCCTGGGCGAGCTCGCTGCTGCCCGGGTCGGGGCCGTGCCAGTACTTGTTCTTGTTGACGACGACGTGGGACTGCTTCATGACCGTCCTGTCCACGACGATGAAGGCGCCTTGGGGACTGTTCGCCCCTCCGGTGCCCCCGGTGGAGGCACGGGCCGCCAGCTGACCGGCGGCGTCGGAGGCCCGGCTGACCCGGATCCGGTCCCCGCTGGTGATGTCCGTCTTGAAGGTGGCGAAGAAGTTGGGATCCAGGTGCTGCATCCGCGCGGTGAGGTCCCGCGCCTCCCCCGGCGTCCAGCGGACGCCCGAGTGTGGACCCTTGAGGTCGGGGAACGCCTGCGCCACCGGTCCCTGGTCCAAAAAGAGCCCCATGAACAGCTCTTCCCCGCCGAATTCCGGTGGTCGTGAGGCGGCCCCCGCGGTGGAGGCGGTGGAGGCGACACTCAGGGCAAGGATGGTTCCGACGATCGCAGGTCGCATGCCAACTCCAAGTCAGTGACCGTCTCGATCCGACTCGAGTTGTTATATAACTACTCGAATAATCTTGTAAATAGGGACTAACCTTGACGGCATGCGCCGTCGTCTCACCCCCCACACGGCCAGGCCTCTGGCCAGGAGCCACGCATGCGCTTGAGCATCGATCCGAGCTCTGCGGAACCTTTGTTCGACCAGATCGCCAACGGACTGAGATACGCCCTGGCAACGGGAGTACTCGGCCCCGGTGATCGGCTGCCGCCCGCCAAGGATCTGGCGAATGACCTCGGGGTGAATCTTCACACCGTGCTGCGGGCGTACGCGCTGCTCAGGGACGAGGGGCTGCTGGAGGTCCGCAGGGGAAAAGGCACGGTCGTGGTCGCGCACTCACCGGGAACGGGGGATCCCAGATTGGCACGGTCCGCGGCTCATCTCGCCATGGAGGCACACCGCGTCGGCATCTCGGAAAGGGAGCTGATCGATCTGGTGGTTCTGGCCTTCCGAAACCATCTGCCCTATGGCAGGATCTCGGACCGGTGATGACCATTTCTTGTCACGGAAGCGGATAGCACAATGGGGTCACGCTTCGTGCGGATCGTGATACTCATCCCGGCCCTCTCTCACCTGGCGGCGATCGCGGTCCCGTTCGCGTTACAGCACCGCTTGCCCGACCCGGTGGCCGTTCATTTCGTCGACGGACGCCCGGACGCGTCGGCGCCCCTGTGGGCCACGATCATGGAGGACCTGGCGCTCGGCAGCCTCGGCTGGTTGATCCTCGGCCTGGTCGCCTGGTTGCGGCCCATCGGATCCATCGGGCGCAGGTCCGGCGCCGGCGGCGCCCTGGGCGTGGTCGTCCTGCTCGACATGGCCGTGATCATGGGGACGGTGGCGAGCAACCTGGACGCCGAGATCTGGCAGGAGGCCTACTCCCCCTCCTACGCGTCGACCGTCGTGATCGGCTCGGCCGTGGTCGCCATGCTCTTCGGCGCCCTGGCCGTCAGCCCGCTGGTCCGCTCCGCCGACGACGGCGACGTCCTGCCCGAAGACCCCGTCACCGGTCCCCCGCGCACGGGGCAGACCGTCTGGCTGGGCAGCGCGCGCAATCCCGCCTTCTACCGCAAGACCCTGGCCGCCACCTGCATCATGGTCGTGCTGGCCGTGGTGGGCACCTGGTGGATGGCCGTGCCGGCGCTCCTCTCGCTGCTGACGCTCCACCTGTGGTCCGGGGTCATCGCGGTCTTCAACGGGCGCACCCTCGCCGTACGCGGGCGCCTGCCGTTCATGCCCAACCGGCGCATCAGCCTGTCGCGCATCGAGACCGCGGAGGTGGTCCAGGTCAATCCGCGCGAATGGGGCTGGGGTTGGCGCTTGCGCAGCCTGCGCAAGCACTCCGTCGTCATCAGAAAGGGCGAGGGTCTCCTGGTGGCGCTGCGCGACGGCGGCGAGTTCGTCGTGACGGTGGACGACGCGGCGCTGGGCGCCGAGGAGATCAGGCGCGCGCTGCGCGCCGAGACCGCCGTCGACGGCCGCAGCCCCGCCAGGGGCAACGGTCCGGCCCTCCCCCCTGCCACCGGCGGCGGCCCGGCCCGCCCTCCCGCGGGCGGCGGCCCGGCCCTGCCACCCGCCACGACCTGAGGCGCGGCCCTCCCACTCGGCACGACCTGAGGCGCGGCCCTCGCGGCGCCCGTCACCTGGCCCACCTGCCGGACGTTCCGGAAGGTCCCGCGCAGGTGGTCACCGTCGGCGCCGACGAGCAGCACGCCGCCCATCTCCCCGGCGAGCGGCACGCCCGCCCCCGGCACGAAGACGTCGGGAAGGCGCCGGGCGCGAGGGCGGCCAGGGGCCGTTCGTGCCCCTGGCCGGCATATCCCCGATCCGGGAACCGGCCCGCCGCCACGAAATAGAGCTCCTCCTCGGTGCGGCAGAATTCCCCGACGGCCGGCACCAAGGGCACGGCCACCGCCGCGCCAATCGGCGACAAATCCTTCCAGGCGCGGGGCGCGTATGCGCCGACCGGCGTCAACCGGCCATTCTCGAGCACGCTCAAGCGGAGCTCCATTTCTGGTTCATAGCATTCGGCGGGTCCCGCTGGCGAGACATTCAGGGGCCGCCTTCACCGTCATTGTCAAGGCTTCAGCGGCTCCCACCAGGCGCGATTTTCGGCGTACCACTTCACGGTCTGCGCCAGCCCCTCGTCGAAGTCGACCTCGGGGCGGAATTCGAGCTCCTCGCGTGCCTTGGTGAAATCGAGCGCGTATCGGCGGTCGTGTCCTTTGCGGTCGTCGACCTGACGCACCATCTCGGGCCCCGCGCCCACCACGTCCAGCAGCCGCCGGGTCAGCTCCAGGTTGGTCAGCTCGACGCCGCCGCCGATGTTGTAGACCTCGCCCGGCCTGCCGCGCTCGGCGGCCAGCTGCACCGCGCGGCAGTGGTCGTCCACGTGCAGCCATTCGCGCACGTTCAGCCCGTCGCCGTAGAGCGGCACCGGCCTGCCGTCGAGCAGGTTGGTCACGAACAGCGGGATGACCTTCTCCGGGTACTGGAAATGTCCGTAGTTGTTCGAGCATCTGGTGATGACGACCGGCAGGCCGTGCGTGCGATGGAAGGCCCGTACCAGGAGGTCCGAGGCGGCCTTGGAGGCCGCGTACGGCGAGTTGGGGGCCAGCGGGAAGTCCTCGGTCCAGGCGCCCTCGTCGATGGAGCCGTACACCTCGTCCGTCGAGACGTGCACGAAGCGCCGGACGCCCGTCTCCAGCGCGGCCTGCAGCAAGGTCTGCGTGCCGGCGACGTTGGTGAGCACGAACTCCGCCGAGCCGGCGATCGAGCGGTCCACGTGGGACTCCGCGGCGAAGTGCACCACAAGGTCCGCGCCGCGCATCGACTCCAGCACGGCGGCCCGGTCGCGGATATCGCCTTTGACGAACCTGAGCCGCGAATGGCCATTCACCATGGCGAGATTCTGCTCGTTTCCGGCATAAGTCAGGGCGTCCAGGACCACGATCTCGGCGTCCGCCAAGCCGGGATAGGCCCCCGACAAAGCTTTACGCACGTAGTTCGACCCGATAAACCCCGCCCCGCCGGTCACCAGAACGCGCATGGGTGTCCCCTCTCATTATCACGGACGGCTGTGCCGACCCCATCGGACCGGAAACCGGGCGGCCGGATCAACGAATCCCGCCGCCTCTGTCCCGCCATGGCGAGACAGCCCGGACGGCGATTCCACGGGTCAGCTCCCATTGGCTGATTTTCCGGATACTGCGGCAAGCTCCTGCCCATGAGCGAAACCCGAATCCAGCGCGAGGAGGCTCCCCCGGACCTGCTGCCGCGCCCTCCGCGGCACCGGGTCGAGCGGCGCTCCGTGACCTGGTGGACGCTCCGGGCGTTGATCGGCAGCGGCCTCCTGCTGGGCCTGCTCGCGTTCCTGACCTCGCAGCTGGAGCCGGCCCGGCCCTGGCTGGAGCCGGTCATGGTCGTGGTCGCGGCGCTGAGCGTGCTCCGCATAGCGATCATGCCGACCTGGCGCTACCGGATCCACCGGTGGGAGACGACCGACGAGGCCGTGTACGCCCTGTCGGGCTGGCTCGTACGGGAGTGGCGGGTGGCGCCCATCTCCCGGATCCAGACCGTGGACACCAAGCGCGGCCCGCTGCAGCAGCTGCTCGGGCTGGCCACCGTCACGGTGACGACCGGCTCGGCGCACGGCCCGGTGCAGCTCGCCGGCCTCGACCGCGAGACCGCCACCCGGGTGGCCGGGCGGCTCACCGAGATCACCCAGCACACGCCCGGAGACGCCACGTGAGCACCGCGCCCCCTTCGCTGCCCCGCCCCGAGGCGGAACCGGCGGCCGGCAGTCCCCCGGTGGAGCCGCTGCGGCGGCTGGACCGGCGG
This sequence comes from Nonomuraea sp. NPDC051941, assembly GCF_044593615.1. Lineage (NCBI taxonomy): Bacteria > Bacillati > Actinomycetota > Actinomycetes > Streptosporangiales > Streptosporangiaceae > Nonomuraea > Nonomuraea sp. NPDC051941. The sequence continues at coordinate 53,867 of NZ_JBIUCF010000019.1, forward strand.
ATGATCTGGGTGGACGCCATCCAGATGGTCATCTCGCTCGTCCCGACCTTCGTCGCCGTCGTGATCTTCGACATCGAGCCCCGGCCGTCGGTGATCTGGCCCGCCGCGGTCGTCGCCGTCATCGGCTTCCTCACGGCGGGCCACGACCTGTTCCGCTGGCTGAAGACGCGCTACCGCGTCACTGGTCACCGGGTCGAACGGCACAGCGGCTTCCTGGTCAGGAGCACCCTGTCGGTCCCGCGCGACCGGATCCGCAGCGTCGACACGACCGCCAACCTCAAGCAGCGCCTGGCCGGGCTGCGCGTGGTCACGATCGGCACCGGCCAGAACGCCTCCACCGGCGAGGGCATGATCGAGCTCAACGCCGTCTCCAAGGCCACCGCGGCCGAGCTCCGCCGCGTCCTGCTGGCCGACCGGCTCGGGGCCGAGGCCGGTCAGGAGGCCCCCGCCGACGACGGGCGCGAGACGCTCATAGCCGGGCTGAAGCGGCACTGGCTGCTCTACAACATGTTCAACATCTGGGCGTTCGTGACGGCGATGTTCGTCATCTGGAGCGCGTACTGGCTGCTCAACAACGTCGGCGTCGACCTGAACAAGATCGTCCTGGACCTGGTCGACTGGGAGGCGCTGGGACCGGGGTGGACGATCGCCATCGCGACCGCGGCGGTCGCGCTGGTCGGCGCCGCCGGCCTCACGATGGGCTTCGTCTCGGAGTTCTGGAACTTCCGCCTGACCCGCGTGCGGACCGAGCGCGGCACCACGCTGCGCACCTCGAACGGCCTGCTGAAGACCCGGGAGGTGAACCGCGACGATCATCGCCTGCGCGGCGTCCACCTCGCGGAGCCGCTGTTCTGGCGGTGGATCGGCGCGGCCGACACGGCCGTGATCTCCACCGGGCTGGCCAAGGCCGGGCTGGGCTCGGAGCCGGCCTCCACGATCCTGCCGAGGTGCCCCGTCGGAGAGGCGCGGCGGGTGGCGGCGGCCGTGCTCGACGACGGGGACCTGCCCTTCGAGGCGCCGCTGCGCGCGCACCCGCGCGCGGCGCTGCGGCGGCGGGTCGTGTGGGCGGTCAACACGAGCCTGGTGCTGACCGGGCTGCTGCTGTGGTTCGGGCTGACCATGGAGCCGCTGCCCGACTGGCTCTGGCTGGCCGGCGTGGCAACGCTGCCGGTGACGGTGTTCCTTGCCGTGGTGGCCTACCGCTCGCTCGGGCACACCATCGTCGGCCGCTACCTGGTCACCCGGTGCGGCCTGCTCACCCGCTCCACCGACGCCCTGCAGCGGCGTGCGGTGATCGGCTGGAAGCTGCGTCAGTCGCTGCTGCAACGGCGGCTCGGGCTGATCACCGTCATCGCCACCACCGCCGCCGGTTACGGCCGCTACCGGGCGCCCGACATGGACGTGCGCACCGGCCTCGCATTTGCCGACGAAGCGGCGCCGGGTATGCTGTCGCCATTTCTCCGGGAAAACACGGATTAGCCGCATTTCCACATCTTCGGCCATTTCCTCGTATCCGCGAAGACCGCTCCGATGAATGTGCAGGAAAAATGCAGAAGATCTCTCTGGCAACCAATCTCAAGGTGAGTTCGCTCGGCCTCGGATGCAGCTCCATGTCGCACGGGTACGGCCCGCGCCAGCGCGACGAGGAGACCTCGAAAAAAGTGCTCCTGCGCGCCGTCGAGCTCGGCATCGACCTGTTCGACACCGCCGACGTCTACGGCCCCTGGAGCAATGAGGAGCTCATCGGCGAAACGCTGCGGGACCATCGCGACGAGGTGCTGATCGCCACCAAGTGCGGGCTGGTCCCCGGCCCCGACGGAAAGTTCAGCCGCAACGGCCGGCCGGAATATCTGCGGGCCGCCTGCGAGGGCTCGTTACGCCGGCTGCGCACGGACGTCATCGACCTTTACCAGCTGCACCGGGTGGATCCCGAGGTGCCCATCGAGGAGACCTGGGGCGCGCTGGCGGAACTGGTCACGGAAGGAAAGGTCCGGGCCCTCGGAATTTCGCACGCCACGGTCGAGGAGCTCGCTCTCGTGCACCAGGTGTTCCCCATCGCGGCCGTGCAGTACGAGCTCTCTGTGTGGGCGAAACACAACCGCGACGACATATTGCCGTGGTGCCGGGAGAACGGCGTGGGCTTTCTGGCGTTCGCGCCGATCGGCCGCGGGTATCTGACCGGCCGGCTGACCAACTCGGCGCTGGACCGGCACGACTCCCGCTCGGGCGACCCCCGCTTCAGCGCCATCGCCATGGCTGCCAACCACGACATCGTCGCAGGTCTCACGGCCGTCGCCGCCCGCCACGACGCGACGCCCGCCCAGGTGGCGATCGCCTGGACGCTGGCGCAGGGCGACGACATCGTGCCCATCCCCGGCACCAAGACCCGCCGCTGGCTGGAGGAGAACGTGGCCGCCACCCAGTTGCGGCTGACCGAGCGGGATATGCGGGAAATCGAGGAACTGCCCGCCTCCGTGGGACACATGAGCTGGGACAGGGCGCGAATCGGGGCTCGCTTGCCGGAACGCGTGGGCAAAGAGCAGGGTTGAGGCCGCTCGCCCTTTCCGTCCCGCCAGCGAGACACTCCGGCTATCGCGATATCGAACAGATGGGGAAGTCGTCGTGCTTTTTCCGCATACCCGTTCCCGGCGCGTGGAGCTCCGCCCGGCGTCCGCCTCCGACGGCGCCGTCTTCCTGCAGACGCTGCTCGAGGCCGGACTGGAGAGTTTCCGGTTCGCGGCGAACACCGCGGAGGGCTTCAAACGGCTCAACGCGATGTTCCTGGTGGTGCACAGAAACAGCGGCGACGTGCTCGGGTTCAGCACGCTGCACGGAATCAGCCAGGCCGGGCACATTCGCAACGGCGTTTATCTCGACCCGCGCCGCGCCAAGCTCGGAATCGGCTCCGAGGCGGTGCAGCTGACCATCAATTACGCGTTCGCGATGTTCGACATCGCCGCCATGATCGTGCAGACCACGGAGGCCAGTTTCGCCGGTTTCGGGCTGACCGACGACGACAGCCAGAAAGAGGGCGTGCTGGCGGATCATCTTTACTTCCGGGGGCGGCTCTGGGACCTCCACAGCTATCGCGTCCGCCGGGCGGACTGGGAGAGCTACGTGGACTGGTCGCCGGACCGCCTCTCGCCGCTGGACGCGGTGCTGCCCGCTCCGCTTTCCTGGCGCGAGGCGCCGAATTAGTTGGAAATTTGCCCTTAAGAATCTGCGTATTGGGGAATCCAATGACGAACAGCATCGCAAAGCCCTCGATCGTGGTGCTCGGCGCCTCGGGTCTCCTCGGAACCGCGGTGACGAGGCTTCTGTCGGAGCGTCCCGTCCGGCTCCGCGTGGTAGGGCGGCGGCCCACCGCCGTGCCCGCGAACTGCCGGGCCGAGGTGGAGGTGCGCACCGCGGACCTCACGGAAGGCACCCACCTGGCCGACGCGGTCGCCGACGCGGACGCGGTCATCCACCTGGTCGCGCACATCGCCGGGCCCGGCACCTGGCGGGTGGCGAGCGGCGACCGCACCGCGGAACGCGTCAACGTCGGCCTGGTGCACGACCTCATCGCCGCCGTCGAGGCCCACCGCAAGCCGGAGCCTCCCGTGGTGCTGTTCGCCGGCTCGATGTCGCAGGCCGGCAAGGCGCTCGCCACGCGGATCGACGGGAGCATCCCCGACGAGCCGCTGACCGAGTACGACCGGCAGAAGCTGGCGGCGGAGCAAGCGCTGGAGGCGGCGACCGGACGGGGCGTCCTGCGCGGGGCGACGCTGCGGCTGGCGACGCTGTTCGGCCAGGGCACCGACTCCACCCTGCTGGACCGGGGCGTGGTGGCCGCGATGATGCGCCGGGCGTACGCCGGCCAGCCGCTCACCATGTGGCACGACGGCACGGTCAAGCGCGACCTGCTCTGCATCGACGACGCGGCGCGGGCGTTCCTCGCGGCGCTGGACCACGCGGACGTGGTCACCGGCAAGCACTGGCTCGTGGGCAGCGGCCAGGTCGTCAGCATCGCCGAGCTGTTCGCCACCATCGCCAAGCTGGTCTCGGCCTGCTCCCGCAGGCCGCCGGTGCCGGTGATCTCGGTGCCGCCCGCGGAGCACGCGATGCCGACGGACCTGCTCGACTTCGCCCTCGACCCGTCGCACTTCCAGCGGGCGACCGGCTGGCAGCCGCAGGAGACGCTGCTCGGCGCGCTGGAGCGGGCGGCCGTGGCCTACGCGAAGGAGCAGGCGTAGCGCCATGCGGGTCCTGCTGGTCAGCTATCCCGAGAAGACGCATTTCCTGGCGATGGCGCCGCTGGCCTGGGCGCTGCGCACGGCCGGCCACGAAGCGGTCTTCGCCGGCCAGCCCCGCTTCGCCCAGGTGATCAACCAGGCGGGCCTGACCGCCGTACCCGTCGGCCGGGACAGCGACCAGGCGCGGATGATGGAGCTGGACCGGAACGTTGCCGCGTCGGGCAGGACGGGCCTGCCGGAGCCCTACGACGCGGCGGAGGCCCCGGAGCGGGCGACGTGGGAGTACCTCAGCGCGGCCTACCGGCAGGCCACCACGTGGTGGCACAAGATGGAGAACCTGCCGCTGATCCCCGACCTGGTCGAGTTCGCCCGCGGCTGGCGCCCCGACCTGGTCGTCTGGGAGCCCACCACGTTCGCCGGTGCGATCGCCGCCCGGGCCTGCGGCGCCGCCCACGCCCGGCTGCTCTTCGGCCCCGACGTGTACGGCGTCACCCGCGCGCACTTCCTGCGCCTCAAGGGAGAGCGCGGCGAGGACCCCCTGGCGGAGTGGCTCGGCTCCTACGTCGAGTTCAGCGAGGACCTGGTCACCGGCCATTTCACCATCGACCAGCTCCCGCCCTCCCTCGCCCTGCGTGCCGACGGCCTGCGGTACGTCCCCCTGCGCTACACCCCGTACGGCGGCCCCTCGGTCATCCCCGGCTGGCTCCGCGAACCGGCCGGCAAACCCCGGATCGCCCTCACCCTCGGTCTGGTCGCCACCGAACGCTTCGACGGCTACGCCCTCGACCCCCAAGACGTCCTCACCGCCCTGGACGGCCTGGACATCGAGCTCGTCGCCACCCTCCCCGAGCACGAGCAGCGCAAGCTCACCCACGTCCCGGCCAACACCCGCCTGGTGCCGTACGTGCCGCTGCAGGCCCTGGCCCCCACCCTGGCCGCCGTCATCCACCACGCCGGCTTCGGCACCCTCGCCACCACCGCGCAGCACTCGATCCCGCAGCTCGTGGTGCCCGGCGACACCGACAGCCCCGCCATCGCCCGGCGGCTGGCCCGGCAGGGCTCCGCCATCACGCTCCCCCACCCCACCCCGGCCGCCATCCGGGAGCGGCTCCAGCGGCTGCTGACCGACCCCGCCTACACGGAGCGGGCAGGCAGCCTCGCCGCCGAGATCCACGCCGCCCCCACCCCCAACGACCTGATCCCGCACCTCGAAGACCTCACCGCCCACTACCGAGCCCAGTGACAGGGGACCGCGATGCGCGTGCTGTTCACCACCTACGCCGAGAAGACCCACTTCTTGGCCATGGCGCCGCTGGCCTGGGCACTGCGCACGGCCGGGCACGAGGTGGTCTTCGCGAGCCAGCGCAAGTTCGCCGGGACGATCAACCAGGCCGGCCTGACGGCGGTGCCGGTCGGCAGCGACCGGGATCCCTGGCGCCTGCTGGAGGCCAACCCCGGCTGGCTCGACGGCGGGCACCTCACCGTGACCCCGCCGTACGACGTGGCCCAGCAACCGGAGAAGGCGACCTGGGACCACCTGCTGACCGGCTACCGGGAGGCCGTCACCTGGTGGCACAAGCTGATCAACGTGCCGATGATCCCCGACCTCGTGGAGTTCGCCCGGCACTGGCGGCCCGACCTGGTCATCTGGGAGCCGCTCACGTACGCGGGCGCCGTCGCCGCCAAGACCGTCGGGGCGGCGCACGCCCGGCTGATGTGGGGGCTGGACGTCTTCGGCGTCACCCGCGACCACTTCCTGCGGCTCAAGGGCGAGCGCGACGAGGATCCCCTGGCGGAATGGCTCGGCTCCTACGTCGAGTTCAGTGAGGACCTGGCCACCGGCCACTTCACCATCGACCGGCTGCCCGGATCGCTGCGGATCGAGGCCGATCTGCGCTACGTGCCCATGCGCTTCGTCCCGTACGGCGGCGCGGCCGTCGTGCCGGACTGGCTGCGGACGCCGCCGAGCCGGCCCAGGGTCGCGATCACCATGGGGTTCAGCGCCACCGACCACTTCGGCGGCTACCTGTTCGGGATGCAGGACATCCTCGACGCCATCGGCGACCTGGACATCGACATCGTCGCGACCATCCCGGACGAGGAGCGGCGCAAGCTCACCCGCGTGCCGCCCGGCGCCCGGCTCGTCCCGTACGTGCCGCTGCACGCCCTCGCCCCGACCTGCGCCGCGGCGATCCACCACGCGGGGCCGGGCACCCTGGCCACCTTCGCGCTCGACGCCGTCCCGCAGCTCGCGCTCCCGATGCACTACGACGAGCCGCCGCTGGCCCGCATGCTCGCCGAGCAGGGTGCCGCGCTCGCGGTGGACCCGCGCGAGGCGACCGGCGAGATCGTCAGGGACGCCCTGCTGCGGCTGCTGAAGGAGCCGTCGTTCACCGAGGGCGCCGAGCGGCTGCGCGCCGAGATCCTCGACCTGCCCTCGCCCGGCCGGCTCGTCCCGCGGCTCGAAGAGCTGACCGCCGAGCACCGCGCCGCCTGAGGGGAGGTCCGCATGCGTGTGCTGTTCACCTGCTACGCCGAGAAGACGCACTTCATGGCGATGGCGCCGCTGGCCTGGGCGCTGCGTACGGCCGGGCACGAGGTGGTCTTCGCCGGCCAGCCCCGCTTCGCCCAGGTGATCAACCAGGCGGGCCTGACCGCCGTGCCCGTGGGCAGCGACCGCGAGCCCTGGCGGGCGATGAGCTGGCGGCCGGAGACCAGGGCGGCGATCAGGAACGGGCTGCCGGAGCCGTACGACGTGGCGGACGCGCCGGAGAGGGCGACCTGGGACCACCTCGTCAACGGCTACGCCAAGGCGGTCGCCGGCTGGCACCGGGTCATCAACGTGCCGCTGATCCCGGAGCTGGTGGAGTTCGCCCGGCACTGGCGGCCGGACCTCGTCATCTGGGAGCCCACCACCTACGCCGGCGCCGTCGCCGCCAAGACCGTCGGGGCGGCCCACGCCCGCATCCTGTTCAGCCCCGACGTCTCCGGCGTCACCCGCGAGCACTTCCTGCGCCTCAAGGGCGAGCGCGGCGAGGACCCCCTGGCGGAGTGGCTCGGCTCCTACGTCGAGTTCAGCGAGGACCTGGCCACCGGCCACTTCACCATCGACCAGTTCCCGCCCTCCCTCGCGATGCGCGCCGGCAACCTGCACTACGTCGCGATGCGCTACACGCCCTACGGCGGGCCGGCCGTCGTGCCCGGCTGGCTCCGGACGCCGCCGCGCAGGCCGCGCGTCGCCCTCACCCTCGGCCTCGTGGCCACCGAACGCTTCGACGGCTACGCGCTCGACCTGCAGGACGTCCTCACGGCGCTGGACCGCCTGGACATCGAGCTCGTCGCCACCCTGCCGGAGCACGAGCAGCGCAAGCTCACCCACGTCCCGGCCAACACCCGCCTGGTGCCGTACGTGCCGCTGCAGGCGCTCGTCCCGACCCTGAGCGCGATCATCCACCACGCCGGCTTCGGCACCCTCGCCACCACCGCGCAGCACTCGATCCCGCAGCTCGTGGTGCCCGGCGACACCGACGGCCCCGCCATCGCCGGCCGGCTCACCCGGCAGGGCTGCGCCCTGGCCCTCCAGAGCGCCGGCACCGTCCGTCAGCGCCTGACGCGGCTGCTCACCGACCCGTTCCACCGGCACCGGGCCCGCGCGCTCGCCACCGACGTCCACTCCATGCCCACCGCCAACGAGCTGGTCCCGCACCTCGAACAGCTCGCCGCCCACTGAGAGAAACCACGAAATGCGCGTTCTTTTCGCGAGTTATCCAGAAAAGCCCGTCTTCCAGTACCTCGTGACACTGGCCTGGGCGCTGCGGACCGCCGGTCACGAGGTGCGCTTCGCCAGCCAGGCGAACTTCGCCGGGGTGATCAACCAGGCCGGGCTCACCGCCCAGCCCGCGGGCGACAACCCCGAGCCGTGGCGGCTCACCCATCTGTCCGCCGAGCAGCGGGAGGAGGAACGCCCCGGCCTGCCGGCGCCGTACGACGTCGTGGACAATCCCGGGAACATCACGTGGCCGTACCTGCGGGACGGTTACGCGGGCCCGGTGGTGGGCCGGTACGTGATGGAGAGCCTGCCGATGATCCCCGACCTCCTGGAGTTCGCCCGCGCCTGGCGGCCCGATCTGGTCGTCTGGGAGCCCAACTGCTACGCCGGCCCGCTCGCCGCCAAGGTCAGCGGCGCCGCCCACGCCAGGCTGCTGTTCGGCCTGGACATCTTCGGGCTGGCGAGGACGCACTTCCTGCGCCTCAGGGCGGACCAGCCGGCCGAGGAGCGGGTCGATCCGCTGGCCCAGTGGTTCGACAAGCAGCTCGCGCCGTACGGCGAGGAGTTCACCGAGGACCTGGCCACCGGCCACTTCACCGTCGACCAGTTCCCCGCGTCGCTTGCGGAGCCGGCCGCGGACCTGCGCTATCTCCGTATGCAGTACATCCCGTACGGCGGCCCGGCCATCGTGCCCGGCTGGCTGCAGGACCCGCCCAGGAAGCCCCGCGTCGGCCTCACCATGGGGCTCAGCGCCACCGACCACTTCGGCGGCTACACCATCGGGCTCCAGGACGTCCTCGACGCCCTGGCCGGGCTCGACATCGAGGTCGTCGCGACCGTCGCCGACAAGGAGAAGGCCAAGCTCGCCCGCATCCCGGCGAACACGCGCGTCATCCCGTATGTGCCGCTGCACGCGCTCGCCCCCACCTGCAGCGCGGTCATCCACCACGCCGGCGCCGCGACGATGGCCACGGTCTCCCGGTACGGCGTGCCGCAGCTCGCCCTCCACCTGCACTTCGACCAGCCCGCGCTGGCCAGGAGGCTGGCCGGGCAGGGCGCGGGCCTGGCCATCGCCAACGACGAGGCCACCGGCGACGCGGTGGCGGCCGCCGTGCGGCGCCTGCTCACCGAGCCGGCCTTCACCGAGCGGGCCACGGCACTGGCGGAGGAGATCCGGCGGCTCCCCAGCCCGAACCAGCTCGTCACCGAGATCGAGCAGCTCACCGCGGAACACCGCAACTCCTGACCGGCACGACCCCAGGAAGAGGCCATGCGAATCCTTTTCACCATTCATCCGAACAAGACGCTCTTCGAGTACCTGGTGCCGCTCGCCTGGGCCCTGCGTACGGCGGGGCACGAGGTGCGCGTCGCGAGCCAGCCGGCCTTCGCCGACGTCATCACGCAGGCCGGGCTGACCGCGCAGCCCATCGGCAAGGACCACGACCCGTGGGACGTCCCCGACCCCGACCAGCCCCTGGCCGGGCGCGCGGGCCTGCCGCGGCCGTACGACGTGGCGGCCGACCCGGGCGCGGCGGACTGGGAGCACCTCCGGGACGGCTACGCCGGCGCGATCGACACCTGGCACAAGCTCGAGACCTTCTCCTCCGTCCCCGACCTGGTCACCTTCGCCCGGTTCTGGCGGCCCGACCTGGTCGTCTGGGAGGCCACCACGTACGCCGGCGCCATCGCCGCCAAGGCCTGCGGCGCCGCCCACGCCCGCTTCATCTTCGGCCTGGACCTCTTCGGCGTCACCCGCGAGCACTTCCTGCGGCTCAAGGGCGACCGCCCTGAAGATCCGCTGGCGGAATGGCTGGGCAAGTACGCCACCAAGTACGGGCTCAGGTACTCGGAGGACCTGGCCACCGGCCAGTTCACCATCGACCAGTTCCCCGGCTCGCTGCGGCTGTCGGCCGACCTGCAGTACGTGTCGGCGCGCTTCACCCCCTACGAAGGGCCGGCGCTGGTGGCCAAGTGGCTGTGGGGCAGCCCCGAGCGCACGCGGGTCGCCCTGGTGCGCCCGATCGAGGGCTACCCCGTCGCCCCCCGGGAGCTGGTGGCGTCCCTTGCGGAGCTGGACGCCGAGATCGTGGTCAGCACGTCGCAGGAGTGGGGGCCGGTCCCCGACAACGTCCGCGTCGTGGGCGACGCCCCGCTGCACGCGCTGATCCCGACGTGCTCGGCGGTCGTGCACCACGCGGACTTCGGCAGCACGGCTCTCGCCGCCGCGTACGGCGTGCCGCAGGTGACCCTGCCCTGGCACTTCGACCAGCCGATCTACGCCGGACGCCTGGCGGCGCAGGGGGCCGGGCTGAGCATCGCCCCCGAGGACGCCGGCGCGGCGGCCGTGGCCGGAGCCGTGCGCCGGGCGCTGACCGACCCGTCCGTCCGCGACGGCGCCGCGCGGCTGCGCGCGGAGATGCAGGCGCTGCCGACGGCCAACCAGGTGGTCGGCCGGCTGGAGGAGCTGACCGTCAAGCATCGTGTCCCCTCCGTCGGCTGACCGGACCGCCCGCGAGGAGAGAACCATGCGTGTGCTGTTCGTCAGCTACCCGGAGAAGACCATCTTCCAGTACCTGGTGCCGATGGTGTGGGCCATGCGCACGGCGGGGCACGACGTGCGCTTCGCCAGCCAGCCGGGCTTCGCCGACGTGATCACCCAGGCCGGGCTGACCGCGCAGCCGGTGGGCCGCAACCACGACCCGTGGCGGATGGCCGACATGGACCGCGACGCGGTCGAGGCCGAGCGCGCCGGGCTGCCCGCGCCCTACGACGCGGCCGACGACCCCGAGAAGGCGACGTGGGAGTGGCTGCTGAAGGGCTACACGCAGGCGGTCGCCATGTGGCACAAGATGGAGAACTTCCCGATGATCGCCGATCTGGTGGAGTTCGCCCGCGGGTGGCGGCCGGACCTGGTGATCTGGGAGCCCACCACGTTCGCCGGTGCCATCGCCGCCAAGGCCTGCGGCGCCGCGCACGCCCGGCTGCTCTACAGCCTGGACGTCTTCGGTGTCACCCGCGGGCACTTCCTGCGGCTCAAGCAGGAGCGCGGCGAGAGCGAGGACCCCCTCGCCGACTGGCTCGGCTCGTACGCCCGCAAGTACGGCGGCGAGTACACCGAGGACCTGGCCACCGGCCAGTTCACCATCGACCAGTTCCCCGCATCCCTCACCATGCGGGCCGACCTGCACTACCTGCGCACCCAGTACATCCCCTACGGCGGCCCCGCCGTCGTCCCCGCCTGGCTCAGACCCCGGCCCGAAAAACCCCGCGTGGCCCTCACCATGGGCCTCAGCGCGACCGAGAGGTACAACGGCTACACGATCAGGCTCCAGGACATCTTCGACGCCCTGGCCGACCTCGACGTCGAGCTCGTCGCAACCATCGCGGACAAGGAGAAGGCCAAGCTCGACCGCGTCCCGGCCAACGCCAGGATCGTCCCGTACGTGCCGCTGCACGCGCTCGCCCCCACCTGCAGCGCGGTCATCCACCACGCCGGGCTGGCCACGCTGGCCACCGTGTCCAGGTACGCGCTGCCGCAGCTGGCGCTGCACTGGCACTTCGACCAGCCCGCGCTGGCCGGGAACCTGGCGCGGCAGGGCGCGGGCATCTCCGTGGGCTGCGGCGAGGCGACCGGCGAGATCGTCAGGGAGAGCGTGCTGCGGCTGCTCAACGAGCCGCTCTTCACGGAACGCGCGCGCCTGCTCCGCGACGAGATCGAGAGCGTGCCGACCCCGAACCAGCTCGTGCCCCGGATCGAGGAGCTCGTCGCCCGGCTCCGCACCACCCAGAGCATCCAGGAAGGCTAGATGCGCGTCCTCTTCACCACGGTCCCGGAAAAGACCATCTTCCAGTACCTGGCGCCGTTCGCCTGGGCCATGCGCACGGCCGGCCACGACGTGCGCTTCGCCAGCCAGCCCAAGTTCGCCGACGTGATCACCCAGGCGGGACTCACCGCGCAGCCCGTCGGCAGCGACCGGGACCTCTGGCGGATCGCGAACATGTTCCCCGAGCAGCGCGAGGAGGAGCGCGTCGGCCTGCCGGTGCCCTACGACGTCGCCGACGACCCGGAGAAAGCCGTCTGGGAGTCCATGCTGGACGGCTACCGGGAGGCGGTCGCCGACTGGCACAAGATGTGCAATTTCCCGATGATGGCGGACCTGGTGGCCTTCGCCCGTGAGTGGCAGCCGGACCTGGTCATCTGGGAGCCGCTCACCTTCGCCGGGGCGATCGCCGCCAAGGCCTGCAGCGCCGCGCACGCCCGCCTGCTCTACAGCCTCGACGTCTTCGGCGTGGCCAGGGAGCAGTTCCTGCGGCTCAAGCAGGAGCGCGGCGAGAGCGAGGACCCCCTCGCCGACTGGCTCGCCCCCTACGCCCGCAAGTACGGCAGCGACTACACCGAGGACCTGGCCACCGGCCAGTTCACCATCGACCAGTTCCCCGCCTCGATCACCATGCAGGCCGACCTGCACTACCTGCGCACCCAGTACATCCCCTACGGCGGCCCCGCCGTCGTCCCCGCCTGGCTCAGACCCCGGCCCGAAAAACCCCGCGTGGCCCTCACCATGGGCCTCAGCGCCACCGACCACTACGGCGGATACACCATCAAGCTCCAGGACATCCTCGACGCCCTGGCCGACCTCGACATCGAGCTCGTCGCCACCATCGCCGGCGACGCGTCGTCGGTGCTCGACGTGCCGGACAACGCGCGGATCGTGCCCTTCGTCCCGCTGCACGCGCTCGCCCCCACCTGCAGCGCGGTCATCCACCACGCCGGGCTGGCCACGCTGGCCACCGTCTCGCGCTACGGCGTGCCGCAGCTCGCCGTGCCCCTGCACTTCGACCAGCCCGCGCTGGCCAGGAACCTCGCCGAGCAGGGCGCCGGCCTGGCCATCCCCAACGGCGAGGCCACCGGGGAGAGCGTGCGGGCGGCCGTGCGGCGGCTGCTGACCGAGCCCGCGTTCGCGCGCGCGGCGGGCAGGCTGCGCGAGGAGATCGAGAGCGTGCCGGCCCCGAACCAGCTCGTGCCGCGGATCGAGGAGCTCGTCGCCGAGCACCGGGAAAGGGGATGAGCGCATGCGGGTCCTGTTCACGACGCGGCCGGAGAAGACCCCCTTCCTGACGATGGCGCCGCTGGCCTGGGCGCTGGTCGCCGGCGGGCACGAGGTGCGGTTCGCCTGCCAGCCCAGGTTCGCCGGGGTGATCACGCAGGCCGGGCTCACCGCCGTGCCGGTCGGCAGCGACCGCGACCTCTTCCAGCTCCTGGAGGCCGACCCGGAGTCGCTGGAGGAGGGGCGCTCCGGGGTCCCGGAGCCGTACGACGCGGCGGTGGAGCGGGCGAAGGCGACCTGGGACCACCTGGTGAACGGCTACGACGTCGCGGTCACGTGGTGGCACAAGCTGGAGAACCTGCCGATGATCGCCGATCTGGTGGCCTTCGCCCGCGCGTGGCGGCCGGACCTGGTCATCTGGGAGCCCACCACGTACGCCGGGGCGATCGCCGCCAAGGCCAGCGGCGCCGTCCACGCCCGCCTGCTCCACAGCCTCGACGTCTTCGGCGTCACTCGCGAGCTCTTCCTGCGGCTCAAGGGCGACCGCCCTGAAGATCCCCTCGCCGACTGGCTCGGCTCGTACGCCGCCAGATACGGCGCCGACTACACCGAAGACCTGGCCACTGGCCACTTCACCATCGACCAGCTCCCCGGGTCGCTGGCGCTGCGGCCCGGCCCGAGCCACCTGCGCATGCGCTACGTCCCGTACGGCGGGCCGGCCGTGGTCCCGGACTGGTTGACGCGGCCCCCGGACAGGCCCCGCGTCGCACTCACCCCCGGGCTCGTCTACCACGAGTCCGACGAGGAGGACGAACGCTTCGACGACTACGTGGGCGAGCTCCAGGGGCTGCTCGACACGATCAGCGCGCTCGACATCGAGATCGTCGCGACCCTCGCGGACAAGGAACGGCGCAAGCTCGCCCGGGTGCCGCCCAACCTCCGCATCGTGCCGTACGTGCCGCTCCAGCCGCTGCTGTCCACCTGCGTCGCCGCCGTGCACCACGCCGGCCCCGGCACGCTGGCCACGGTGTCCCTGATGGGCGTCCCCCAGCTGGCGCTCCCCTGGGAGGTGGACGAGCCGGCGCTGGCCGAGCGGCTGGCGCGGCACGGCGCCGGGCTGGCGCTGGACTCCGGTGAGGCGACCGACGAGCTGGTCCGCGACAGCCTGGCCCGGCTCCTCGACGAGCCCTCCTTCCGCGAGCGCGCGGCCGACCTGCGCGAGGAGATGCTGGAGCTCCCGTCCCCGAACCAGCTCGTACGGCGGCTCGAAGAGCTGGTCGGCGAGCACCGAGTCCGCTGAGCCAGAGGGAACCCATGCGCGTCCTCTTCACCACATATCCGCAAAAGACGCACTTCCTGATGATGGCGCCGCTGGCCTGGGCCCTGCGCACCGCCGGGCACGAGGTCCGCGTCGCCAGCCAGGCGCACTTCGCCGACGTGATCACCCAGGCCGGTCACACGGCCGTGCCGGTCGGCCGGGACCACGGGTTCTGGCGGCTGATCGACCTGCATCCCGACTGGCTGGGCGGGAGCGAGCACGGGTTGCCCGACCCCTACGACAGCGCGGTGCTCGACCCGGACGAGATCACCTGGGAGCACGTGAAGGCCGGGCTGCGCCGCCAGATCCAGCGCTGGCACAAGGTCGTCAACTTCCCGATGATCTCCGACCTGGTGGCGTTCGCACGGAGCTGGGAGCCGGACCTGGTGATCTGGGAGCCGACCACGTACGCCGGGGCCATCGCCGCCCGGGCCTGCGGCGCCGCGCACGCCCGCCTGATGTGGAGCCTGGACGTCTTCGGCGTCACCAGGGACCACTTCCTGCGGCTGAGACGGCTGCGCGGCGAGACGGGCGACCCCCTCGCGGAATGGCTCGGCCCGTACGCCGCCGCGCACGGCGCCGGCTTCGCGGAGGACCTGGCCTTGGGCCAGTTCACCATAGACCAGCTCCCGGACTCCATGCGGCTGGAGGCGCGGACGACGTACGTCCCGATGCGCTACGTGCCGTACGGCGGGCCGGCGGTCGTCCCCGACTGGCTACGCGAGCCGCCGGCGCGGCCGCGGGTCGCGCTCACCCTCGGCCTGAGCCTCACCGACCACGAGGACGGCGGCTACGCCGCCGGCGTGCAGGACATCCTCGACTCGCTGGCCGATCTGGACGTCGAGATCGTGGCCACGATCGCCGAGCACGAGCAGAAGCGGCTCGAACGCGTGCCGGGCAACACCAGGCTGGTGTCCTTCGTCCCCCTGCACGCCCTGGTCCCGACGTGCTCGGCGGTCATCCACCACGCCGGTCCGGGAACCCTCAGCACGACCGCCCTGCACGGAGTGCCGCAGCTGGCGCTGCCGCACGACTTCGACGAGCCGGCGCTGGCCGCCAGGATGGCGGCCCAGGGCGCCGGGCTCAGCATGCTCGCCGGCGAGGCCACCGGCGCCCAGGTGCGCGACGGCCTGCTCCGCCTGCTCGAAGAGCCGGGCTTCCGCGCACGCGCGCTCGACCTGCGTGCCGAGATGCTCGCCCTGCCCACACCGAACGAGCTCGTCCCCCGGCTCGAGGAGCTGGCCGGACGGCACCGCCGCTGACCCCCAGGAGAAGTGTCCATGCGCGTCCTGTTCGCCACCTATCCCGCCAAGACGCACTTCCACGCCATGGTGCCGCTGGCCTGGGCGCTGCGCGGCGCCGGCCACGAGGTGACCGTGGCCGCCCAGCCCGGCTTCGCCTCGGAGATCAACCAGGCGGGTCTCACCGCCGTCCCGGTGGGAGCCGACCGCAGCCTCGGGAGGATGCTGGAGGCCAACCCGGCGCTGCTGGAGGAGCTGCGCGCGGAGGGCGACGCGCCCGCGGCCGAGCTGACCTGGGAGGACGTCAAGGACGAGTACAGCGAGAGCGTCACCTGGTGGTACAAGATGGAGAACGTCCCGATGGTCCACTCGCTGGTGACGTTCGCCCAGCGGTGGCGGCCCGACCTGGTCGTCTGGGAGCCCACCACCAGCGCCGGGGCCATCGCCGCCAAGGCCTGCGGCGCCGCGCACGCCCGCCTGATGTACACCCCGGACAGCTTCGGCCTCACCCGCGCGAACTACCTCCGCCTGCGCCCGCCGAACCCGGCCCCCGGCGAGAGCGACACCCTCGCCGAATGGCTGGCCTCCTACGCCGGCAAGTACGGGGCGCGCTTCTCGGAGGACATGGTCACGGGGCAGTTCACCATCGACCACTTCCCGGACTCGCTCCGCCTGGACGCCGGGCTGACCTACCTCCGCACGCGGTACGTGCCCTACGGCGGAGCCGCGGTGGTGCCGGACTGGCTCACCACGCCGCCGCGGCGGCCGCGGATCGCGATCACGCTCGGGATGGACGCCTTCGCGGCCGAGCTGCGCGAGATCCTGGGCTCGCTGGCCGAGCTCGACGTCGAGGTGGTGGCCACCGTTCCGGACGACCGGCGCGCCGCCCTGGGCCCGGTCCCCGGCAACGTCCGGCTGGTGTCCTACGTGCCGCTGCTGGCGCTGGTGCCCACCTGCTCCGTGGTGATCCACCACGCCGGCGCGGGCACGCTGGCGACCACCTCCCTGTACGGCGTGCCGCAGCTCGTCCTGCGGCTGTCGCTGGAGGGGGACTTCGACGAGCCGGAGTTGGTCGACGGGCTGACCGGGCAGGGCGCGGGGGTGGCCGTGCGACCGGGTGCCGGGATCGGCACCGCGGTCAGGGACGACGTCGTGCGGCTGCTGGCGGACCCGCGCTTCCGCGAGCGGGCCGCCGCGCTGCGGGCGGAGATGCTGGCACTGCCGTCGCCCAGCGAGAGCGTGGGAGAGCTGGAGCGGCTGGCGGCCGAGCACCGCGGCCGCTGACCGCCCGCAGCGCCCCGGTCATTCCGGCAGGTGGGCCACCACGATGATGACGCCCTCGGTGGGCTCCTCCTCCAGCACCCACTTCATCGCCTCCTCGCCGGGGGCGGCCTCCAGCAGGCGCGCCATCTCCGGGGGGATGTCGTCGTGGGTGCGGGCATAGTCGTACATCGGCTGGTACGTCTTCGGATAGGTGTACTTCGTGTGCTCGGTGACGTCGACGATCTCGTCGATCACCAGGCCGGCCGCCTCGGCGAACCCCGGGTAGTCGGCGACGTCGACGAGCGGCGCCGAGCACCAGGAGGCGAGCGCGTCGACCAGCGCCTGCCGCTCCTCCGGGTCCTCGGGAGGCGCGCCCTTGGTGATGAAGTCGGTCAGCGCGACCCGCCCGCCCGGCTTGAGCACCCGGGCGATCTCCTTGAGCACGGCCGCCCGGTCGGGGATGTGCACGATCGACTCGAAGGCCATGACGTGGTCGAAGGAGTCGTCCTCGAACGGCATCTCCAGCATGTTGGCGTGCCGGAACCTGACCCGGTCCTGCAGCCCCTCGGCCCTGGCCCGGGCGTTGGCCAGCTCGACGTCTCCGGTGCTGATCGAGATGCCGATCACCTCGGCGCCCGTGGCCTTGGCGAGCTGCACGCCCGGTTTGCCCGGCCCGCACCCGCAGTCGAGGACCCGGTCCCCGGCCCGCGCCCCGACCTTGCCGATCATGATGTCGGTGAACCGGTCGGACGCCTGCTCGAAATCGCTGTCGTCGTCGGGGCCCGTCCAGTATCCGTAATGCATGCTGCCACCCTGAAATCGGATGATCAGTCGGTTGGCCTGGTTGTAGAAATCGCCGACCTCTTCCGGGGTCGGGATCACGAAATCAGCGGTCATGTGCTCTCCCGGGGATTTTCACAGAAGTCGATTGATAATTATCCGGCAGGCGTCCTCGAGTGCCAACGAAAAAGGCTGTCCCGCCGGGCGAGACGGGCATATTAGTTGCACCGCGCGGGCGTTCTCCGATTAATTGGGAATGCCATTCTCCGCACTCCGAGGAGCCGCCGTATGACCCCGGATCTGCCCGACCCGATCGCCCTGCCGACCAGGCGTGCCTCCGGCGCCGTGTTCGACCCGCCGCCGGAGCTCGGCACGCTGCGCGAGAAGCATCCGGTCACGCCGCTGGCCTATCCCGACGGGCACCTCGGCTGGCTGGTCACCGGGCACGCCGCGGCGCGCAAGGTGCTGTCGGACCCGCGTTTCAGCAACCGGCCCGAGCTGCGCCACATCCCGGTGCTCGAATACACGCCGGAGGCCGAGTCGAACACCGAGCCGATCGCGGAGCACGAGAGCGACGAGGCGCTGCCCGGCTGGTTCGTCAACATGGACCGCCCGGAGCACACCAGATACCGGCGGCTGCTCACCAGGTTCTTCACGGCGGGCCGGCTGACCGCGCTCGAGCCGCGCATCGAGGAGATCACCGACCGGCAGCTGGACGTGCTGGCCGCCGCCGATCCCCCGGCGGACCTCATGTCGCTGCTCGCCACGCCGGTCTCCTCCGTCGTCACCTGCGAGCTGCTCGGCGTGCCGTACGAGGACCACGAGCTCTTCCAGGAGAACACGCGGATCGTCGTGGACCTGGAGTCGCCCCGGCCGGCCGCCGAGCAGGCGTTCAAGACCCTGACCGGCTACCTCGGCGAGCTGGTCGAGCGCAAGCGCGCCGAGGAGCCCGCCGAGCTGCTCGGCGAGCTGGCCGCGACCGGGGAGCTGGGCACGGAGGAGCTGGCCAACATCGCGCTGCTGCTCCTGGTGGCCGGGCACGAGCCGACCGCCAACATGATCGGACTGGGCGTGTTCGCGCTGCTGGAGCACCCCGATCAGCTCGCCGCGCTGCGCGCCGACCCGGGCCTGGCGGACGGCGCGGTCGACGAGCTGATGCGGTACGCGACCCTCGCCCACCAGGGCGCGCCCAACCGCTCGGCGCTGGAGGACGTCGAGGTGGAAGGCGTGCTGATCCGCGCCGGGCAGACCGTCACGGTGTCGCTGCCGGCCGCCAACCGCGATCCGAAGGTCTTCGGTGACCCCGACGCCCTGCGGCTGGCGCGTGATGACGCCCGGCACCACGTCGGCTTCGGCCACGGGCTGCATCTGTGCCTCGGGCAGCAGCTGGCGAAGATCGAGATGCGGATCGTGCTCCGCAAGCTGCTGGCCGCCCTGCCGGGTCTGCGCCTCGCGGTCCCCGCCGCCGACGTCCCGCTCCGGGAGCACTCCACCAACCGCGGCGTCCGCGAACTCCTCGTCACCTGGTGACCCACCCGGCCCCTGCCCGCGTCCGGCGGCCACCGGAAGCGGGACGGGCGGGGCGCGGGCCCGGTCACTCGTGGCCGAGGACCGGGTGGGGACGGTAGGGCGCCTCCAGGCGGGCCAGCTCCTCCTCGTCCAGCTTGACGCCGAGGGCCCCGACCGCGTCATCGACGTGCTCCACCCTGGTCGCCCCCACGATGGGCGCCACCACGCCGGACCGGCTCAACAGCCACGCCAGCGCGATCTGCGCCGGAGGCACCCCCCGCTCGCCGGCGACCGCGCGCACCGCGTCCACCACCTGCTCCTGGTCCGCCTCGCCGTACAGCATCGCGGCGAGGCGGTCGCTGCCCGCGCGGGCCGTCTCCCGCCTGCCCGTGAGGCGCCCGCGAGCCAGCGGGCTCCACGGCAGCACGCCGACCCCCTCGTCCAGGCAGAGCGGGAGCATCTCCCGCTCCTCCTCCCTGTAGAGCAGGTTGTAGTGGTTCTGCATGGCCGTGAAGCCCGTCAGGCGGCCGGCCCGCGCCGTGTGCTGCGCCTTGGCGAACTGCCAGGCGAACATGCTCGACGCCCCGAGATAGCGCACCTTGCCCACGCGCACCAGGTCGTGCAGGGCCTCCAGGGTCTCCTCGATCGGCGTCTCGTAGTCCCAGCGGTGGATCTGGTACAGGTCGATGTAGTCCGTGCCGAGCCGGCGCAGGGAGTCGTCGGCGGCGGCCATGATGTGCTTGCGCGACAGGCCCCGGTCGTTGGCCCCCTCCCCCACGGGGAAGAAGACCTTGGTGGCCAGCGCGTAGTCGTCCCGCCGGCGGAACAACCCGCGCAGCAGCCGGCCGGTGATCTCCTCGCTGGCGCCGCCGTCGTACATGTCGGCGGTGTCGAAGAAGGTCACGCCCGACTCCACGGCCCGCCGCACGATCGGCTCGGCCCGCCCCTCGTCGAGGTGCCAGGGGGTCTTGGCGGGGTCGCCGAAGCTCATCATGCCCAGGCAGATCCGCGAGACCCGCAGCCCCGAACGGCCCAGGCGGAGGTGTTCCACAGCTCGTCTCCTAGTCTTGTCCCGGCGCAGGGCCCGGCCCTGCGGTCAAGGTGCCCTGGACGAATCCGCACAGGGAGTCGAAGTCCCAGCCGCCCATCCAGAACCGGATCGGCCAGGGCCGCTCCGCGTCCGCCCGGGACAGCTCGGGGACCAGGTCCAGCCCTTCCACCGGGCCGTGCAGGTCCGTCGCGTAGGACGAGCGCAGGCCGTAGTCGCCGACCAGGTAGTCGTTCTCGCGCATGAAGTCGATCCGGCACCGGCAGGCCTCGGCCAGCGCCTCGTCCTCGGTGGCCGCGATGACCTCCGCCAGGCGGCGCTGCCGCTCCTGCCAGAGGAGGCCGAGGTCGGCGATGCCGGTCGCCTTGGCGACGTCGGCCCTGGCCTCGTCGCTGAAGTCGATGCCCTTGCCGCGCAGGTCGGCGTACGGGAACTCGTACCGGTCGGCGTAGGAGCGGCCGAACCAGCGGCCGTCGCGCTGGAAGAGCAGCCGGAAGGGCACGATCGGCTCGAACCCGGCCTCGGCCACGATCCCGTTGCGGCCCTCGAACTTGGGCTCGCCGGCCAGGTTGACGGCCGCCCCGGTGAGGGGGTGGCCGGCGGCGACCTCGCCGTCCACCCTGACCTCCGTCACGGACACGCCGATGCGGATCTCGGGGTCGCAGGCCACCCGCGGGTACGCGCCCGCGGGCTGGAAGCGTACGGTCCGGTCGAAGTCGGGCTCGCCCGGGTAGGCCCAGGTGAATCCGGAGACCCCGCGCGGCTCGTCATGAGGGTCGGGGTCGGTGGCCAGCCGCAGCTGGAACCATCCGCCGAAGTCCAGCTCAACGGGCACCGCCGGCTCCTTCCGTGAGATTCTGCCGCAGCCAGCCGGCGTGTTCGGCGAGGACGCCGAGCCGGGCGATGCCGGTCTCGCCGGCCAGCTGCTTGCAGTCGTGCTCCAGCGCGGTGAGCGCCTCCATCACGATCGTGAAGCGCGGCTCGTGCCGTGGCGAGAGCCGGACCTCCTCGTAGACCTCGAACGGGATGCCCGCCACGCCGTCCGCCGGGTCGTCACGGACGGGCAGCTCGGTGAGGATCTCCCCGATCGCGCGCAGGAACGACGACATCAGCTGTTTGGCGGTGGCCTTGACCAGGTCGCGGTCCGTCAGCATGGGCGGGCCCGAGGGCGGCGGCGGGTCGTAGCTGAACATCTGGAGCATCAGCAGCATCAGGATGCGGTAGGCGTCGTTGGCCACGGCCGCGACCCGGCGGGTCAGCTCGTTCTCGATGTACGTGCCGGGCAGCGGGGTGTCGCGATGGCTGGCCCAGGTACGCGGGTTGTCCACGACGTTCCTGGTCGGCACGAAGCCCTTCGGCAGGTCGGCGAGCTCGCGCCGCAGCCGCCGGAAGCGCTCGTAGTGGGAGTCCTCGCGGTTCTCCGGGGCGCCTTCGCCCTGCTCCACCACGAGGTCCAGGGCCTTGAGCGCGGAGGTCAGGTCGGTCACCGCCGGGATCGCGCGTACCTGGAGTCCCCAGCGGGTCTCCTTGTCGAGCCCCGTCGGCACCAGGAACGCCTCCTCCCCGAGGCGCACGAAACCGGCCCTGATGATGTCGTACAGCTCGCCCAGGTAGTCGAACTCGATCACGGTGCGCAGGGCGCCCGCCGGCCGCGCGTTCGCGGGCTCGGGCGGCAGCGGCTCCCCCTGCGGCAGTTCCATCCGGACATAGCGCCACAAGGTGTGGTCGTCCCATTTGGTGAGGCTCAGCTCGAACGGGCTCTCCGGGCTGAGGGCCTGCGGGAAGTTCGGCCGGTGCAGGACGGGGGCCGCGCCGAGCACGTTCAGCAGGTTGATGATGATCCCGAGGTGGATCATCTCCTCGTGGGACACCCGGAGCATGGTCTGGCCCCAGGAGCGGAGCAGGCGCTCGAGCTTGGGGTCCAGCCCCTCGTCCGGCCGCCGTTTCAGCGTCCAGGCGGTGTAGAGGTACTGCAGCAGGATGGCGTGCTCCAGGGAGGCCGCCACGCTCAGGGCGTCGATCAGCTGGGTGCGGCTGGTGATCACCGCGGGGATGCGCCGGGCGAAGCCTGAACTGCCCGGCGGGCCGACATATCCCGAAATTTGCCTGGATTCACTCACGCGTCGCTCCCGCGGTACTTCTCCGTCAGCCGTTCCAGCTCGGGCACCAGGTCGTTCGGGGTGGGCAGGGCCAGCATCTCCTCGCGCAGCGCCTGGGCCCGCTCCCGGAAGACCGGCTCGCGCAGCAGCCTGAGCAGCGCCTCCCGTACGGTCTCGCCGGTGGCCTCGCGGTAGTCGATCGCGATCCCGGCGCCCTGCCTCGTCAGCTTCTCCGCGTGGAAGGGCGCGTCGTGCCGCTCCGGCAACGACAGCTGCGGCACCCCGTACAGCGCGGTCGTCGTGGCGGTGCCGAACGCCCCGTGGTGGATGATCGCCGAGCAGGTCGGGGCCAGCGTGTGCAGGGCGATGAACGAGACGATGCGGGTGTTGCCGGGGACGCGCGCCAGCTTGCCCGCCTCGCGCTCCGGCAGCGTGGCCACCACCTCGATGTCCAGGTCGGACAGCGCGTCGAGGAGGTCCTGGACGCTCACCGCGTAGCCGTCGAAGCGCTCGGCCGAGGTGCTGCCCAGCGTCAGGCACACCCGCGGCCGGCGCGGCTCGTCCCGCAGCCACGGCGGCACCACGGCCGGCCCGTTGTAGGGCACGTACCGCATGGGGACGTAGTGCAGGTCGGCCTCCATCCGCAGCGAGTCGGGCTGCTGATCGAGGGTGAACCGGCCGACCGCCAGATCCTCGGAGAAGCCGACGCCGTGCCGCGCCGCCCTGTCGGTGAGCCACTCCTGGAGCGCGTCCTCCCTCTGGCCGGGCGGCCGCGCGGCCTTCAGCCGGACGTAGTGGCCGCGGGCGACGCCGAACATGTCGAGGTTGCACAGCAGACGGGCGTGGGCCGCGCCGACCGCCTTCGCCGCCACAGCGCCCGCGTACGTGGAGGCCTCCCAGACGACGAGATCCGGCGTCCAGTCGCGGGCGAGGCCGACCAGGTCGTCGATCATGGGATCGTTCACCATCTTGTACCAGGAGGGCACGATGTCGTCGTAGCCCGCCTTGAGATGGCTCCAGGTGATGTTCTCGGGCGGTTCGCCGGCGATGTCGAAAGGCGGCTGTTTCACGCCCCGGACTTTCCGGTAGGTGGCCGGATCCACGCTCGCCATGCGCGGGGTCAGGAAACGCCGCGCGGCCCGCCAGAGATTGTGGTCGCGGCCCACCGGAACGGCGGTGAGACCGGCTCGGGTAATGGTGTCCACGAGCTCGGGCTGGCTCGCCACGCGCACTTCGTGGCCGGCCGTGCGCAAGGCCCATGCCAACGGCGCCATCGGCTGCAGATGCGTCTTCTCCGAATAGGTCGTGAACAGAACCCGCACAGCCCCCCCACGGTTGAAATAAAGGGCTTTTGAATCGCGCCACATATTCACACGAATGGGGCCCGGCCCGCCAATTCCCCGGCACACGTCCCGCCGCGGCGAGACAGCACTCTGCGTGGTCGCAGCACTGCGGAGCGTGCTCTAGTAAGCGATGGCTTACCGGACTATCGTGACGTCATGACGACACTCACGTTCGACTCGCTCAACCCGGCGACCGGTGAGGTCGTCGGCACCCATCCCCGGCAGGGCCCCGACGCCGTACACGCGGCCGTGGGCCGCGCGGCCGAGGCGGCGGCCTGGTGGGCCGGGCTCGGCCACGCCGCGCGCAGGCAGCGGCTGCTCGACTACAAGGCCGTCCTCACCCGGCACCTGAGAGAGCTGAGCGGGCTCGTGCACGAGGAGACGGGCAAGCCGGTGGGCGACGCGACGCTGGAGATCGTGCTGGCGATCACCCACCTCGACTGGGCCGCCCGCAACGCCCGCAAGGTGTTGGGCCGCCGCCGGGTGAGCACGGGAATGATCGGCCTCAACCTGGCCGCCACGCTCGAATACCTCCCTCTCGGCGTGGTCGGGGTGATCGGCCCGTGGAACTATCCGGTCTTCACCCCCATGGGCTCCATCGCCTACGCCCTCTCCGCCGGCAACGCCGTGGTGTTCAAGCCCAGCGAGCTCACCCCGGGCATCGGCGTGCGGCTGGCCGAGCTGTTCGCCGAGTCGGTGCCCGAGCATCCGGTGTTCCAGGCCGTGACCGGGCTGGGCGAGACCGGGGCCGCGCTGGCCGCCGATCCGAGGGTCGGGAAGGTGGCGTTCACCGGCTCGACCGCCACCGCCAAGCGGGTCATGGCGGCCTGCGCCGAGAACCTGACGCCCATCGTGGCCGAGTGCGGCGGCAAGGACGCGTTCATCGTGGACGCCGACGCAGACCTCGCCAGGGCCGCCGACGCCTGCCTGTGGGGCGCGATGTCCAACGCCGGCCAGACCTGCGTGGGCGTCGAACGCGTCTACGTCGTCGACGCCGTCTATGAAAGTTTCATGCGCGAGCTGTCCGGCCGGGTGACAAAGGTGAGGGCCGGCGAGGACTACGGCCCGATCACGATGCCGGGCCAGGTGGACATCATCCGGCGCCACATCGACGACGCCACCAAGTCCGGAAAAATCGTGACCGGCGGCTCCGACTCCGTCCGCGCTCCCTACGTGGAGCCCGTGATCGTCGAGGACGTGCCGGAGGACTCCCCCGCGGTGCGCGAGGAGACGTTCGGCCCGACGATCACCGTCCGCCGCACCCGCGACGCCCAGGAGGCCCTGGAGCTGGCCAACGCCTCCGCGTACGGCCTGGGCGGGACGGTCTTCTCCGGGAACACGCGCAGGGCGATGGAGCTCGCCCGCAGGATGCGTACCGGGATGACCGCCATCAATTCGGTCATCTCATTCGCCGGAGTGCCTGCGCTGCCCTTCGGCGGAGTGGGAGACTCGGGGTTCGGACGGATCCACGGGGCCGACGGTCTACGCGAGTTCGCCAGGCCCAAAGCGATCTCCCGCCAACGCTTCGCGATGCCGGGGATGAACCTGACCTCGTTCACCCGAGGGCCCTCCGAGCTTGAGCGGCTGATCAGGCTCGTGACCTTCTTGCACGGGCGACGTAAAAGATAACATTCTTACCCTTTCCCAAAACGGATCATCCGTCCATAATTGTGTGCTCTGGGGGCCACGATCATGTTGGACGGGTGGAATGTGAACCGGTCTTACCGGGGAATGTCAGCTGAGCAAAGGCTGGCAGACAGACGGGAGCGGCTGATGACGGCCGCCTACACGCTATACGCGAAGCCGGGGTTCACGGCGACGACCATCGAAAGGCTGTGCTCGGAGGCGCGGATCTCCAACCGCGCCTTCTACGAATGTTTCGGTGGACGCGAGGAACTCCTCCAGGCGCTGCACGAGCGCTGCGTGGAAGAAAGCCTGGCCGTGGTGGCCAAAGCGGTCCAGGAGGCGCCGAAGACACTTGACGATCGAGTCAAGGCGGGGATTCGCGCCTATATCGAGTTCACCACGGCGGACTGGCGGCGGGCCCGCATCATGCATGTTGAGGTTCGCCGATCAGGAGATGTCCTGACACTGTCCCGTCAACGCGCGGTGGACGCGTTCGCGCGGCTGGTCGAGGAGGCATCGGCCGATTTCCCCCAGGCTGCGGGGCTGAATCGGCGGCTGGTGGCACTCGGAGTAATTGGAGCGCTACAAGAGTTACTCATCGAGTGGCTGCACTCGGACGAGCAGCCGCCGATCGACGAACTCGCCGACGTGGCCGTGCACATCTTCATCCGCAGCCTCGGCACACCGTGACCATTCGCCGGCCATTCATAATGGACGGCCCGGAATCACCATTTTGCGGCACGCAATAAAAGAGCGGGCAACGGCTGATCGTTGCCCGCTCTCGATATGTCACATCAGGCCACCGCGGCCGCGGGAACCTCCATGTGCAGCACCCGATTCAGCCGGGTCACCGCGAGTATCCGCATGATCCGCGGGGGCACCCCCCGAAGAACGAGGCGGCGCTGCACGCTGAGCGCGCGCCGATGCGAGCCCACCAGCACTCCGAGGCCGGTCGCGTCGATCATCTCCAGCCGGGAGAGATCCAGGATCAGGTCGCCTTCACCGGAATCGAGAGCCTCGTGCAGGCGCTCCCGCACACCGGCCGACGTGCCGGCGTCGAGTCTGGCGCCGATCCGCACCACCTGGGCACTCGGATTGCCCCGGACGCGCATGCCACCTCCTCAATCAACACGGTGTAGTCACCTCCGCACGCGGAGCGTTCAGAGAGGTGAACCCGTGTTCTCTCCCCTACCCACCCAGCGGAAGTGACACGACTGCGTTCAGGATGAACTCTCCGCCTTCCGTCGGATGGGCGCTCAGCTTCCCGCCCACGGCGGCCAGGCGCTCCCCCATGCCCGTCAGCCCGCTCCCGAGGTCGGCGGCCCGCCGCCGCCGCACCCCGTCGTTGCGGACGCTCAGCTCCGCCTCCTGCGCCGTGAAGCGGATCGAGATGTCGCAGAACGTCGCGGTGCTGTGCTTGAGCACGTTGGTCACCGCCTCGCGGACCGCGTACGCGAACACCGGCGCCACTCCGTCGGGCAGCTCCCGGTAGGGCAGGTGCACCTCGCAGCGGACCCCGGCCGCTTCGAGCACGCTTTTCACGCTGTTCAGCTCGGCGGCCAGGTCAAGCTCGCGGTAGCCGCGTACGGCCTGCCGCAGCTCCCTGAGCGCCTTCCTGGTCAGCGCGTTGACCTCGGTCATCTCGGCCTTGGCCCCGTCGGCGTCCACGTCCGACAGCCGTACGGCCAGCTCGGTCTTGACGGCGATGGCGGACAGCTGGTGGCCGACCAGGTCGTGCAGGTCCCTGGCGAAGCGCAGCCGCTCCTCGGCCAGCGCCAGCCGCGTGTGCGCCTCGCGGCCCTCATGAGCCTGTACGGCGAGCGACCAGATCCACATCCACATCCGGTTGGACGGCGGCATGATCGCGCACCAGATGGCGTACATGACCATGTAGATGACCAGCGCCTGACCGATGCTCAGCTCCGAGCCCATGCTGGCCGCCCCGAGCGCCAGGGCCGGCACACCGATCCCGACGCCCGCCGCCCACGTGCCGACGGCCACCAGATAGACCGTGCGCCTGGGGACCTGGAGCGTGGCCAGGCCCAGCCAGCAGACGAGCACGAAGCCCCAGCCGAACGGCTCGCCCCCGCCCAGCGCCGCCGCGACCACGGCGAAGACCCCCGCCAGCACCACCTCGCGGGTGGGGTAGCGGCGGTCCAGCGCCGCGGTGATGATGCGCGGGCAGAGCCAGGTGAAACAGATCAGGGCGATCACAGCGGGCACGGCCCGCCACCACTGGAGCCTCCCCTCCCCGAAGGCGACCACCGAGGCCATGATGACCAGCAGCCACACCGCGACGAAGTTCGAGAGGAGCACTTTCCAGGTGAGGCGCCGCGCCCGCTTGATCGCGTCCATCTAGCCCGCGCGCAGCACGTCGGCGAGCTTGAGCCGGGCCCCCGTCCGGAGCACGGCCCGCTCGTAGATCTTGGCGCCGAAGCCCAGGACCGCGAGCACGGCCAGCGCCATGGCCCCCATCGACAGCGCGACCTGCCACATCGGCACCTCGGTCGCCGCCATTCGCACCGGCATGATCATGGCGGAGAACGGCGGTATGTACGACAGGACCGTGGCCAGCGTGCCCGTCGGGTCGTTGGTGGCGTAGAAGGCCACGAAGTACGTGACCATGATGAGCATGGTCAGCGGCGTCATCACGCTGCTCACCTCCTCCTGGCGCGAGACCAGCGAGGCGAGGGCGGCCGCCAGCGT
The DNA here is from genome assembly GCF_044593615.1 of Nonomuraea sp. NPDC051941. NCBI lineage: Bacteria > Bacillati > Actinomycetota > Actinomycetes > Streptosporangiales > Streptosporangiaceae > Nonomuraea > Nonomuraea sp. NPDC051941. The sequence continues at coordinate 81,852 of NZ_JBIUCF010000019.1, forward strand.
GGCGAAGAAGGCGTACCCGAGCACGAACCACACCAGCACGCCCACCACCAGCCCCGGGAGCCCGGGCGGGAAGTCGGAGGCGATCCCGGAGGCCGCGGACGCGGCCAGGCCGACGGCCAGGATCGTGACCAGGTTGATCAGGCCGAGCACGCCCAGGCCGATGATCTTGCCGCCGAGCAGCTGCCACGGCCGGATCGTGGAGAGCAGGATCTCCACGATCCTGCTGCCCTTCTCCTCCACCACGCCCATGGCCACCATCATGACCTGACCCATGAGCAGCATGAAGAGCACGAGGACGAGAACCACGGCGATCCCGGCGCGGGCGGACTCGTAGCGGGTGTCGGCGCCCACGGACTCCATCTTCAGCGGCGGGATCGACATGCCCGCGGCGCCCAGCTTCACCTCGCGGTTGACGCTCTGCAGGAGCACGCCGAGCTGACTGTCGATCTCGCCGTCCGTGAGCACCCGGGTGCCGTCGACCAGCACCGCGTCCACGTCCCCGTCGAGCACGGCCTTCTTGGCGGCGGCCTCGTCGGGGAAGCTGCGCCACTCGATCTGCGCGTCCGGCGCGGCGGCCTTCAGCGGGAGCTGCTGGGAGTTGACGGTGCCGAGCGTGTACTCGTCCGGCCCGCCGAGAATCTTGGGTGCGAAGGTCACCGCCGCCACCAGCACGGCCGTGATGAGCAGGCCGATCGCGAACGCCTTGGTCCGCACCTGCGTGGTGATCTCCCGCCGGGCGACCAGCATCAGTCCGTTCACGCCACGGCCTCCTTGAAGATCTCGGTGAGGGTCGGCTGCTCGACCCCGAAGTGCTCGACGTGCCCCGCCTTCATCGCGCGGCGCAGGATCTCCTGGTCGTCGCCGTCCGTGGTGTGCAGGACGTGCCTGTCGCCGTTCACGGTGACCGTGCCCGGCAGGCCGTCCGCCCAGCCGGGGGACGGGTCGCGGACGACCACCCGCAGCGTGTCGCCCTCGGCCGCCCGCAGGTCGGACACCGTGCCGGTGGCCACCATGCGGCCGGCCGAGACGATGCCCACCGAGTCGCACAGCCGCTCGACCAGCTCCAGCTGGTGGCTGGAGAAGATCACCGGCACGCCGCCTCGGCAGCGCTCCTGCAGCGCCGTGGCCAGCGCGTCCACCGCGATCGGGTCCAGCCCCGAGAACGGCTCGTCCAGCACCAGCACCTCGGGGTCGTGCACCAGCGCCACCGCGAGCTGCACGCGCTGCTGGTTGCCCAGCGAGAGCGTCTGCACCGCGTCGCCCCTGCGCTCGGTGAGCCCGAGCCGCTCCAGCAGGTCGTCGGTGGCCTGCTTCGCGGCCGGCGCGCTCAGACCGTGCAGACGGCCGAAATACTCGATCTGCTCGGCGACCCGCATCTTCTGATACAGCCCCCGCTCCTCCGGCATGTAGCCGAAGCGCCGCCGGTCGTCGTAGCCGAGCGGCCTGCCCTGCCAGCTCACCGAGCCCGAGTCGGCCTGAAGCACGCCCATCACGATGCGCATGGTCGTCGTCTTGCCGGCGCCGTTCGCGCCCACGAAGCCGAACATCTCGCCAGGCCGTACGGTGAAGCTGATGCCGTCCAGTGCGACCTTCCCGCCGGGGGACTCGAGGCCGCCCGCGAAGCGCTTGCGCAGCTCGCTGATCTCGAGCATCAGGTCATCTCCTTCGTCATGGGTAAATCGTGGCTTTGAAGGCGTTCGCCCTGCTAGTCGCGTAAATCACCGGCCCGACATGGATCCCGCGTCCCTTCCGGATGACATTTGTCATTAATCTGAAGCCATGACGCGCGCCGACAAGGACAAACCTGTCGTTCTCTCCCGGATCTACACCCGCGCCGGCGACGACGGCACCACCTCGCTGAGCGACATGAGCCGGGCGTCCAAGACCGATCCGCGGCTGGCCGCCTACGCCGACGTGGAGGAGGCCAACGCCCACCTGGGGCTCGCGCTCTCGTTCCGCACGCTGCCCGCGGACCTCGTCGAGGTGCTCGCCCGCGTCCAGAACGAGCTGTTCGACGTGGGGGCGGACCTGGCCACGCCGGTGGTGGAGAATCCGGAGTTCCCGCCGCTGCGGGTGGAGCAGTCGTACATCGACTGGCTGGAAGAGCAGTGCGACCGGTTCAACGCCGACCTCAAGCCCCTGCGCAGCTTCGTGCTGCCCGGCGGCGACCCCGCGACGGCCGCGCTCCACGTGGCCAGGGTCACCGTCCGCAGGGCCGAGCGGTCGACGTGGGCGGCCCTGCAGGCGCACGACGACATGAACGCGCTGACCGCGAAATACCTCAACCGCCTGTCGGACCTGCTCTTCATCGCCTGCCGGGTCGCCCACGCGGGCGAGGAGATCCTCTGGAAGCCCGGCGGCACCCGCTGAGACGCGCGGCCTGCCCTCGATCGGGCTAGGCGACGTCCAGGTAGGCGCTGGGCGGCGCGGACTCCAGCCATGCGAGGAAGCCCGTCATCGCGTCGGCGCTCATCGCGAGCGAGATCCCGCGGGTGGTGCCTCCGCAGTCGACCGCGAAAAGCCCGCCCTCGATCTCGCGACGGGCGGAAACGACGAGGCCGCGCCTCGCGATAGCGTGGCGCGGCCTCAGTCGCACACCCAGGAGCGGGATCCAGTGGAGCTCCCCGTCGGCGTAGCGGGCTACCCCGCTCTGCCAGCCCCGGTCACCCTCCCGCAGGCGACAGGGCACACTTCCCCTGGAACGGGCCAGCGTGACCCCGCGCAGGACGATGAGGGCGGCAAACAATACGAGAATCAGAACCGTCGTAGCCATGCCGCCCCCAAAAGCCTGATCTGTTAAACCTCTTCGCCTGCCGCGCGGAGCCGGGCCCTGGCACGCTTGGCCTCGATCGCCGCGTCGGCGTCTTCCTGGTCGGCCTCGATCGAGGCCTGAGCCCGATCGAGAGCGTCACGGGCAGCCGCGACGTCGACCTCGGAACCGAGCTCGGCCACCTCGGCGAGCACCGACACCTCGTCGTCGGCCACGGAGATGAAACCGCCGTGCACGGCCGCCACGAGGTCGCCTTCGCCCTCCCGCTTCACGCGAAGCACGCCGCCCTCGACGAGGACGCCGAGCACAGGTGCGTGTTGCGGCATAATACCGATCTCGCCGTCCACGGTCTTGGCAATCACCATGTCGGCCTCGCCCGACCAGATCTCACGCTCGGGTGAGACAACCCCTACGCGTAGCTTCGCCACTTGTGTAGGTTCCTTTCCGATCTGGTGGTGGTGCCCCGTTCCTACCCCAAAGCACCACCGTAGGTGCAGCGGGCCGCCGAAGACGACCCGCTGCAGGGCGATTAACTACGCTCGAGTTCCTTGGCCTTGGCCACGGCCTGCTCGATGCCACCGACCATGAAGAACGCCTGCTCGGGCAGGTGGTCGTACTCACCCGCGCACAGGCCCTTGAAGGAGGCGATGGTCTCGTCCAGCGGAACGGTCTCGCCCGGCTGGCCGGTGAAGGCCTCGGCCGCGTACATCGGGTGCGACAGGAAGCGCTCGATGCGGCGGGCCCGCTGGACGGTGACCTTGTCCTCCTCGGACAGCTCGTCGATACCGAGGATCGCGATGATGTCCTGGAGCTCGCGGTACTTCTGCAGGATCCGCTTGGTCTCCTGGGCCACCCGGTAGTGCTCCTCGCCCACGATCTGCGGGTCGAGGATCCGGGAGGTGGAGTCGAGCGGGTCCACCGCGGGGTAGATGCCCTTCTCCGAGATCGGCCGCGAGAGAACGGTCTGCGCGTCGAGGTGCGCGAACGCGTTGTGCGGGGCCGGGTCGGTGATGTCGTCCGCGGGCACGTAGATCGCCTGCATGGAGGTGATCGAGTGACCACGCGTCGAGGTGATGCGCTCCTGGAGCACACCCATCTCGTCGGCCAGCGTGGGCTGGTAACCCACGGCGGACGGCATACGGCCGAGGAGCGTGGAGACCTCGGAACCGGCCTGCGTGAAGCGGAAGATGTTGTCGATGAAGAGCAGCACGTCCTGCTTCTGCACGTCGCGGAAGTACTCCGCCATGGTCAGCGCCGACAGGGCGACCCGCAGACGGGTGCCCGGCGGCTCGTCCATCTGACCGAAGACGAGCGCGGTGTCCTTGAGGACGTCCGCCTCCTCCATCTCCAGCCAGAGGTCGTTGCCCTCACGGGTGCGCTCGCCGACACCGGCGAAGCACGAGGTGCCACCGAAGTTACGGGCGACGCGGCGGATCATCTCCTGGATCAGAACGGTCTTGCCCACGCCAGCGCCGCCGAACAGACCGATCTTCCCACCCTGCACGTACGGGGTGAGCAGGTCGATGACCTTGATGCCCGTGACGAGCAGTTCGGTACGGGACTCGAGCTGGTCGAACGGCGGCGACGGACGGTGGATGCCCCACCGCTCCTCGATCTTGAGCGACGCGGTCGGCACGTCGAGCGTCTCGCCCAGCGCGTTCCACACGTGGCCCTTGACGACGTCGCCGACCGGCACCGAGATCGGGGCGCCGGTGTCCTGCACCGCCTGGCCGCGGACCAGGCCGTCGGTCGGCTGCATCGAGATGGTCCGGACCAGGTTGTCACCCAGGTGCTGGGCGACCTCCAGGGTCAGGGTCTTGGTCTCCTCGCCGAGGGTCACCTCGACCTTGAGCGCGTTATAGATCTCCGGCATCGCCTCGACGGGGAACTCCACGTCGACGACGGCGCCGGTGACACGTGCCACGCGGCCTGTGCCGGCCGCCGCGGCCTCTACAGTTTCAACAGCCTCTGCAGTCATTTCACTCTTTCCCCGCTGCGGCGTCAGCGAGCGCGTTGGCGCCACCGACGATCTCGCTGATTTCCTGGGTGATCTCGGCCTGGCGAGCCTGGTTCATCTGCTGGGTGAGCACCCGCATCAGCTCGTTGGCGTTGTCTGTCGCGGACTTCATCGCGCGCCGCCGCGCGGCCTCCTCGGAGGCCGCAGACTGCAGCAACGCCGTGAAGATGCGCGACTCCACGTAACGCGGCAGGAGCGACTCCAGCACGTCGGCAGCGGTCGGCTCGAACTCGAAGTACGGCGGGATCGCGGTCGTCTCCGTCGCCTCGGTCTCCTCGACCTCCAGCGGCAGAACACGCTTGACCACGACGTTCTGGGTCAGCATCGAGACGAACTCGGTCGAGACGATGTGGATCTCGTCGATCCCGTTCTCGTCCTTGAACGAGTCGATCAGCGTCTGCGCGATCCCCTTGGCGTCGGCGTAGGACGGGTTCCTGGAGAAGCCGACCCACTGCCCGCCCATGTCGCGGCCGCGGAAGGAGTGCCAGGTGACACCCTTGCGCCCGGTGACGAACGGGACCACGGTCAGGCCGCGGGTCTCCAGCAGCCCGCGCAGGGCCTCGGCCTCGCGCAGCACGTTGGCGTTGAAGCCGCCGCAGAAACCGCTGTCGCTGGTGACGATGAGGACGCCCGCCTTGGTGGGGTTCTCCTTCGCCACGGTCAGCGGATGGTCGACGCTGGCCGCGTTGCTGACGACGCCGGTGACGGCGCGAGTGATCTCACGCTCGTACGGCAGCGCCGCCTGCATCCGCAGCTGCGCCTTCACGATCCGCGAGGAGGCGATGAGCTCCTGGGCGCGCGTGATCTTCGCGGTCGACTTGACCGAGCTGATCCGCCGCCGCAGCAGCCTTAGCTGGGCACCCATGTCCTACTTCTTCTCCGCCGGACGGACGACCTTCTTGATCTTCTCCTGGCCGACCTCTTCGGCGCCCAGCGGCGCCACCGGCTCGTCCTTGACCAGCAGCTCGCCCGACGAGGTGGTGAAGCTCTTCTTGAAGTCCGTGACAGCGTCCTTCAGAGCGGTCACCGTGTCGTCGGACAGGTCCCTGGTCTCACGGATGGTGTCGAAGATGCCCTTGTGCGAGGCCTGGATGAAGTCCAGGAACTCCGACTCGAAGCGACGGACGTCCTCGATCGGCACGTCGTCCAGCTCGCCCGTGGTGCCCGCCCAGATCGAGGCCACCTCGCGCTCCAGCGAGAACGGGCTGTACTGGGGCTGCTTGAGCAGCTCGACCAGCCGCTGACCGCGCTCCAGCTGAGCCTTGGACGCGGCGTCCAGGTCGGAGGCGAAGGCCGCGAAGGCCTCCAGGTCACGGTACTGCGACAGCGACAGACGCAGCGTGCCCGCGACCTTGCGCATGGCCTTGGCCTGCGCGGAGCCGCCGACTCGGGAGACCGAGACGCCGACGTTGATGGCGGGCCGCACACCGGCGTTGAACAGGTCGGTCTCGAGGAAGACCTGGCCGTCGGTGATGGAGATGACGTTGGTCGGGATGAACGCCGAGACGTCGTTGCCCTTGGTCTCGATGACCGGCAGGCCGGTCATGGAGCCGGCACCCATGTCGTCGGAGAGCTTGGCGCAGCGCTCCAGCAGACGGGAGTGGAGGTAGAAGACGTCGCCGGGGAAGGCCTCACGGCCCGGCGGGCGGCGCAGCAGCAGGGAGACGGCGCGGTACGCGTCCGCCTGCTTGGTCAGGTCGTCGAAGACGATCAGGACGTGCTTGCCCTGGTACATCCAGTGCTGACCGATCGCCGAGCCGGCGTAGGGCGCGATGTACTTGTAACCAGCGGGGTCGGAGGCGGGAGCGGCGACGATGGTGGTGTACTCCATCGCGCCGGCCTCCTCCAGCCGAGCGCGCACCTGCGCGATGGTCGAGCCCTTCTGGCCGACCGCGACGTAGACGCAGCGGACCTGCTTGGTGGGGTCACCGGAGGCCCAGTTTTCGCGCTGGTTGAGGATGGTGTCGACGGCGATCGCGGTCTTGCCGGTGCCACGGTCACCGATGATCAGCTGGCGCTGACCACGGCCGATCGCGGTCATGGCGTCGATCGCCTTGATGCCGGTCGCCAGCGACTCCTTCACGGGCTGCCGCTGGACGACGGTGGGGGCCTGAAGCTCGAGGGCGCGAACGGCCTCGGCCTCGATGGCGCCCTTGCCGTCGAGCGGGATGCCCAGGGGGTCGACCACGCGGCCGAGGAAGTTGTCGCCGACGGGCACGGACAGGACCTCGCCCGTCCGGCGGACCGTCTGGCCTTCCTCGATCTTGCTGAAGTCGCCCAGGATAACGACACCGATCTCGCGGGTGTCGAGGTTAAGCGCCAGGCCGCGCGTGCCGTCCTCGAACTCGAGCAGTTCGTTCGCCATCGCCGAGGGAAGGCCGGAGACATGGGCAATGCCGTCGCCGGCGTCGACGACGGTCCCGATCTCCTCGCGCGCGGCGCCTTCCGGTTCGTACGCCTGGACGAAGCGCTCAAGCGCGTCCCGGATCTCGTCCGGCCGGATCGTAAGCTCCGCCATCTCTACTCTGTCTCCCTATTCGCCTAGCCGGCCAACCGGCGGCGGACTTCTTCGATTCGTCCCACAATGGTGGTGTCGATGATCTCGTCGCCGATGCGGACCGAGAACCCACCGAGCACTCGCTTGTCCACCTCGACGTTCAGGTGCACGTCACGGCCGTAGGAGGCGCTCAACCACGCCGTGAGGCGCTGCTTCTGCGCCTCGGTCAGCTCGACCGCGCTACGTACCACCGCCACGAGGCGCTGGCGCTGCTGGGCCACGAGCTGGATGAACTCCTCCAGGCCCGACTCCAGGCTACGCCCACGCGGGTGCACCGCGACCTGCTTGAGCAGGCGCAGGCTGGTCGGCGCGACCTTCCTGCCGATCAGGTCGCCGAGCAGTTGCTCCTTGCCCGCCTCCGGCGCGGCCTGGTCGGCCAGCGCGCGGCGCAGGTCGGGGTTGGCGGCGACGATGCGGCCGAAGCGGAAGAGCTCGTCCTCCACGTCGTCGAGCCTGGACTGGCTCTCCGCCTCCGCGGCCGCGGCGACGACGCCGAGCCGCTCGATCGCGTCGGCCAGGTCACCGGCCCGCGACCACCGGACCGAGACCGCGGCCTCGGTCGTGGCGATCGCGGCCTCGCTGACCTTGCCCGCGAGCAGCGCGCGCACGGTGGCCGCCTTCTGCTCGCCGGGCCTGGCCGGGTCGGACAGCGCCCGGCGCAGGCCGTGTTCGCGGTCGAGCAGATCCGCGATCGCGAACAGCTCGTCGGAGAGCGTCCCGAGGTCGGCACTACCGGCGACCGCGTTGAACCGCTCCTCGACCTCTGCCAGCGACGTCCTGCTCAGACCTCGCATTAGCGCACCGCCTGCGGCGTGGACTCGAGCTCGTCGAGGAACCGGTCGACGATGCGGCTCTGCCGGACCTCGTCCTCGAGGGACTCGCCGACGATGCGGCCGGCCAGATCGGTCGACAGACGGCCGATCTCGGTGCGGAGCTGGGCGAAGGCCGCCTGGCGGTCCGCCTCGATCTGCGCGTGCGCGGCCTCGACGAGGCGGCGGGCCTCGGCCTGCGCCTCCTCACGGAGCTCGGCCTTGATCTGCGCGGCCTGCTCGCGAGCTTCCTCGCGCAGCCGGGCCGCCTCGTGCCTGGCCTCGGCCAGCTGGTCGCGGTACTGCTGCTGCAGGGCCTGCGCCTCGGCCTGGGCCTCCTCGGCTCTCTTGATGCCACCCTCGATGGCGTCGGTGCGCTCGCCCAGCGTCTTCTGGATACGCGGGACGAGGATCTTGCCGACGACGACGAGGACGACGAGGAACGAGAAGATGCCGACGACGAGCTCGAAAGTGTGCGGAATGAGCGGGTTAGCGCCCTCTTCCGCCGCGAGGAGCGTAGCTGCCTTAGTCATGGTTGCAGCCTTTCGTCAGGGGTTTCTTCTGGCCTTAGATGTTCGCGAAGATGAACGGCGCGACCAGACCGAGCAGGGCGAGGGCCTCGGTGAGAACGAAGCCGAGGAGCATGTTCTGGCGAATCAGGCCGTAAGCCTCGGGCTGACGCGCGATGGCCTGCACGCCCTGACCGAAGATGATGCCGACGCCGATGCCGGGGCCGATGGCGGCGAGACCGTAACCGATGGCGGTGACGTTGCCGGAGACCTCAGCGAGAACGCTCATTGCTGTATTCCTTTACTGGACGGCCGGTGAAGCGGAGTCTCACCGGTCATGGATATTCCGGTACGTGGATCTCAGTGCTCTGCGTGCAGGGAGCCGCCGATGTACATCGAGGCCAGCATCGCGAAGAGGAACGCCTGCAGGAACTGGATGAACATCTCGAAGGCCGTGAAGATGATGGTCATGACCACGCCGATCACGCCCACCCCGGCGCCGAGCGGCGTCAGCTTCTCGAACAGGAACCAGAAGCCGACCATGCTGAAGAATGCCAGCAGCATGTGACCGGCGAACATGTTCGCGAAGAGTCGGACCGCGTGCGTGAACGGCGCGATGATCAGGTTCGACAGGAACTCGATCGGCGAGAGCAGCAGGTAGATCGGCTTGGGCAGTCCCGGCGGGAACATCAGGTTCTTGAAGTAGCCGATCGGGCCCTGGTGCTTCATGCCCAGGTAGACCTTGAGCACGTAGATCGAGCCCGCGAGGACGATCGGGAAGGCGATGTGCGAGGCCACCGGGAACTGGAGAATCGGGATGACGCCCATGATGTTCCAGATGAAGACCAGGAAGAACAGCGTCAGCAGCAGGCCCATCCACCGGTCGGCGTCCTTGCCCAGGAAGGGCCGGGCGACCTGGTCGCGGACGAACATGTAGCCGTACTCGGCGACGTTCTGCACACCCCTCGGGACGATCTTGGGGTTGGCGAAGGCGGCCCAGCAGAAGCCGATCACCAGGACCGCGCTGAGGATGGCGAGAAGAACCGGCTTGGTGAACCAGTCGACCCCGGGAATGATCGGGGTAAAGGAGTTGAACAGCTCGTCAGGCGTTGGGGCCCGGAACTGGTCTTCAGGAGGAGCGAGGACCGTCAGCGCAATCACGCGGCGTTCCCTTCAACGTCGTAGTGTGGATCACAAGGGTTTTCCTCAGCGAAGCGATCTACTGCCGTATGGGCTAGCGACCGAACTTCCGGTATGCCAGGTAGCCACCGAGCACCAGCCCCAGGACGATGCCTATGGGGAAGAACGCGGACATGTCCAACCACCGGTCCAGCAACCAGCCGGCGCCTCCGTAGATAGCCATCCCGGCGATCAAGTAGCTCGGGACTGACCACATGGCGTCGGCGAAGTCGCGACCGTCCTTTTCGGGTCGGCGTTCGTGTGCGCTCATCGCGGCCTTGACGATAGCAGGCAAGTAGCGGACTAGTCATATCGGACCCCGCCCGTTTTACCTGCCGTCATGAATCGCCCTTCCCCGGGACCCCGGCTTCGGGGTCGACATAGAGGATCTTGGTCTTCATGAAGGCACGTACTTCGAAGCCGGTCCAGACAAGGGTGCAGACCACGACGGTCCAGGCGAACGCCTGGGTGTTCCAGGCCGTGGTGTCGCGGAACGAGGCCAGCACCACCATGATGGCGACGACCTTGACGAGGTAGCTGACCATCGCCGCGATCGCCATCATCTGGGGGGAGACCCGAGCGGCATAGGACACCGCTACCACGCTGATGCTGAAGAAAACCCCGACGAGCAAGGTGCCGATCGCGGCGCCCAGCGCTCCCTTGCCGCCAACCGTCAGGAGCGACACAGCCACGGCGACCACCCCAACCGCGAAGGTCGGAATCGCGGCGCTCTTGAGTACGCGCACGTCGTTGGCCTGCATCGGTGCTCCATCAACAAGTTATCAAGCGAGCGTTTGCTACCTCCAGAACCGGTGGGTCTGGAGTCCCTGCTCGTGAAAGATATCACAAGCTCACGGAAGACCGCTTTTACCTGCCGTTTCTAGTTCGCGATCAAGAACGGCTCGGAAAGGCAGGAATGACCGGTTTACCCTCGGCGCTCGCGCGAGCGCCGTCCGAAGGCGGCGCCTGTCTCCTGACCTGGGGGTCCTCGGGCAGGATCGGCGGCATCGGCCCCGTGGGAGGCCCGTCGTCGTCGGGGTTGTCGTCGCGTGGCGCCGCGTGCGCCCCGCCCCTGCCCCGCCAGCGCGGCAGGGCCATCAGCACCAGGACGGCCAGGGCGAGCACGATGACCGCGGGGAAGAGCAGGACGGGCACGCCGACCCTGGACATGCCGACGATGCCGAACGAGAACAGGAACGTCCAGGCGTACATGATGAGCACCGAACGCCGGTGCGAGTGGCCGATGTCCATCAGCCGGTGGTGCAGGTGACCGCGGTCGGGCGCGAACGGCGACAGGCCCTGCGACGTGCGCCGCACGACGGCGGTGATCAGGTCGATGAGCGGCAGCACCAGCACCGCCGCGGGGACGAGCAGCGGCAGCAGCACGGGGAACTTGTTCATCTCCACGATGGCCGACGTGTCCACCGGCGTCACCGTGACGATGGAGGATGCGAGCACGAGCCCGATCAGCATGGCGCCCGTGTCGCCCATGAAGATTTTCGCCGGGTGGAAGTTGTGCGGCAGGAAGCCCAGGCAGGCGCCGATGAGGACGGCGGCGATGGCGGCCGTCGCGGTGATGTTGCTGCCGGTGATGTCCTGGCTGATGATGATCGAGTAGGCCCAGGTGGCCATGCCCGCGATGCACACGATCCCGGCGGCCAGGCCGTCGAGCCCGTCGACGAAGTTGACCGCGTTGATGGTCACGACCACGACCAGGATGGTGATGATCGTGCTGAGCGTGTAGTCGAGGCTGGTCGAGCCGCCCCAGCTCTCCGGCAGCGGGATCGAGGTCAGCCGCATGTCGAAGAAGACCAGCACCCCGGCCGCCGCGATCTGGCCGGCGAGCTTGATGAGGGCGTCCATCCCCCACCAGTCGTCGAGGAAGCCGGTGAACGTGATGAGCCCGCCCGCGATGATCAGCGCGGGCACCGGATTGGCGCCCGTACCGGCCAGAGCCTCGCCCGAATGGGTCAGCTGACCGGCCAGCAGCAGCCCCACGACCAGGCCGCCGTACATGGCCAGGCCGCCCAGCCTGGGCGTCGGCGTGGTGTGCACGTCGCGATCGCGAATCTCCGGCATGGCGCCGATGCGAATGGCGAAGCGGCGCACCAACGGGACCAGCAGATAGGTCACCGCCGCGGCGATGAGCGCCATGAACAGGTATTCGCGCACGGACCTAGTTTCCCGGATCCTCCGGCCCACTGGGACCGGAAAACGACACAGACCAGCTTAATATTCGCTGAGATATGGCTGATGGATGGCCAGAAGGGCCGAGACTCTCTCCCGAACCTCCCCAGCGTCGGCCGGATGTCGCACCGCCCGGGTCACCAACGTCCCGACCTCCTTCAATTCCTGGGGCCCCATGCCCTGGGTGGTCACACACGGCGTGCCGACGCGGATCCCCGACGTGATCGACGGGGGCTCGGGATCGTACGGGATCACGTTCCGGTTGAGCGTGATGCCGGCCGCCGCGCACCTGCGCTCCGCCTCGGCGCCCGACACGTTGAGATCCCGCAGGTCGATCAGCGCCAGATGGGTGTCCGTACCGCCGGACACGGGCCGCATCCCCTGCCCGGCCAGCGCCTCCGTCAGCGCCCGCGCGTTCGCGACCACCTGCCTGGTGTAATCGGCGAACTCCGGGCGCATCGCCTCCGCGAACGCCACCGCCTTGGCCGCCACCACGTGCATCAACGGCCCGCCCTGAATGAACGGGAACACCGCCCGGTCGATCTTCCCGGCCAGCTCCTCCGTGCACAGGATGGCCCCGCCGCGCGGCCCGCGCAGCGCCTTGTGAGTGGTGAATGTCACGACGTCCGCGTACGGCACCGCCGACGGGATCGCGCCGCCGGCCATCAACCCGATCGGGTGCGCCACGTCGGCCATCAGCCACGCGCCCACCTCGTCCGCGATGCCGCGGAAGACCGAGAAGTCGATCAGCCTGGGGTACGCCGTGGCGCCGCACACGATGAGCTTCGGCTGATGCCGCAGGGCCAGATCCCGGACCTCGTCGTAGTCGATGAGTTCGGTGTCACGCCGCACGCCGTACGACACGACGTCGAACCATCTTCCCGAGAAATTCACCTTGGAGCCGTGGGTGAGATGGCCGCCGTGCGAGAGCGCCATGGCCAGCATGGTGTCGCCGGGTTGCAGGAGGGCGGCGTAGGCGGCCAGGTTCGCGGAGGCGCCGGAATGGGGCTGCACGTTGGCGTGCTCCGCCCCGAACAGCTCACGCGCCCGCTCGATCGCCAGCCGTTCGGCCCGGTCCACCACCTCGCACCCGCCGTAGTAGCGCCGTCCGGGGTAGCCCTCGGCGTACTTGTTGGTGAGGGTGGAACCGAGGGCGGCGAGGACGGCGGGCGAGGTGAAGTTCTCACTCGCGATCAGCTGGATCCCGCCGCGCACTCGCTCCAGTTCGTCGAGCAGCACCTGTGCGAGCTCCGGGTCCTGCCTCTGCAGCAACCCGAAGTCGGGACCGTAATAGGGTTCCCCACCCATTTCCCCACTGTACGACCTAATGTCCGTTTCTCCCAGACATGCCCCTCCCCCACCCCTCACCGGCAACCCACCGCGCCGCCCCGCAGGCCGCTCCCGCAGCCCGCTCCCCTGAAGCGGCTCCCTCAGCCCGGCGCCCCATAAGCTGCTCCCTCAGGCCGCGGCCCCAAACCCTTCCTCAGCCTGCCGCCCACGCTCTTTTCTCAGCCCGCGCCCTCAAGCCGCTCCCCCGGCCCGCGCTCGTCTGAAACGACCCCTCAAGCCGCACTTTTCCCTGCTGTCCCTCAAGCGGGTTCGCGCCACTGCGCCATAAGCGGCCATCTCCCCTGCCCCTCAAACAGCACTCTGAGCCGCTTCCCCCAGAGGACGCTCGGCCGTTTCCCGCAAAGGGCACGGCGGGCCGCTTCCCCTCAAGGGACCTCCCGGGCACCTCCCTCGAAAGGACCTCAGCCGGGCAGCGGGCTACTGGAACGCATGCGGCGCGTTGGCCGTCGTGGGGATCCACCTGGGCGTGTCCGCCGCCTCGTCGCTGATGGCGGTCAGCACGGAGTGGCGGTAGACGGCCAGCCGGGTGCGCCATTCGCGGATGTCCTGGACATAACGCTCGCCCACCGGCGCGTCCCACGTCTGAGGGCTCTTGGCCAGGCCGTACGCCTTGTCCAGCGCCGTTCTGAGCGTCTCCAGCTGGGGCAGGACGGTGTTCCAGGCCAGGACGAGGCGCTGGTAGTCGGGGTTGAACTCCCAGGCCCTCTGAGGGCTGTCCAGGGCTCCTGAGGGGGAGGCGGGCGGGGTCTCGTCGCGCTCCCTGGGCCTGGGCGCCGGCGGGTCGACGTACATCACGCGCTCCTTTCCGGCGTACCGGGGTCGATGTCGCCGGGCGGGCCGTCGGGCCGGATATCCCTGGGCGCCCACTCGCCCTTGCCGTACTCGCCGGGCGGAACCTCTACGGAGGGCATGTCGAGGGGCTGGATCTCGCGGTGGTGATCCATGACCGTCCGCAGGGCGTCCAGGCTGGGTGGGGAGACGTCCACGGAGACGACGTCGCTGCCGTCGTTGGCCCAAACGTTGATGTCGGATGCGGCGGGGGAAGCGGCTTCCGTCCCGTATGCGATCTGCACCTGGACCGAGGGATTGGTCGGCGGGATCGCAACGGGCGCCCCTTGGCCTCGCGTCCCCTGATCACCGGTCGCCGGGCTATCGCCTCTCCCCAGCCCTCCCTGCTCCCCCGCCCCTTGACCACCCTGGCCACCCTGGCCGCCCTGGCCGTAGGTTCCCTGGTCGCCCGTTCCTCGGCTTTGGTCGCCGGTCCCTCGGTCACCCGTCGGCTGGTCACCGCCCGTCCGCTGACCCGCGTCACCGCCTGAGGGCTGATCCGGCGTCGTGTCCTTGGCACCCGGCGTGGTGTCCGTGCCTCCAGGCGTGGTGTGCGAGCCGCCGTGCCTGTTGTCCGTGCCGCCGTGCCTGTTGTCCGTGCCGCCAGGCGTCGTATCCGTGCCGCCGGGTGTGGTGTCCGTGCCACGGGGGGTGTCTGCGCCGCCGGGTGTGGTGTCCGTGCCGCCTGAGGTGCAGGCGTCGTTCGCGCCCGCGGTGGGAGCGGTGCCGTCCGTGGGGGTGGTGTCGTAGCCGGAGGTGTCCGCTAATCCCGGCATGTCCAGTGGCGGAATTTCCCGGTGGTGTCCCACCACCGTCTTCAGCGCGTCCAGGTTGGGCGGATCGGTGTTGACGGAGACCACGTCGCTGCCGTCGTTCGCCCAGGCGTTGACGTTCGCGGCGGTGGTGCTGTCGGCGGAAACCTTCGGCATGTCCGCCGGTTGCACCTTGTCGGCATTCTCGAGGAGGTCTTCCAACTGCTCGGCCGTGGGCGGGTCGATGGGTATCTGCAGGACCTTTACGCCGTCCACTTCCACGATGTGCGGCTTGGTCGGATCCTGCTGGTCCTTGGCCGGAGTGTTGACCGCACCGCCGTCCGCCTCGGCGCCGCGGTCGCGCCTGCTGCCCACATCGTCGTCCTTGGGCTGGTCTACGGGCTGATCTCCGGTCTTACCGTCGCCTCCGGTGTCCTGGCCGGTCCCAGTGTCCTTGGCACCGTCGCATGTCTTCCCATCGGCGTCGGAATCCGACTTGCCGTCGGCGCCGGTCTTGCCGTCCGAGTCCGACTTCCCGTCAGCACCCGTCTTGCCGTCGGAATCCGACTTCCCATCGGCACCCGTCTTGCCGTCCGAATCCGACTTCCCATCGGCACCCGTCTTGCCGTCCGAATCCGACTTCCCATCGGCACCCGTCTTGCCGTCCGAATCCGACTTCCCGTCAGCACCGGTCTTGCCGTCGGAATCCGACTTCCCATCGGCACCCGTCTTCCCGTCCGAGTCCGACTTCGCGTCGTCGTCCTTCGACGGGGGCTCGTCGGCGCGTGGGTTGTCGTACTTGTCCCGATCCCCCCGCACCTGCTTGGGATCGTCGTCCTCAGTAGCCCCCGCCCCCATCCGGGGCGGTTCGACGCGCTTCTCCAGCACCCCGAGCCGGACGTTGACGTCCTTGACCATCCCATCGACGGCGTCCGCGACCTGGGCCGGGCGGTGGGTGGTCTGGGCGGACAGCCCGGCGCGGTGCATGGCGGCCCTGACCTGGTCCTCGACCGTACGCATCTGCGTGGCCGCGTGTTTCACCTCGGTCAGCAGGTCACGGACCAGCTTGGGATCCATGCCGTCGAACTTGCCCATGGGCCACTCCCGGACGTAATCGCCGCTCCGGGCCTCACCGTAGTGTCGGCCGGAGCGCGATCGCAGCCGGGATAAGCAGACGGTATGGCGTCAGTCGTCGGTGGCGACGTATCCGATGATGCCGCGCAGCTTCTCCACCGGGATCGCCCCGCGCCGCAGCAGCCGGGGCACGGCGGTGGTGAGGTCGATGATGGTGGAGGGCGTGTTGTCGGTGGTCTTGCCGCCGTCGAGATAGACCTCGATCGAGTCGCCGAGCTGCTCCTGGGCCTCCTCCGCCGTGGTGGCGGCGGGGGCGCCGGAGCGGTTGGCGCTGGAGACGGCCATGGGCCCGGTCTCCTTGAGCAGGTCGAGCGCGACCGGGTGGAGCGGCATGCGGACGGCCACCGTCCCCTTGGTCTCCCCCAGGTCCCAGGAAAGGGCCCTGTTGGCCTTGCAGACGAGCGTGAGCGGCCCGGGCCAGAAGGCGTCTATCAGGTCCTGCCCGTACGGCCCGAGGTCGTCTATGAGCGCTGTGGCGGCTCTGACGGTGCCCACGAGCACGGGCGGCGGCATCTCGCGGCCCCGGCCCTTGGCGTCGAGCAGTGCCGTGACCGCCGCCGGCGTGAACGCGTCGGCGCCGATGCCGTAGACGGTGTCGGTCGGCAGCACCACGAGCTCGCCGCGCCGCACGGCGGCCGCGGCCTCCATCACGCCCACGGTCCGCTGCTCCAGGTCGGAGCAGTCAAAGCGTCTGGCCATCGGTCCTGTCACCTCGCTCGCATGGATCCTAGTCCTGGCCCAGCCGGGCCGTGACGAAGCGGTCCCTTCTGGTGAGGTCCTGGCGAAGGCGCACGTCGCGCCAGCCGTTGTCCTCGGGGAACGTCAGATAGACCGCCCTGCCCTGCTGGTCGGCGTGCTCGACGACCACCCAGCCGCCGGGCCGCAACAGGCGGCGGGCCGTGCGCTCGACCGCGCGCACCTCGCCGAGCCCGTCCTCGCCGGAGCCGTACAGCGCCCTGGTGGGATCGTAGTCGCGCACCTCGGGGTCGCGCGGGATCGCGCCGGGCGGGATGTAGGGCGGGTTGGAGATGACCAGGTCGACCTTGCCGTTGAGCTCGGGCAGCGCCTCGGCCAGGTCTTCGGGGTGCAGGTGGGTGCGGCCCTGGCCGAGCTCGGAGATGTTGCGCTTGGCCCACGTGTACGCCCCGGGGTCGACCTCCACGGCGTGGACCTCGGCCAAGGCCACCTCCTGGGCGATCGACAGCGCGATCGCGCCCGAGCCGGTGCCGAGATCGACGACGAGCGGGGCGGTCACGTCCATCGCGCGCAGCGTCTCGATGGCCCAGCCCGCCACCACCTCGGTCTCGGGCCGCGGCACGAACACGCCGGGCCCGACCGACAGCTCGAGGTAGCGGAAGTAGGCGTGGCCGGTGATGTGCTGCAGCGGCTCGCGGGCCTCGCGCCTGGCCACGCCCTCCCAGAACAGCGCGTCGAAGTCGGAGTCCTTGACCGTGTGGAGCTCGCTCCTGCGCACGCCGTGGACGAACGCCGCGATCTCCTCAGCGTCGGTGCGCGGTGAGGGAACACCTGCCTCGGCCAGCCGGGCGGTGGCGAGGGCGATCTCGTCCAGCAGAAATGTCATGAGTGTTGTGCGAGCTTCTCCGCCAACTCGGCGTCGATGAGGGCCTGGGTGACGGCGTTGAGCTCACCGTCGAGAACCTGGTCGAGGTTATACGCCTTGAAGCCGACCCGGTGGTCGGAGATGCGGTTTTCCGGGAAGTTGTAGGTGCGTACGCGCTCGGAGCGGTCGACCGTGCGGACCTGCGACTTGCGCTCGGCCTGCGCGGCGGCCTCGGCCTGCTCCTGCGCGATGACCAGCAGCCGGGCCCGCAGGATGCGCAGGGCCGACTCCTTGTTCTGGAGCTGGCTCTTCTCGTTCTGGCACGAGACGACCACGCCGGTGGGCAGGTGGGTGATGCGGACCGCCGAGTCGGTGGTGTTGACGCTCTGGCCGCCGGGGCCGCTGGAGCGGTAGACGTCGATGCGCAGGTCGTTGGGGTCGATCTGGACGTCGACGTCCTCGGCCTCGGGGTAGACGAGCACGCCCGCGGCGCTGGTGTGGATGCGGCCCTGCGACTCGGTGACGGGCACCCGCTGCACGCGGTGGACGCCGCCCTCGTACTTGAGCCTGGACCACACGCCCTCGTCGCCCTTGGCCTTGATGCCGACCGTGACGTCCTTGTAGCCGCCCAGGTCGGAGGGCTGGCTGTCGATGACCTCGGTCTTCCAGCCGAGCCGCTCGGCGTATCTCAGGTACATCCGCAGCAGGTCGCCCGCGAACAGCGCGGACTCCTCGCCGCCCTCGCCCGCCTTGATCTCCATGATGATGTCCTTGTCATCGTTGGGATCGCGCGGGATGAGCAGGTGCCTGAGCTTCTCCTCGAGCTGGGGGATGCGCTCCTCCAGCTCGGCCGCCTCGGCCGCGAACGCCTCGTCCTCACCGGCCAGCTCCTTGGCGGCGGTCAGGTCGTCGCGCGTCGAGTCGAGCTCGCGGTACGTCGTGACGATCGGCGTGAGCTGCGAATAACGCCTGCCGAGGGTGCGGGCCTTGTTCTGGTCAGCGTGCACGGCGGGATCGGCGAGCTGCAACTCCAGCTCGGAATACTCCTTGAGCAACTCGTCGAGGTTCACCGTGTGTCCTTAGTCTTGGGGCTTACACCAGCAACGCCGGCCCAGCGCACGCGCGTGCGTCCGGGCCGGCGTCGGTGAAGCTACTTGCCCGTGGCCTTCTTGCCGAAGCGCTTCTCGAAGCGGGCCACCCGGCCGCCGGTGTCGAGGATCTTCTGCTTGCCCGTGTAGAACGGGTGGCAGGCCGAGCACACGTCGGCGTGGATGACGCCGTTCTTGGCGGTGCTACGGGTGGTGAACGTGTTGCCGCAGGAGCAGCTCACCTGCGTCACGTTGTAGTCAGGGTGGATGTCGCGCTTCATCGCTGTCCTTTCGGGGTGCGGCCGCCGGGTCGCCTTCACGCACGGCGTGAACCGGAACCGCTAAATGGTCAGCTACCAGTGTGCCAGATCGTCCAACCATCCCAGGCCATCGCGCATTCCCGTCAGCGCCCCAGATAGGTGAGTACGGCCAGCACACGGCGATGATCCTCGGGCGCCGGCCCCAGGGCCAGCTTGGCGAAGATACCGGAAATATGCTTCTCCACCGCGCCTTCCGTGACGACCAGCCGGGCGGCGATGGCGGTGTTGGAGCGGCCCTCGGCCATCAGGGCCAGCACCTCGCGCTCGCGGGGGGACAACGAGTCGAGCGGGGCGCCCCGGCGCTGGCGGCTCAGCAGCTGCACGACGACCTCGGGATCGATGACCGTGCCGCCGGCCGCCACCTGCCGCACCGTCTCCAGGAACTCGGCCACGTCCGCCACCCGCTCCTTCAGCAGATAGCCGACGGCCCTGCCGATGAGGTCGCCGGCATAGCGCTCCTCGACGTACTGCGACAGGACCAGGATCGGGAAGTCCGGCCTGGCCACGCGCACCTGCAGCGCCGCCCGCAGGCCCTCGTCGGTGTGCGTCGGCGGCATGCGTACGTCGACGATGGCCAGGTCGGGCTCGTGCTCCAGGACCGCGGACACCAGCGCGGGCCCGTCGGAGACGGCCGCGACGGTCTCGATGCCGCCGTCGGCGAGCAGGCGCGCGAGCCCCTCGCGCAGGAGTACGGAGTCCTCGGCGATGACCACGCGCATGGCCACATGACTACAGTGGACAGCGTTCAGCTGTCCACTGCAGGCCGCGGTATGCGCCTACCACTCGCAGGGCAGCTCCGCACGCACGAGAGTGGGCCCGCCCACGGGGCTGTGCAGGACGAGCACGCCGTCGATGGTGGCCGCCCGGTCGGCCAGCCCCGACAGGCCGCCGCCCGGGCAGACGACGGCCCCGCCGATGCCGTCGTCCCAGACGTCCACGACCACGCCTCGATGGTCCCTGAGCACCGTCACCGACGCCTCGGTGGCGCCGGAGTGCTTGGCCATGTTGGTCAGGCTCTCGGCCACGATGAAGTACGCGATGCTCTCGACCGCGGCGGGCGGCCGCTCCCGCAGCTCGACGGAGACGTCCACGCGGATGGGCGCCCGCGCGGCCAGCCCCGACAGCGCCGCGTCCAGGCCGCGGTCGCTCAGGATGGCCGGGTGGATCCCTCTGGCCAGGTTGCGCAGCTCGGCGATGGCAGCCTTGGTGCCTGCGTGGGCCTGCGCGATGAGCATCCTGGCCTCCTCGGGCTCGCTGTCGAACTTCGACTGCGCCCGCCCCAGGTCCACCGCCACCGACAGCAGCCGCTGCTGCGCGCCGTCGTGCAGGTCGCGCTCGATCCGGCGCCGCTCCGCCTCGGCCGCGTCGATCCCCCTGGCCCTGCTGGCTCTCAGCCGCTCCTCCTGGCTGCCGCCGAGCAGCACCGTCGCCAGCGTCCCGTGCAGCCAGGCCATCCCGCGTACGAGGTACGCCGCGAGCACGAACACCAGCATCCCGAAGACCATGGCGACGACGGCTCCCGGCCAGCTGTCGATGGTCAGCTCCGTGTAGACGTCCGCCACCGCCCACAGCGCCATCAGGACGGGCTGGATGATCAGCACCACCGCCGTGAACCACAGCACGACCGACACGGCGGTCTCGACCAGGCCGAGCGGGAGCAGCATCAGCAGGTAACCCAGGTCCTGCCAGGTGGCCGCGTCCCCCAGCAGCCAGCGGAGATGCGCGCCCAGCCCGCGTTCGGGCCTGGCCCGGTACGGGTCGGCGATCTTCACGCCGAACGCCGCGTACATCAGCCGCCTCTCCAGCATCGCCCCGCCGCGCCACATCAGCACCGTGGCCATCATCAGCGGCACGCCGACCCAGACGACGGTGAGCGTGAGCGACGTGGGCACGGAGACGGACAGCGCGACGAACCAGCCGATCCCGGTCACCCCCGTGATCAGCAGGTACGGCGCCGCCCGCCACGTCATGGGGTCCACCACGACCCCCAGCGGCCCCTTGGCCCCGAACGGCACCCGATCCTTCAACGCGGCTGATCGCATGCCTTCAGCCTGCACGCGCGAGAGGCCGCCGTGAATCCGGATGGCAACCGGCGTAGGGGTAGGGCTACCCCCACCTACCGAGCCGGCGCGCGAAAGGGGCGGCACGGGGCCGGACCCCATGCCGCCCCTCTCAGTGAGCCGCTAGTCGCGGTCGTTGCTCACCGTGGTCTTCTGGACCTGCAGGAGGAACTCCGCGTTGGACTTGGTCTCCTTCATCTTCTCCAGGAGCAGCTCGAGCGCCTGCTGCATGTCGAGCGCGTGCAGCACCCGGCGCAGCTTCCAGACGATCTGGAGCTCGTCCTTGCCCATGAGGATCTCTTCCTTACGCGTGCCGGACGCGTCCACGTCCACCGCGGGGAAGATGCGCTTGTCGGCCAGGGAGCGGTTGAGCTTGAGCTCGGCGTTGCCGGTGCCCTTGAACTCCTCGAAGATGACCTCGTCCATCTTGGACCCGGTCTCGACCAGGGCCGTGGCGAGGATCGTCAGCGAGCCGCCGTTCTCGATGTTGCGGGCGGCGCCGAAGAAGCGCTTGGGCGGGTAGAGCGCCGTGGAGTCGACACCACCCGACAGGATGCGCCCGGACGCCGGGGCCGCCAGGTTGTAGGCGCGGCCGAGGCGGGTGATCGAGTCGAGCAGGACGACCACGTCGTGGCCCAGCTCCACCAGGCGCTTGGCCCGCTCGATGGCGAGCTCGGCGACCGTGGTGTGGTCTTCGGCCGGACGGTCGAAGGTCGAGTGGATGACCTCGCCCTTGACCGACCGCTGCATGTCGGTGACCTCTTCGGGCCGCTCGTCCACGAGCACGACCATCAGGTGGCACTCGGGGTTGTTGCGGGTGATCGCGTTGGCGATGGCCTGCAGCACCATCGTCTTACCGGCCTTGGGCGGCGAGACGATGAGGCCGCGCTGGCCCTTGCCGATCGGCGAGACGAGGTCGATGATCCGCGTGGTGAGGATGTTCGGCTCGGTCTCGAGGCGCAGGCGCTCCTGCGGGTAGAGCGGCGTCAGCTTGTTGAAGTCAGGCCGGTTGCGGGCCTGGTCCGGGTCCATGCCGTTGACGGTGTCGAGGCGGACCAGGGCGTTGAACTTCTCGCGCCGCTCGCCGTCGCGGGGCTGCCTGACGGCGCCGGTGATGACGTCGCCCTTGCGCAGGCCGTTGCGGCGGATCTGGGCGAGCGAGACGTAGACGTCGTTGCTGCCCGGCAGGTAGCCGCTGGTCCTGACGAACGCGTAGTTGTCGAGGATGTCGAGGATGCCGGCGATCGGGATGAGCACGTCGTCTTCACCGACGACGGGCTCGCTGCCCTCGAAGCGGTCACGGCCGCGGCCGCGGTTGCGCTCCCTGAAGCGGCCCCGGCGACCGCGCCCGCGATCGTCGTCGTCGCTGCCCCCGCCGCGCTGGTCGCCGCGCTGGTCGCCGCGCTGGTCGCTCCGGCCCGCGTCGGCGGCGCGCTCGCGCTGCTCGCCGCGGCCACCGTCACGTCCACCGTCGCGTCCACCGTCACGGCCGAGGTCACGACCGCTGTCGCGCCCGCTGTCACGGCCGAGGTCACGGCCGAGGTCACGGCCACTGTCGCGCCCGCCGTCACGGCTGTCACGGCTGTCACGGCCGCCGTCGCGGCTGCTCTCGACACGACCGCCCTCACCGCGGTCGCTGCCGGAGCGGTCGCCCCGCTCGCGGCGCTCACCGCGGCTGCGGCGCTCGCGACGGCTCTCGCCGCGCTCGGCGCGCGTGTCGCTCTGGCCGCTCTCCACGGCCTGGGCCTGCGGCTCCGCGACCGGCTCGGCCGGCGCGGCGGCCGCGACGGGCTCGGGGGCCACGGCGACGGGCTCCGCCGGCTGCGCGACGGGCTGGGCCGCGGGCTCCTCGGTGGTCTTGGCGCGGGAACGTTCCCTGCGCGTACGGGTGGGCCGCTCAGCGGCCGGGGCGGCGTCAGCCGCGGCGGCGGCGGGCGCCTCGGTGGCCGCGGCGGGAGCCGAAGCCGCCTCGCCGGAGCCGCCACCCTGCTTCTCCTGGATGGCCGCGATCAGCTGGCTCTTCCGCATGCGCCCGGTCCCGCTGATGCCCAGCTCCGCTGCCATCTTCTGCAGCTCGGGCAGCACCTTGGCGGACAGGCCGGTGCCGGAGCGACGCGCACGGGTGGTCTTCGCCGGTGCGCGGGTGGGGGTGTCGCCGGACGCCGGCTCTGCGCCTGATGCGTCGGAGAGGAGTTCGGTGGTGTCGCTCAACTAAAAGGTCCTTCCCAGGGGTCGGGCGCCGGTTTCGTTCTGCCGGGCGTCCCGGAGGTGCTTGCGATCCGGCGGGACAGACCGGGTCGGGGTGCACTCTGCGATCTTCGGCTGTCGCTGTGGACGGCCGCCACTCTTGGGGAGAGGCTCGTCCAAGCCGCCACAGGGCCGTGGCGCGTGGCTGACACCCCCCAGATTGCTGTCGCCAACCAGATGTCGATGTGATTCGAACGCGCAGATCCCCGTCGTCGCCGCCTCGTTTCGAGCCAACCGGGTGTGGGCCAACCGGAGGCAACGGAGTCCGGGGAGACAGCCGCGCTGCTCACGCCTCGCGACGTGAAACATGATGCAGCGATGTGTGGCTGACAAGCACGCACCCACCAAGGGGGCATCTGGTGCGGCTACCAGCCTAACATCACCAGCGCACACGGCTATTCCCTGAAGGTCTAAAGAGGCATCAGCGTGTCTCGGGGAACTGAACGTTCGCACCAACCGGGTCGACGTCCATTTGCTGGATGTGCCAGTCATTACCCACTTCTGGCGCGATCAAATCCTGCGTATCCGATGTCGAAAACGCAAGGACCGTGGGACCCGCTCCCGAAACGACGGCGGGCACGCCCACTGCACGGAGACGTTCTACCAGATTCGCGGTGTCCTGCATCGCAGGCGCGCGGTAATGCTGATGGAGTCGATCTTCGGTGGCGGCGAGCAGCAGCCCGGGCTCCGGTTGCCGGGTCAGCGCCGCGATCAGCAGCGCAGCCCTGCCGGCGTTGAACGATGCGTCCTTGTGGGGCACGTCCTTCGGCAGCAGCCCCCGTGCGGTCTCCGTGGCCAGCCGGGTGACAGGAACGACCACGACCGGGCGGATCCGCTCGTCAGGAGCCAGTTTCACCATATGCGGCGCCCCGGAGTGGTCGTACCAGGCCACGGTCAGTCCGCCGGCCAGACAGGGGGCCACGTTGTCGGGATGGCCCTCGATCTCCGTGGCCAGCGCGAAAACGTCGTCGTCCGAAAATCGCCCGCGCTCAGAAAGTTGTTCGCCCTCAGCCAAAGCGCGGGCCGCCAGGATGCCCGCGCAAAGGGCGGCCGACGAGGATCCCAGCCCGCGCGCGTGCGGAATCCTGTTACGGCAGTGCAGGCGGATCCCGCTGGGCTGCGTGATCCCCATGCGATCGAAGGTGGCCCGCATCGCCTTGACGACCAGGTGACCTTCTCCGAGATCCAGCTCACCCGCGCCCTCGCCCTCGACGGTGACGCGAACCCCGGCCTCGTCGGTGAGCGCGGCCTCGACGTCGTCGTACAGGCTCAGCGCCAGCCCGAGCGCGTCGAATCCGGGACCCAGGTTCGCCGAGGTGGCGGGCACGCGAATCTCAACGGTCCGCACATGAACTCCCTGTCAGGCGAGGTTGAGCGCCGCCGCGGCGGCGTGGACGTCGATGGGGATGACGACGGGCGCGGGCGCGCCCGAGATCGCCCAGTCGGGGTCCTTCAGCCCGTTGCCGGTGACGGTGCAGACGATGCGCCGGCCCGGGTCGACGAGCCCCTGCGAGTGGGCCTGGAGAAGCCCCGCGACGCTGGCGGCCGAGGCCAGCTCCACGAACACGCCCTCCTCCTGCGCCAGCAGCTTGTACGCCGCCGCGATCTGCCGGTCGGTCACCGCCTGGATGACGCCGCCCGACTCGTCGCGCGCCGCGGTGGCCAGCGACCAGGAGGCCGGGTTGCCGATGCGGATGGCGGTGGCGATCGTGTGCGGATGGGACACGGGAGCGCCCTGGACGATCGGCGCCGCCCCGCTGGCCTGGAAGCCGAACATGCGTGGCCGCTTGGTCGACACCCCGTCGGCCGCGTACTCCTGGTAGCCCATCCAGTACGCCGAGATGTTGCCCGCGTTGCCCACCGGGATGCAGTGGATGTCCGGGGCGTCACCCAGCGTGTCGACGATCTCGAACGCCGCCGTCTTCTGGCCCTGCAGCCGGAACGGGTTGACCGAGTTGACCAGCGCGATCGGGTAGCTGGACGACAGCTTGCGGGTCATCTCGAGACAGTCGTCGAACGACCCCTCGACCTGCAGCAGCGTGGCGCCGTGCACGAGCGCCTGGGCCAGCTTGCCCATGGCGATCTTCCCCCGTGGCACCAGCACGGCGCAGGTCAGCCCGGCGCGTACGGCGTAGGCCGCCGCCGACGCCGAGGTGTTGCCGGTGGAGGCGCAGATGACCGCCTTGGCCCCCTCCTCGACCGCCTTGCTGATGGCCATGGTCATGCCGCGGTCCTTGAAGCTGCCCGTCGGGTTGGCTCCCTCGACCTTCAGGTAGACGTCGCACCCCGTCAGCGCCGACAGACGGTTCGCGGGGACCAGCGGCGTGCCACCCTCGAGCAGCGTGATGACAGGCGTCTTCGGAGTGACAGGAAGACGCTCGCGGTATTCCTCGATGAGGCCACGCCACGACCTGCTCATGATGACTCCCTACCTGCGGTGTTGGGCACAGAGTGTACGGGGTGCGGCAGGCCGCCGCGGATCCGCGTCCACCGGCCGGACACATCCATTGGACAGGGGCACTATTCAGGAAATTCTCAGCATCTCCCGATAAGGTCTCGGGGCAGGGGGTCACCACCATGGACGCGCGTCCTGCCTTGACGCAGAACGACTATTCGCCGATCGCGGCGCCGGAGCTCGGCACCTGGTCACCCGCCCTTTCCGTGAGCGTGGTGATACCCGCTCACGGCGGGCAGGACCGGCTCGACCTGACACTCGCGGCGCTGGCGGCGCAGACGTACCCGGACCATCTCATGGAGGTCCTCGTCGTCGACGACGGCAGCGAGCCTCCCATCCTGCTGCCCGAGATCCGGCCCGCCAACACCCGCGTCGTACGGGTGCGCGACGGCTGGGGCATCTCCAACGCCGTCAACACCGGCGCCAAGGCCGCCGACGGCGAGATCATCCAGCGTCTCGACGCCGACATGGTGGCCTGCCGCGAGCACATCGAGGCCCTGGCCCGCTGGCACCACGTGACGGACTATCTCGTCACGATCGGGATGAAGAAGTTCGTGGACGCGCCGCCGGTCACGCCGCGCCAGGTCTTCAGGGCGGGCCATCTGGGAGAGCTGTTCGACCTGGCCGGGGCCGTGTCCAGCTCCACCGAGGCGACGATCGCCAAGACCGACGGGCTGCGCAAGAGCCGCAACCCGTACCACGTGTGCACGGGCCCGACCTTCGCCCTGCCCCGGGAGGTCTTCCACGCCGTGGGCGGTCTCGACCCGAACGTGGCGCGGGGCGAGGACACCGAGTTCTCCTACCGGCTGGCCATGCACGGCGTGGTGTTCGTCCCGGACATGGACGCGCAGGCCGTGCACCTGGGGCTGCCCGCGCAGCACCGCGACAGGGAACGCGCCGTACGGGCTGTGGAGCCGTACCTGGCGCACCGGATCCCGCTGCGCAGGGACCTGCGCAAGGACCGGGGGCGGCGGTGGCTGGTGCCGTACGTGGAGATCGTGCTCGACGTCACGGACACCTCCGAGTCGGTGGTGCGGCAGGCCGTGGCGGCGGCGCTGGACGGCAAGCTGCAGGACGTGGTGGTGACGCTGGTGGGGCCGTGGTCGCGGCTGAACTCCGGGCGCCGGTCCGTCCTGTCGGATCCATGCTTCGAGCTGCGGCTGATGCGTGACCTGTTCGCGCACGACGATCGCATCCGCCTGATCGACGAGGCCGCCCCCACGCCCGCGCCCACGCCGTTCCGCTACCGGGGGCCGGTCGACGTGCCGCTGCACCGGGCGACGCTGGAGCGCATGATCGAGTCGGTGCAGAAGGACCTCACCGGCGTGCTGATCGTCGACCTGCCCGACGGGCGCACGGCCCGGCTGGAGCGCACCTCCGCCCTCGGCCGCGCCGTCCTGCTCGCCGACCCGGGGACCGCCGACGTGGACGACCTCATCGCCACCACCCACGGGGTACGCCACGAGCCGCCGGACCGCTACTGGCCCGTGCCGGCTCCCGCGCGACCCGAACCGGTCACCATCCCCGCCCCGACGTCGGCCGCCGCCCCGGTGACCGTCTCGGTGCCGCCGGAGAACACGCTGCTGCGCCGTCTCAAGTCCGCCCTCCGCCCCAGCTGACCCCCCAGGCACGCGAAGGGGCGGGCGGGTCAGCCGCGCAGGCGTTTGCGCAAGGCGCGTTTCATGGTCGTCGACACCAGGACCCGCAGGCTCTGCTGGGCGCGGCCGGCCGCGGCCAGCTGGCGGCGCAGCGTGCCGACCTCGCGCCGCAGCTCCACGGTCGACTTGCGCCAGCGCCCCGCCTCGTCCCGCCACTTGGCCACCTGCGCCCGCAGCCGCTCCGCCTCCTTGGCCAGCCGGGCCGTCTCGGCCTGCGCCTCCAGGCGCGCCCGGTACGCCCCCCGCCGCCCGAGGATCGCCCCCGGCTCGGTCGTGAAGCCGTACGTCTCCGCCTCCACCCAGGTGACGCCCGACACCGAGTCCACCGCGTCGTCCAGGTCCTCCCCCGGCGTCACCACGATGCGGGCCCGGGCGAAGGCTGACGCGCGTTCCAGGCGGGCCGCGAGGACCCCCTGGGACGACTCGCGGAGCAGCACGTTCACCAGGCCGAGCCCCTCGTCGCGGGCCAGGTCGAGCAGGCGGGCGAGCGAGTCGTCGCCGGGGACCCAGCCGGACGGCAGGCGCAGCACGAAGGGCACGGCGGGGTCGACGGAGTCCGTGGCGGACAGGCGTACCCGGCCTTCGTGGCGATAGTGGCCCTGGACCAGCACCAGGTCGAGGTCGGGATCTTGCAGGGGGGAGCGACGGTCGCGGTCGAGGGTGTCCCAGGGCCCGAGGACGAGCACGGACAGGTCGGGTAACGTGCCGGCGAGCAGCGCGTCCACCGTCGCGCGCACCGAGTCGTAGCCTGCCGTGCCGTCCACCACCACGGTGACGTACGGCACCTGCCACTGCCGCCCGGGATGCCCCCGCAGCCACCGGTAGGCCGGGATGCGGTCGGCCACGAACGCGTGGCTCACCCGGTCGATCGGCTGCTTGCCGCGCATCCGCATGGTGGGCCCGAGGTGGTAGGCGCGGGCCGTGGGCTCCGGCACGAAGACGGCTCCCGCCTGGCCGAGCCGGTAACCCATCTCGGTGTCCTGGCCCAGGATCAGCTCGTCGTCCATGGGCCCGGCGGCCTCGATCAGCCGGGCGTTGACCGAGGTCGCGCCCCCGACGTGCAGGCTGAACGGGCGCTGGGGGTTGTCGGTGAGGCCGTCGGTGCGCTCGACGAGATCGACGATCCAGGCGTGCGGCTCCGCGGGTTCGAAGTGCCTCTCCAGGTCGTCAGGGAGCTCGCGGGGCACCTCGGCGTCGGTGAAGCGGATGTAGCCGGTGACGACCAGGTAGGGGGCGGCGTGGTGCCAGCGCATGTGGGCCGCGATCGCTCCCGGGGTGAGCACCACGTCGGAGTCGAGCCAGTGGATCACGTCGCCGGTCGCCTCGGCCAGCCCGGCGTTGCGGGCGCTGGCCCGGCCCGGCTCCGCGCAGACGATCAGGCGCGTCCGCTCCGGGCGGACGGCGGGCAGGCGCAGCGGGGGCGCGCTGCCGTTGTCGACGACGATGACCTCGGTCAGCTCCGCCGGGTACGTCTGCCCGGCCAGCCCGGCGAGCACCAGGTCGAGCTTGTCCTGCCCGCCGTAGGCCGGGATGACCACGCTGACCGTGAGCTCCGGGGTGAGGTCTTCCTGGAGGGGTTCGAGGGTCCGGTAGTCGTTGCCGCGCACCCTGGCCGCACCGGTGACATCGGTGGTCATGCGGCTTCCATCAGCAGGCTCGGGCGGAAGCCGCGCCACTGGTTGGCGGCCACCTTGAGGAAGTGGGCGAGGGGCAGCTGCCAGGTGTGCTCGTCGCCGAGCCCCCGGCGCAGGACGTAGCCCAGCCCGTGGGTACGGTAGACACGCGCTCCAGCCTTTTGCGCTGCTTTGAGAAACTCGAGATCAACTGCCCGCGATAGCCTGGGAAATCCCCCAATTTCTTGAAATTTCGCCCGGGAAATCAAGATCGTCCCTCCGGCCACATGATCGGCCCACACCTCGCTCGGATACGCCGCCCCACTCGCGAAAGTCGTCCGCCGCACCGTGGCCCGCAGCGGCTCCAGGTAGAAGAACTCGGCCGTCGTCCCCACCACGTCGGCCCCCGAGTACGCCAGCGCCATGAGCAGATCCCCCAGGTGGCGCGGCCCGTACCAGTCGTCGTCATCCCATTTCACCAGGTAGTCGCCGCGCGCCAGGGCCGCCAACCGGTTGAGCGCCTCTCCGAACGGAACGTCCTGCGGGACCTCGATCCATTTCACGGGCAGCGAACACGACTCGACCGCCTCCCGCACCTCCTCGAAGCCCACCCCGTGCAGCCCGAGCAGCACCTCGACCTCGACGTCCCGCTGCCGGCCCATCTGGGCCAGCGCCGTCCCCACCATCCCCGGCCGCTTGCTCGACATCACAATGCTCACCGAAGGGCTGACCGAGGGCCTGGACACGCGGTGCCCCAGGCGGCGCAGGCGTACGCTGTGCTCCTCCCGCCGCAGGTCGGCCAGCGAACGCGCGGTCCCGTCGGCCGCGTGGCCGAGCCAGTCGCGGTCGGTGAGCAGCGCGGCGAGGTCGCCGGGCACCCACGGCGCGGCGCGGTCGGCGGTCAGCGGGACCCCGGCGGCGGCCAGCCGCAGCAATCCCTCCAAGGGCACCTCGGCGGCGGGCCACTCGATCTCCAGACCGCGCAGCGGGCGCAGCGCGGGCACATCGGGGCGCTGGCCCTCCACCGCCCAGCCGTCATGCGTCCAGTGCAGGCGGGCCAGCCCCTTCTCCGGCGTACGAGCGAAGCCACAAGGGGTGATGGACATGGGCCTCCTTGGGACTTGGTCGGCGCCTACCTTACGCCCGTTTTACTCACTGGTAGACGCGGCCTCCACATTCGGCAGGCCCTACGCCGCAGGTGGAGTGGAGGTGATTCTCAGTTTTCCTCCAGGAAGGTGTGGCACGGTAGGTGCCTGTTGTTTATTAAGGTGTCAATAATCCCGTGATGTCCTCGACGCCTCTGATGTTCCAAACGAAAGGTATGCGCGGATGCTCTCGCCCCGCCGACTGGCAGCGACCGCCGCACTCCTCGCAGCTCTCACCGCCGGCGTGCTCGCCCTGCTCGTCCTCGCCGGCCTGATCACTTTCGGCGCGGCAGCGGTCACGGTGGCCTTCCTGGTCACCCTGGCGGCCCTCGCCTTCCTCGTGCTCACCGTGCGCCGCCTCGACGGCAAGGCGCACCGCATCGATCTGCGGATCAAGAAGTACGAGGCCGAGCTGGCGAGGACCACGACCGCACTCAAGAACATCGAGACCAGGCTGGACCTGCTGGTGCAGGCCGTCGAGGACTCCGCCGGACGGCGGGCCGACGACCTCGGCGCCATCCTGGCCTCGCTCGGGGAGGACCGGGTCAACGCCATGGCGCGGGCGCGAGAGGTGGAGGAGCTGCGCGCGGAGGTTCGCGCGCTGGCCAGGGACTCCGTATGACGCGGGTCAGGCACAACGACTACGGGGCGCTGCGGCCGCCGGCGGTGGGGGCGTGGGAGCCCACGCTGCGGGTCTCCGTGGTCATCCCGGCCTACGACTGCGCGGAGGCGCTGGAGCGCACGGTCCCGGCGCTGGCGCGGCAGACGTACCCGGCCGAGTTGGTCGAGGTCGTGGTCGCGGACGACGGCAGCGAGCCGCCGCTGGAGGTGGCGGGCGCGCGGGTCGTACGCGTGGCCGACGGGTGGGGACGCGGCGCGGCCCGGCAGGCCGGGCAGCTCGCGGCCACCGGGGACGTGATCCACTGGCTCGACTCCGACATGCTCCTCGCGGACGACCACATCGAGGCTCATATGCGCTGGCACCACCTGATCGACCACGCGGTGGTGATCGGGGACGTCCGGTTCGTCGAGGAGCCGGGCGAGGAGGGCGTCCAGTCCGAGTACACGAGGAAGACCTTGGAGTCGACCCGGTGGCTCAAGGACGCGGGCACCAGTGCGTATCTGCTGCACACGGGCGCGTCCACGTCCGTACGGGCCGAACTGCTGCGCGCGGCGGGCGGCGTGGACACCTCCCTGAACATGGCGGAGGACACCGAGCTCGGGTACCGGCTGGCGCAGGCGGGGGCGGTGTTCGTCCCCGACGCGCAGGCCAGGGCCTGGCACGTCGGCGCCTCCACCGTGATGCTGCGGGAGAAGGAGGTGCACCGGCACAACTGGTCCTTCCTGGGCGATCTCATCCCCGATCTGCGCTGGCTGCGCAGCCACCCCCGGCGTCACTGGCGGGTGCCGTACGTGCAGGTCGTCGTGACGGCGACCACCTACGAGCAGACGCGGGCGAGCGTGGACTCGGCCCTCGCGGGCACCCTCGCCGACGCGGCCGTCACCCTCGTCGGCCCCTGGGCCAAGCTGACCGGCGAACGCCGCTCCAGCCTCGACGACCCCCTCCTCGACCTGCGCCTGCTGCACAATCTCTACGCGCACGAGCCCCGGGTCATGTTCGCGGAGAGCGTACCCGCCTCCGCCGCGCCCGCTCCCTTCCTGCTCCGCGTTCCCACCGGGTGGACGCTGGGCGCTGACACGCTTTCCCGGCTGGTGAGCCACGCGGACGGCGACCTGCTCGGCCTGGTCAGCGTCGCGCTGTCGGAGGACGCCTCCGGGGTCGCGGCCGCCCGCCTGGAGCGCACGGCCGCCTTCTCCCGCGCCGCGCTCCACGAGGGCCGGGCCGACGACCTGGTGGACGAGATGTTCGGGTCGGAGTGGGTCAGCGGGAGCGAGTACGGGTTCGCGCCGGCGGAGGAGGCCGAGCCGCTGGCCGGCGAGCCCGCGAAATGGCGGGCGCTGGCCGGGGAGCGGCAGCGGGAGGTCAAGGAGCTGCGGACGGAGGTGGAGCGGCTCGCGGCCGAGGTCGAACGGCTGTCCGCCGAGCCGCCCGCCGACGAGGCCGCGGGACGGGGCGGGCTGAGCTCGCTGATCAGGCACCTGCGGAGCGCCGGATGATCCGTCAGCTGCTGGCGGAGCTGCCCGGAGCGCGGGTCTTCTTCGCCGGGATCGACGACGTCGCCCCCCTCTACGCCACACCCGCCGGGGTGGGCGCGACCGCCCGCCGGCGCTCCTCGGGAACGTCCTGCGAGGCCCGGCAGGTCGTGGACCTCGATCGGGACCTGCTGGAGCCGCCCCACGAGGCCGAGCAGGTGGGCGAGGTCCTCGTGCTCGCCAGGACACCGGCCGACCTGCGCAGGATCGCGACGCTGCACAAGCTGCTGCCACAGGCCGAGCGGGTGGTCGTGGCCGTGCTCGACACGCCCGCCGCCCATCCCGCGCCGGTCCCCACCCCCACTCCCGCGCACCGGTGGCGGTCCTTGACGGATCTGCGGGTCTACCAGCCCAGGAACCGGGTCTGGGTGGTCGACGCCCGGTTCTCCTCCGTCACGCCCGCGGGCCGTACCGTGACCGCGACGGCGCGGGCGTTCGCGGGCCACCGCCTCGACGTGATCGCGGCCCCGGCGGCGGCGATCGCGGGCGTCGGGGCGGCCGACTGGCGCCCCGGCGACCCCAACGCGACCCCCGCCGAGGTGACCGGGCCGGTGCCCGAACGGGTCGGCGCGCCGGGCAGCGACGTGGTCCTGCGCACCCTCGGCCACCCGTCGATGGAGAGCGCGAGTGCCATTCAGGACGCCGTGGCATCGACCGATGACGACGCGGAAAGCGTGGAGTGGGCAGGGGACCAGACGCCCATCGAGCGGCCGACGTTGCGGGCGGTGACCTGGGAGCACCTCGGACGGCCGGGCATGGCCGACTCCCCGCTGGCCGATCCCGACGTGCTGGGCGAGCCCTCCATGGTCCCGCCCGTGGACGAACGCCTCGTGAACCCCCAGGGTTTCGTCACCACCCCCTCCCGCGGCCTGGCCTCCCTGGTGGAGCGGGACGGCCGGTGGTCGGTGGTGCTGGACGACAAGGTCGTGACGTCGTTCGCCGAGTCCGGCGGGGTCACCGACGCCGACGTGGCCAGGCTCCGGCAGATCCGCGGCGTCGACGTGGACTGGCGGCACGCGCACAGCGGTCCCCTGGCCGCCGTACGGGTGCTGACCGGCCTGGCCGCCGCCGGGGTGCCGCTGCGCGCGCAGGCCGTGCCGCGCTGGGCGGGCGCGCTCGGCAACGAGATCGTCGAGCTCGTCGAGCACTGCCCGGACCTCTCGGACGACCTCCGGCGCGAGGAGCACAGCATCCGCCTGCGCCGCGCCGCGCTCCGTACGCACGGCGTCGCCGCGAGGTGGGAGCAGCTCGGCGCGCCCGCTCCCGCGCCCCCGCTCACCTCGGTCCTGCTGGCCACGCGCCGCACCGACATGGTGTCGTTCGCGCTCGACCAGGTCGCCCGCCAGCGCGGCGCCGAGCTCGAGGTGATCCTCGCGCTGCACGGCGTCCCGAAGGGCCACCCGGACGTGGCCAAGGCGATCGAGGCGTTCGAGGGCCAGCTGAGCGTGTTCGAGGCGGATCGCCAGGACGTGTTCGGCGAGGTGCTGAACCACGCGGCCGCCAGGGCCTCGGGTTCGTTCCTGCTGAAGATGGACGACGACGACTGGTACGGCCCCGACTTCCTGTCCGACCTGCTGCTGGCGCACTCGTACTCGGGCGCCCAGGTGGTGGGCACGGTGCCGGAGTTCGTGTACCTGACCTCCATCGACGTCACCGTGCACCGCAGGCAGGTCACCGAGCAGATCACCAGCTTCGTCGCCGGCGGGACGATCCTGGTGGAGCGCTCGGCCTTCCAGGCGGTGGGCGGGTTCCGGCCGCTGCGGCGCTCGGTGGACACCCAGTTCCAGGAGGCCCTGCAGGCGGCCGGGGGCCAGATCTACCGTACGCACGGGCTCGGCTACATCCTGCGCAGGGGCCCGGCGGCCAACCACACCTGGCAGGAGCCGATCGGGACGTTCCTGCAGCGCAACAGACAGCAGTGGCGCGGCTTCCGCCCGAACGCCCTCATGGCCCTGGACGGGAGCCCCCTCCCATGACCGGCATCCCCCGCATCCGCCGCAACGACTTCGGCGTCCTCGCGCCGCCCGCCCTGGGCGCCTGGGAGCCCACGCTCACCGTCACCGTCGTCATCCCGGCCCACGACCGCCAGGAGACGCTGGACCTCACGCTGGCGGCCCTGTCCGCCCAGAGCTACCCCGAGCACCTGCTCGACGTCATCGTGGTGGACGACGGCAGCGCCACCCCGATCCACCTCCCGGAGCTCGTCCCGGCCAGGACCAAGCTGATCTCCAGCCCGCCGGGCGGCTGGGGCCGGGCGTGGGCGGTTCAGGCGGGCCTGGACACCGCGACCGGCGAGGTCGTTTTCGTCCTGGACGCCGACATGGTCCCGCACCGGCGCCACGTGGAGGCCCATCTGCGCTGGCACCACCTGGCCCCGTACGTGGTGGTCCTGGGCTGGATCGACTTCACCGCCGCGACCGACCTCCCGACGCAGGAGCGGGTACGCCAGGCGCTGGAGTCGGACGAGGAGGGCGAGCTCTTCCCGCTGTCACCGCACCGCCACGACTGGGCCGAGCAGATCATCCACGACCACGACGGCCTGCGTACCGCCCCCAGCTCCCTGGCCACCCGCATCCACGTGGGGGCCACGGCGTCGTACCCGGCCGCGCTCCTGCGCTCGATCGGCGGCCTGGACACGTCCCTGGTGCTGGCCGAGGACACCGAGCTGGGCTACCGGCTCACCCAGGCGGGCGTGGTGTTCGTCCCGGACCCGGAGTCCCGCGCCTGGCACGTCGGGCTGCCGACGGCGATGCGCGACTTCGCGGTGCTGAAGCGCTACAACGACCCTTTCGTCGCCGACCGGGTCCCCTACCGCCGCTATCTCCGCACGGATCCGGGCCGCCAGTGGCTGGTGCCGTACGTGGACGCGACGGTGCCGGCGGGCCCGTACGAGGACGTGCGGGCGACGGTGGACGGCCTCCTGGCCGGCACGATCCCGGACGTCAGGGTCACCGTCCCCGGCCCCTGGGAGTCCCTGACCGCCGGACGCCGCTCCCCGCTCGCCGACCCGCACCTCGACCTCCGCCTCATCCAGGCCAACTTCGCCGGCGACCCCCGCGTCCACCTGACCAGCCCCCTGGAAGGGACGGCCCCGTTCAGGCTCTCGGTGCCGCCCGGCTGGGTCCCGTCGGAGGACACGGTGGAACGCCTGGTGGACCACATGGAGCAGTACGACCTGGGCGCCCTCTGCCTGGCCCTGGACGAGACGGCGCACGGCGTCACGATGGCCAGGCTGGACCGCACGGCCGCCGAGTCGAGAGCCGCCCTGGTGGCCGCCCCGGACGACGACTGGGACGACCTGATCGACGCCCTCTTCGGTCTGGAGTGGCTGGACGGGGAGAGCTGGGGATTCAAGCGCCGCCCCGCCGTCTACCCGCCGCGCAGGAGGCCCGTCCCGGAGCTCGACCGGCTCAGCGCCGAGCACGAGAAGAAGATCGCCCTCTACCGCAAGCGCACCGCCGCCCTCCGCGCGGAGCTCGCGCAACTGCGGCGGGAGACGGGCAAGAACGCCAGGGACGCGGCGCGCTGGCGCGAGAAGGCCGAGGCCTGGCGCAGGGAGGCGGTCCGCCTCGCCCGCGCCCAGAACCGCACGGTGCTCAAGCGAGCCGTCCGCAAGGTCCGCGCCCTGGCCTTCCCCGACGACTCCCCCGCGCGCGAAGGCTAGTCGTCGCCCTCCACGCGCATGACGCCGGCGACGGCGCGGACGACGTCCAGCTCGCGCAGCCCCTCCATGGTCGCCGACAGCGCGGCGTCCGTGGCGCGGTGGGTGACGATGACGAGCTGGGCGTCGTCGCCGTGCCCCTCCTGGCGCACCGTCTGGATCGACACGTCGTGCTTGGCGAACAGCTCCGCCACCCGCGCCAGCACGCCCGGCTTGTCGGCCACGTCGAGCGCCACGTGGCAGCGCGTGACCGTGTCGCCCATGGGATGGGCCACCAGGTCCGCGTACGTCGACTCCTCCGGCCCGCGCGTGCCCGCCAGGCGGTTGCGGGCGACGGCCACCAGGTCGCCGAGGACCGCGGAGGCCGTCGGCGCCCCGCCCGCCCCCTTGCCGTAGAACATCAGCTGCCCCGCCGACTCCGCCTCCACGAAGACCGCGTTGTACGCCTCCCGCACCCCGGCCAGCGGATGCGAGCGCGGGATCATCGCGGGGTGCACCCGCACCCCGAACGAGCGGCCGTCGTCGGAGCGGGCGCAGATGGCCAGCAGCTTGATGACGTAGCCCATGGCCTTGGCCGAGGCCACGTCGGTGGCGGTGATCTCGGTGATGCCCTCGCGGTGCACCTCGGCGGCCGTGACGCGGCTGTGGAAGGCGAGCCCGGCCAGGATGGCGGCCTTGGCGGCGGCGTCGAAGCCCTCGACGTCGGCCGTCGGGTCGGCCTCCGCGTAGCCGAGCGTCTGGGCCTCCTCCAGGGCGTCGGTGAAGGACGCGCCCGTGGTGTCCATCTTGTCGAGGATGTAGTTGGTGGTGCCGTTGACGATGCCGAGCACGCGCTTGACGTGGTCGCCCGCCAGCGACTCGCGCAGGGGGCGCAGCAGCGGGATGGCGCCGGCCACGCTGGCCTCGAAGTAGAGGTCGCCGTTGCCCTGCCTGGCGGCCTCGTGCAGGGTGCCGCCGTCCTCGGCCAGCAGCGCCTTGTTGGCGGTGACCACGGACTTGCCCTTGGACAGGGCCGCGACGATCAGCGCGCGGGCGGGCTCGATGCCGCCGATGACCTCGATGACGATGTCGACGTCGTCGCGCGTGACCAGCGCCTCGGCGTCGGTGGTGAGCAGCGAGGGGTCCACCTCGACGTCGCGCTTGCGGCCGAGCCGGCGTACGGCGACCCCGGCCAGCTCCAGCGGGGCGCCGATGCGCGCGGCCAGGTCGGCGGCCTGTTCGTGCATGAGCCTGATGACCTGCGAGCCGACGACGCCACAGCCCAGCAGCGCCACTTTCAGCGGTTTCACAGCTGCCCCCTCAACAGGTCGTCCTCGGTCTCGCCCTGCACGATCACGCGCGACTTGCCGCCGGAGACGGCGACCACGGCGGGCTTGGGCAGGTAGTTGTAGTTGCTGGCCAGCGACCGGCAGTAGGCGCCGGTGGCCGCCACCGCGATCAGGTCGCCGGGGGCGAGGTCCGCGGGCAGGTGGAAGTCGCGCACGATGATGTCGCCGCTCTCGCAGTGCTTGCCGACCAGGCGGCTGAGCATGGGCTCGGCGGTGCTCTCGCGGCTGACCAGCGCCGCGGTGTATTCGGCGCCGTAGAGGGCGGTGCGCACGTTGTCGCTCATGCCGCCGTCGATGCTCACGTACGTGCGCAGGCCCTCGACGTCCTTGACGGTGCCGACCGAGTAGAGGGTGATGCCGCCGGGCCCGACGATGGTGCGCCCCGGCTCCACGGTCAGCCTCGGCACGGGCAGGCCGGCGTCCGTGCACACCTTGGTGACGATCTCGCGCAGCCCGTCGGCCAGCTCCTTGATGTCGGGCGCCTCGTCGCCCTCGACGTAGGCGATGCCGTAGCCGCCGCCCAGGTCGAGCTCGGGCAGCACGACGCCGTGCTCTTCCTTGATCTGCACGAGCAGCGCGGTCAGGCGCCTGGCCGCCACCTCGAACCCGGCCGTGTCGACGATCTGGGAGCCGATGTGCGAGTGGAGCCCGACGAGCTCGAGCTGCGGCAGGGCGAGGATCCGGCGTACGGCCTCCGCGGCCGCCCCGGTGTTGAGCGACAGCCCGAACTTCTGGTCGTCGTGCGCCGTCGCGATGAACTCGTGCGTGTGCGCCTCGACCCCGGTGGTCACCCGGATCATCACCTTGGGCCGCTTGCCCAGCTGCTGGGCGAGGTGGCCGAGCCGGGCGATCTCCTCGTACGAGTCGACCACGACATGGCCGACCCCGACCTCCAGCGCCCTGGTCAGCTCGGAGACGGACTTGTTGTTGCCGTGCATCGTGATGCGCTCGGGCGGGAACCCGACGCTGAGCGCCACCGCCAGCTCGCCGCCGCTGGCCACGTCGAGCCCGAGGCCCTCGTCGTCGAGCCAGCGGACGATCTCCTTGCACAGGAACGCCTTGCCCGCGTAGTGGACCTCGGAGCCGGCGAAGGCCGTGGCGTAGTCGCGCATGCGCGAGCGCACGTCGTCCTCGTCGAGGACGTAGAGCGGCGTGCCGTGCTCGCGAGCCAGCTCGCGCACGTCGACGCCGCCGACAGTGAGCGTGCCATCGGTCCGGGTCGACGTTCGCGGCCAGATCGCTGGGTTGATCCGGTTGAGGTCGGCGGGCGCCAGCGGAGGGCGCTCGTGGGGCAGCATCTCGGCGTGCCGGTCCCCGGCGGGATGGACGAATCGACTCACCTGATCGAGGCTATCGGAACCGCAACTAAGCCATGACCCTCTGCCCACGTATCGAGACGCGATCAAGCACCAGAAGGGATATTTTTACGATTTTTCGCCGTTTGGCCGAATATTTTGCGACCCGCTACATCCGTTCCGGCCCAGGAAGCACACCCGTCACAGCCTCGGCCAGCCGCACCCGCGCCGTGTGCACCGGCCCCGGCGCCTCGTCGCCGACCGGGACGGCGGGCGCGTGCTCGTGCGCGTCGTGATAGGCCAGAGCCAGCCGCACGAGGTACGTCTCCCACCCCGGCTCCCTGCTCACCTTCCGGCCGGGCAGCTCGGCCAGCACCCGCAGCACCCGCCGGTCGTACGGGCCGTCTAGCAGCTCCCCCCTGAACCCCTCCGACGGCACCCCCAGCTCCCGCGCCCACCTGAGCACCGCGCGGGCCCGGGCGTGCCCGTACCGCACCACGAACCCGGGGTTGTCCCAGATCCGCGGGAAGTCCGGCCACGGGGGCTCCGGGATGTCGAGCGGCTCGACGCCCGCCACCAGCTCCCCCGGCTCGCCGACCACGATCCGCAGGAACCCGTTCCGCCGGACCTCCACCAGGGACACCCCGTCCAGCTCCCGCACCCGCCCGGCGAGCGACTCGGCGGGGACCTTCCGGCGCAGCGCCGCGGCGGAGACGTAGACGGCCTCCCCCTCCCACGTCCCCTCGGGAACCGGCGGGTCCCCCAGCACCTCGGCCAGTTCCGCGGGTGTCATGGCCGAACCCTAGCCCGTGGGCTCAGATGAGCGCGTGCGGCTCGGCGGAGCCGTACTCGACCAGGTGGGCCGCCCCGAGCAGCCAGCGGTCCTCGTCGCGTACCCGCACGTAGCCGAACCGGTCGGCCGAGAACACCTTGATCCCGTCCGTCCGGCACTGCCGCATGAGCACCTCGTCCCACCCGTCCGTGAGGTCGGCGAACCCGATCTCACGCAGGGTGTTGCGGCGGGCCAGGAGGGTCGCCCCGGCGACCTCGGGGAGGTAGGCGTACTCGGCCTCGGGCTGCTTGAGCAGCGTGGCCTGCGGCTTGCGGAGGTGGGCGTAGAAGGCCGCCTTGCCGACGATGTCGGCGGTGCTGAAGAGGAAGGCCCGCCGCAGGTCCGACAGGTAGTGCGGGCCGTAGACGTCACGCGGGTCCATGACCGCCACCAGGTCGGCCTCGCACAGGTCGATGCCGGCGTCGAGCATCGCGCCCTCGGTCATCGCCGGGTGCGGGCGGCGGTAGACGATCTCCACGTCCGGCAGCACGTCGCGGGCCCGCAGCTCCGACTCCGGCGGCCCGATGACGATGAGCTGGTCGACCCCCGACTGCTTGGCGACCTGCGCCAGCGCGTGCTCCATCAGGTACGGGTCCATGATCGGCAGCAGCACCGAGGTGTTGAGCGTGGCGCGGGCGCTGGGCAGGCCGATCGCGTCGAGGAGCTCGTCGACCCGCTCGGTCATCGTGCCCATCTGGTACGCCCGCCGCAGCGCCACGTGCGCCCGCCGCGTGTCGGCCTCGGTGCCGATGGGCGTGCCGCACGCGGCGAGCTCGGCCAGCCGCCACTGGGGCGTGCCCGGCGGGCAGTCCACCGCGGCCGGCCAGCGGTAGGAGGTCAGCACGTCGGGGTACGTCAGGTGCCCGGGCAGGAGCTGGTCCAGCGTGAGGAGCCGGTCGATGCGCCCGCCGGAGAGCGGCAGCGGGTTGTGCACCCGCGGCTGCACCCCGAACTGCAACCGCGGCCAGGCCACCGTGAGATCGGTCGTGAACCGGTGCTCGAACAGCTCGGCCGCCGCCGCGTACGCGGCCACGTCGCCCCGCGTGTGCCAGAAGACCGTGCGGATGCCGCGCTCGGCGCACCAGGCCAGCAGCGCCTTGAGCCCTTCGCCCGGCTCGCCGGTGATCTCCTCGGCCCACGGGCCGTGCTCGACGGACTCGACCACCAGCAGGTGGGGCACCTCCAGCGGGAGCACCCTGGCGAAGTCGCGCGGCGTGAAGCCGGTCGTCTGCCGCCACTCATACCGCAGCAGCGCCTCGGCATGCGGGTCGGCGATGACCGCGGCCGTCAGGTGCGGCCTGGTGTTGGGCCCCGTCGGCACCCGGAAGGGCTTGAGCTTGAAGGAGGCGCCCCCGAGCGTCCTGGTCGTGGTGGTGGCCTGGAACGCCGCCCCGGGGCGCTCGTCCTTGGCCTTGGCGGCCGTGGGGGGCTTGCGCTTGGGCGCGATGGGCCGCTTGACGGGCTTGGCCGCGCCCCTGAGCCCCTTGGCCAGCCTGACCGGGTTGCTCTTGCCGCTCCTGATCGCGTCGCCGAGGCGGTTCCAGCGGGCGACCTTGATCGAGGACAGCTTCCAGTTGGCCACCTCGGCCTGGAAGCGCTGCTCGGCCAGCTCCCTGCGCAGCTTGTCGGCGGCCGCCTGCTCGACCTCCAGCCGATCCTCGGCCTCGCTCAGCCGCTCGGCCAGCGACCTGGCCTCCGCGGCGCTCTGCTCGGCGGCGGCCAGCTTGGCCTCGGCGGCGTCCAGCAGCCTGGCCAGCTCGGCGGCGCGCTCGGCCTGCGCGACGGCATCCCGCAACGCCCGCCGCGTGCTTTCCAGCTCCGTAGTCACCGGGCCTCCTTCGTCGGCCCGGCGCCCAGGACGCTGTATTGAATGGATCGCTCGCTCCGCTCGCTCACGTACCCTCCGCTCCCTCAGCCCGGCAAAGGATACTCTTTTTGCCTGAAGCGTCTCGAAGGGATGAGATCCGGTGCAGTTCAACGTGCGGCCCTACGTCTGCGGCGCTCTCGGCCGGATCGACCCCGCCATACTCGGCAAACTGACCGCGGCGGGCCCGAGGCTCCTGCCCGCGCTCCAGTCGGCCGACGCGGCGCTGTTCAGCTCGGCGCCGCTGCCGCCCTACCACCGCCTGGGGCAGGCGTACGCGTTCTCCTGGGGCGAGCGCAAGCCGGCCCCAGGAAACGACCGGGACGACGACTGGATGACGGTCGCGGAGACGTTCGAGACTCCCGGGCTGATCGGCGACGCCGACAGTGTCACGCTCCACACGGGCGCCCTGGGCCTCGTGGACGTCTACTACGTCCGCCTCGGCGACGCGGTCTACTTCTCGT
The DNA here is from genome assembly GCF_044593615.1 of Nonomuraea sp. NPDC051941. Taxonomy (NCBI): domain Bacteria; kingdom Bacillati; phylum Actinomycetota; class Actinomycetes; order Streptosporangiales; family Streptosporangiaceae; genus Nonomuraea; species Nonomuraea sp. NPDC051941. The sequence continues at coordinate 123,689 of NZ_JBIUCF010000019.1, forward strand.
CGCAGATCCAGCCGCTGCTCAGCCTGGTGCCGGTCGAGATCGACTGGTCGGCGTGGGCGTCGATCCTGCAGGTCACATTCCCGCTGGGCGAGGCGACGCCGTACGCGGGCGTCAAGCGGCTGCCCGGCTCCAGCGCCCTGGTGTGGCGGCACGGCAGGATCGCGACCGAGCGCAGGCTGCCGCGCTGGCTGCGTTCCGAGCCGTACGAGCGGTGGATCAGCCCGCGCGAGATCGTCGAGTTGCTGGACGAGGTCTACCAGGACTACGCGGGCCGCAAGCTGCTCGTGCCGGTCAGCGGCGGCTACGACTCGCGGCTGCTGGCGAGCGTGGCCAAGGCCCGCGGCATGGACGTCGAGTCGTGGACGACCAGCCCGGACGACGGCACCGACACCGACATCGCGTTCGCCAGGTCGATCACCAGGGAGCTGGGCATCCCCCACCGGGTGATCACCCAGGACGCCGCCGACTACCCGGACGACGTCGTGGAGGTGGCCCGCAGGCTCGAATACCTGACGCCGCACCACGCCTGGTACGCGCCCTTCGCCAAGGAGGTGCACAAGGCGGGCCGGATCCTGGTCGACGGCCTGGCCGGCGGGCCGCTGCTGAAGAACTTCATGGTCAGCGGGGCCGCGCTGGAGGCCACGACGCAGGCTGAGCGCTCGGCGGCCGTGCTCGGCTCGCTGTCCCTGGGGGCGCCCTCGCAGCCGTTCCTGTCCAAGGCCGCCGCCCAGTGGATGGAGGAGACCGTGCGCGAGCAGTTCCTGGCCGCCACCTCCATGCTCCACGGGCACCGCGCCGAGCTGCCGCTGTCGGTGCTGCACACCAGGACCGTGCGCGGCATCGCGCGCTCCGCGGTGAACCTGGTGGGGCCCGAGGCGTCGTTCGCGGCGCCGTTCATCGACCCGCGCTTCTTCGACGCCGCGTTGTCGGTCGGCGTGGCCCGCAAGGACAAGGGCCGTTTCTACCGCGAAGTGCTCCACGCGGCCAATCCACGGGTGGCCGCACTCCCCTCGACGAATGTGGTCAAGCAGCCACTCCAAAGGGTGCCGCTGCGTTCGACGGCCGCCCCCGCCCGAAATTATTCGCACCGCATGCTGGAGACTGTGGTGAGAAGCGTGCCGGGACTGCTGTCGGACGAGCTGCACGAGGTGGTCTCAGGCGGCCCCGACGCTCTGACCAGGTTCAACGGCTGGAACGATCGTTTCTGGGTGCGGGGGTTGGTGCTCTTCGGGCTGTGGCTGAGCGACTTCGAGAACGACCTCTCGGACCTCGCGCCACCTTTTTAGTGAACTCTCGGTAACAGGGCGATTACGTACGGATCTCACGGGTATTAACCCTGGTACAGCAGAAGCGGGTTCCGGAAAGCCAACGGGCTGGTAGTGTTCGGCCCGTAAGCGCCGCACAAACGGGCACCAGATCACAAATCCGGTCTCGTTCCAGGGCAGTGGAGTTCGCAGGGATGACGACTCCACGCGGCGCGGTCACCAGCTAGTAACGCCGGGGTAACCGGTGACTTCGTCCTGCCCACATCTCTTCCTGTGAGCGACATATGATCAACGCATCCCCATTGCCGGAGCCGATCTCCGAGGCGTTCGTCTCGGAGGATCCTGCCTGGTACAAGCGGGCGGTGTTCTACGAGATTCTCGTCCGGGGGTTCAAGGACTCCAACGGCGACGGCACCGGCGACCTTCGCGGTCTCATCGAGAAGCTGGGCTACCTCGAGTGGCTCGGCGTGGACTGCCTGTGGTTGCTGCCGCTGTACGAGTCGCCCCTGCGCGACGGCGGATATGACATCTCGGACTACATGAAGATCCTCCCGGACTTCGGGGACCTGGGTGACTTCGTGCAGCTGATCGAGAAGGCTCACGAACGTGGCCTGCGGATCATCACCGACCTCGTGATGAACCACACCAGCGATCGCCACCCCTGGTTCCAGGCGTCCCGGCACGACCCCGAGGGTCCGTTCGGCGACTTCTACGTGTGGTCGGACCATCCTGGCGCCTATCCCGACGCCCCGATCATCTTCATCGGCGCCGAGGAGTCCAACTGGACCTACGACCCGGTGCGCAAGCAGTACTACTGGCACCGTTTCTTCCACCACCAGCCGGACCTGAACTATGACAACCCGGCGGTGCAGGAGGCCATGCTGGAGGTCCTGCGGTTCTGGCTGGACCTGGGCATCGACGGTTTCCGGCTGGACGCGGTGCCGTACCTGTTCGAGCGTGAGGGCACCGCGTGCTCGGGATTGCCGGAGACGCACGCGTACCTGAAGAAGGTCCGGGCCGAGGTGGACCGCCTCTACCCCGACCGGGTGCTGCTGGCCGAGGCCAACGGCTGGCCCGAGGACGTGGTCGAATACTTCGGCGACCCCACCACCGGGGGCGACGAGTGCCACATGGCCTTCCACTTCCCGCTCATGCCGCGCATCTACATGGCGGTCAAGAAGGAGACCCGCGAGCCGATCTCCGAGATCATGTCGCGCACGCCCAAGCTGCCCGACAAAGCGCAGTGGGGCATCTTCCTCCGCAACCACGACGAGCTCACGCTCGAGACGGTGAGCGAGGAAGAGCGCGACTACATGCACAAGGAGTACGCCAAGGACCCGCGCATGCGGGCCTACCTGGGCATCCGCCGGCGTCTGGCCCCGCTGCTCGAGAACGACAGGGACCGGATCGAGCTGTTCACGGCCCTGCTGCTGAGCCTGCCGGGTTCGCCGGTCATGTACTACGGCGACGAGATCGGCATGGGCGACAACATCTGGCTGGAGGACCGCGACTCGGTCCGCACGCCGATGCAGTGGAGCCCCGACCGCAACGCCGGGTTCTCCTCCGCCGACCCCGGACGGCTCTACCTGCCCGCGGTCATGGACCCGATCTACGGCTACCAGGCGGTCAACGTGGAGGCCCAGCAGCGCCATGAGGGCTCGCTGCTCCACTTCACCCGCAAGATGCTGGAGATCCGGCGCAACCACCCGGTGTTCGGCGTGGGGGCGTACACGGAAATGTGGTCGTCGAACCCCTCCGTGCTCACCTTCGTCCGCGAGGACCGCGACGACATCATGCTCTGCGTGAACAACCTGTCGAAGTTCCCGCAGCCGGTCGAGCTGGACCTGCGCAGGTTCGAGGGGATGGTCCCGGTCGAGGCGCGGGGCGGGGTGGAGTTCCCGCCGGTCGGCGAGCTGCCGTACCTGCTGACGCTGCCGGGGCACGGCTTCTACTGGTTCGCGCTGAAGAAGAAGGAAAAGGCCGCTCTCAGCGCGACGTGACCGGCACCTGGGCACGGGCCGCGCGGCGGGCGGGAATGAGCGCCACCGCGAGGGCCGTGCCCACGGCTCCCACGACGGCGACGGCCAGTGTCAGGGCGGAGGGCGCGCGCCCGATGCCCGCGCCGACGCCGCTCGTGTGGCCCTGCAGGTCGATCAGCCCCGTCACCACGGACATGCCCGCCGCGGCGCCCACGCCGACGCCGAGCACGACCAGCAGCCCGGTGCCCGTCACCAGCGTGGCCATGACCTGGCGCGGTGTCAGCCCCATGGCCTTGAGCACGGCCAGGTCGAACGCGTGGTCGCGCAGCCCGAGCGCGCTGGCGGTGAGCAGGTTGGCCAGGCCGATCAGCATCAGCACGGCGATCAGCGCCACGATCACCACCCGGATGATCGACAGCCGGTCCGCCGGGTTGACCGCGGCCTGCACGTCGAGGCTCTCGGCCGACTCCGACAGCAGCCGCCCGCGCACCTCGGCGGGGTCCGCCCCCTTCTTGAGGGCGAGCGCGTAGTACTCCGGCGGCACCGAGTCCTTGGCCGCCAGGCTGTCGAGCCCGACGGAAATCACCTCGCCGTCGAGGTCGGGCTCGACGGTCCTGCCGACGATCCTGACGATCAGCGGCGTGCCGCCCACGGTCAGCCGCACCCGGTCGCCGATCTTGATGCCCAGCAGGTCGAGCAGCCCCTGCCCGGCCACCGCCTCCCCCTGACGGCCGTACATGCGCCCCTCGACCACCGGGAACGGGTACGGCTCCGTCGAGCTGCCGATGGCCCGCACGCGGACCGAGCGGGCCATGCCGGGCGCCAGGGCGTCCACGTCGGTGCCCGGATAGACCGTCTCCACGCCCTCGTCCAGCTTGGCGACACGCTCGGCCTCGGCCGGCTCCGCCTTGCCCGGCCTGACGTACAGGCTCGCGTGCTGGCCGACCTGCTCGGGGTGGTCGGCGAAGTTGTCGAGCGTCGCCCAGACGCCGAGCCCGATCGTGACCATCATCATCGGCACGGCCAGCCCGAACGCCGTCAGGAACGCCGGCACGCGCCTGGTGAAGGCGTCCCTGGTGCCGAGTACGAGGGCGGGCGGGAGGCGTACGAGGAGGGCCAGCCGGGCCAGCCTGGACAGGCGGCCGCGCGGCGGCAGGGCGGGCGCGTCGGGGATCGGCGGCGTGCGGCCGCCGCGCCACGCGGGCAGCCCCACGGCGGCCAGCACCACCAGGGCCGTGCCCGCGACGATGGCCAGCACGGGGATCGGCGCCACGGACGTCGCGCCGAGCATCGCCGCCATCACGCCCCAGCCCACCACGGCGCCGATCGCGACGCCGAGCAGGCCCAGCGCGCCGTGCTCGGCCAGGAGCAGCAGCGCGAGCTGGCCCCTGGTGAAGCCCATCGACTTGAGCGTGGCCAGGTCGCGGAGCTGGGCCAGCACCCGGCCGCCGGCCGCGTTGGCCAGGGCGAGCGCGGCGGCCACCAGCCCGACCACGCCGAACAGCGCCAGCAGCGTGCCCAGCAGCCGGTTGTCCAGCTCCATGGCGGCCCTGACCTCGCGCCAGGTGTAGACCCGCTGGAGCTTGTCCTCCAGCATGACGACCACGCGCTGCGAGACGACCTGCGTGGCGTCGGGGTCGGCCAGGCGCAGCCCGGTCACCCACTCGCTGCGGCCCAGCATGGGCTCGATGCGGTCGAGCATGACGGGCAGCACGTAGGCCAGGCCGGGCGTCCACTGGGGATAGAAGCCCTGCTCGGCGGAGTCGGCGATGCCGCGTACGTACAGGGTGTGGCGCTTGCCGTCGAGCGCGATGATCGTGAAGGGCGCGCCGATCCTGAGCCGCAGCGAGGTCGCGAACGAGCGCTCGACGACCACGCCGTCGGGCTGGGAGGGGTCCAGCCACCTGCCCTCGGCCACCAGCGGGTGCGCCACCTGCGGCGGCGCGGCGGGCATCGCGCGCAGCGCCGCGGGCTCCTTCTTGCCCTCCTGCGCCACGGTCACGGGCGCCGAGCGGTACGGGCCCGCGATCTGCGTCACGCCGTCGATGCCGCTCAGGTCAGCCTGAGGGCTGTCGTCGGTGTAGAGCCAGACGTGGGCGCCGTCGGTCTGGGCGAACAGGCTGCGCCACGGGTTGGTGCCCTCCTCGAGCAGGGTCGCCGCGGTGATCAGCGCGGCCACGATCCCGGCCACGGTCAGCACCGTCAGCACCGCCTGGCCCTTCCGGGCCCGCAGGTCGGCCTTGATCCACCGGCTCCCCGCCAGAGACGCGCTCATCGGAGGTCGATCACCTCGCCGGCCGTGCGCGTGCGGCGGCGCGCGATGCGGCCGTCGTCCACGATCTCCCCGTCGAACAGCGACACCAGCCGGTCGGCCAGGCTCGCCACGCGCGCGTCGTGGGTGACCATCACGATCGTCTGGCCCTCCTTGTGGACGTCGCTGAGCAGGCGGAGCACGTCGCGGGTGTTGCGGCTGTCGAGGTTGCCGGTGGGCTCGTCGGCCAGCAGCACGCTGGGCTGGTTGGCCAGCGCCCTGGCCAGCGCGACCCGCTGCTGCTCGCCTCCGGAGAGCTGGGCGGGCGAGGCGTCGGCGCGGTCGGTGAGGTTGAGCGCGCCGAGCAGGCTCTCCCTGCGCTCGCGGGCCACCTTGGGCGAGGCCCCGGCCAGCAGCGCGGGCAGCTCGACGTTGTCGCCCACGGTCATGTTGGCGACGAGGTTGAAGAACTGGAAGACGAACCCGACCTTCTTGCGCCGCAGCAGCGCCCAGGCGCTCTCCGAGAGCGTGTCGACGCGCTTGCCGTCGAGCCAGATCTCGCCGCTCGTCCTGGTGTCGAGCCCGCCCAGCATGTGGACGAGCGTGGACTTCCCGGAGCCGGACGGACCCATGATCGCGACGAACTCACCCGGCTCGACCTGCAGGTCCACGCCGCGTACGGCAGGCACGGGCACTGCGCCATCCTGGTAGATTTTGACCAGATTGACCGTTTTCACAACCGCGCTCATGCCAGATCCTCCTGGCAACGCTCCAGCCAGTCAAGGTCCGCCTGCAGGTGGAGCATGGCGCCCTCGATGAGGAGGATGGCCACCCGGTCGGTCGGCGCAGTGCGGGCCAGGAGGTCGTTGAGATCGCCCATGAGCGACAGGTAGTGGCGGCGCTGACGACTGATCAGCGCCATCCGGTCGGCGATGCCGGTGAGTGGGGCCAGCACGAGCTTCATGAAGAACTCGTCGCGCACCCTGGGGCCCTCGGTGGGCTCGTCCACCCAGAGGGTGAGCACGTCCCGGCCCTTGGCGGTGAGGTAGTAGACCTTCTTGTTGGGCCGATTGGACTGCTCCACGTCCACCGCCCGGACGAGGCCGTCCTTCTCCAGCCTGCCGAGCGTGACGTAGATCTGGCCGATGTTGGGGGACGGATAGGCGCTGCCGAACGTCTGCTCCAGCGCCTGTTTGAGCTCGTACCCATGGGCCGGCTCCTTAGCCAGGAGCGCCAGCAGGTGAAGTCGCACCGCCCCACCTCCCCACCGTGTTACGAACGCGTTACGTATCTAGCCGTTGACCTACAGATTACATGTGTGCATAACATGAATGCATCTACCTAACACGTATGTAAATCACTCTGAACGTGGAGGAAACAGAGTGCGCTCGCTCACGCTCTCCCTGGTCGTCCTCCTGGCGGCGGCCGGCTGCGCGCCCGCGAGCAATGAGGGCGGCGGCGAAACGGGCACGGGCGGCACAGGCCCCATCACGTTCGCCACCGGCCGCGACACCACGGCGTACCTGCAACCCTTGCTGGACCGCTGGAACCAGGCCCACCCGGCCGAGAAGGTGACGCTGCTGGAGCTGCCCGAGGCCGCCGACGAGCAGCGCGCTCAGATGGTGGCCAACCTCCAGGCCAAGAGCAGCCGGTACGACGTACTGGGGCTCGACGTGGTGTGGACTGCCGAGTTCGCGGAGAACGGCTGGATCATCCCCCTGGAGCGCGGGTTGTTCCCGCTCGACAGGTTCCTGCCGCCCGTCGTGGAAACGGCGGTCTACAAGAACAAGCTCTGGGCCGTCCCGTACACGAGCAATGCAGGGTTGCTCTACTACCGGACCGACCTGGTCAAGAAGCCGCCACGGACGTGGGCCGAGCTTCGCGACCAATCCCGACAAATAATGAAAAAGAACGATATTGGAGGCTATGCCGGGCAGTTCCTGGCGTATGAAGGGCTCACCGTCAACTTCTCCGAGGCGCTGCAGTCCGCCGGCGGGCAGATCGTCAGCAAGGACGGCACCGAGGTGACCCTCGATCCGGCCAAGACGCGCATCGCACTCGACTTCCTGCTCCAGGGCCTGCGCGAGGGCTGGATCCCCAAGGAGTCACTGAGCTACAAGGAGGAGGAGACGCGCCTGGCCTTCCAGGAGGGCCGGCTCGCCTTCGCCCGCAACTGGCCGCACGGCTACGGCCCGGCCAGGGCGAAACTGGGCGACAAGCTGGGAGTGACCCGGCTGCCGGGGCTCAACGGCCCCGGGTCCAGCACGCTGGGCGGCGCCAACCTCGCCATCAGCGCGTACTCCAAGCATCAGCACACGGCGCAGGAGTTCATCCGCTACTTCACCAGCCTGGAGAACGAGCGCCGTGTCCTCACCGAGGGCTCCTTCCCGCCCGTGTGGACCGAGCTCTACGACGACCCCGCCCTGATCAAGCGCTTCCCCTACCTGCCCGTGCTCAAGGAGAGCATCCTCGCCGCCAAGGCACGGCCGGTGAGCGCCAACTACAACCAGCTGAGCCTGGTGATCGCCAGTTCGGTCGCCAAGGCGCTCGGCAACCCCTCCACGGAGTCCGCGGACGACGCCGCGGTCTCCATGAAGTCCGAAATCGAAGAGATCATCAGAACACAGTGAGGCAGCCATGCGAAACGCCAGAGCAGCAGCAATCCTGGCCGGGCTCGCGGTAGCCGTCGCCGCCTGCGGCAACGCCCCGACGACCACCTCGCCGTCCACCGACGCTTCCGGCTCCGCGTCGGCCCCCGCCGCCGGCGCCAAGCCGCTGCAGGGCGTGAAGCTCGAGGTCGCCGCCAAGTGGACCGGCGACGAGCAGAAGAACTTCCAGCAGGTGCTCAAGGCCTTCACCGAGAAGACCGGGGCGGAGGTCACGTACGCCTCCACCGGTGAGGACACCGGCGCCTACCTCGGCCCGCGCATCCAGGGCAAGAACCCGCCGGACGTCGCGATCCTGCCGCAGCCGGGCCTGGTGCAGCAGTACGCCGACCAGAGCGCGCTCATCCCGCTGACCGACGACGTCGTCAAGGAGGTGGACACCAACTACACCCCGTACTGGAAGGAGCTCGGCTCCGCCAGCGGCAAGGTGTACGGCGTGCTCATCAAGGCGGCGCACAAGTCGCTGGTCTGGTACCGGGCGCAGGCGTACGACGACGCGGGCGTGCAGCCGGCCACCACCTGGGACGAGCTGGTCAAGAACGCGCAGACCATCGCAGACTCCGGCACCGCGCCGTTCTCGTTCTGCGGTGCCTCCGGCTGGACGCTGACCGACCTCTTCGAGAACGTCTACCTGTCCACCGCCGGGCCGGAGAACTACGACAAGCTCTCCAAGCACGAGATCCCGTGGACGGACCCGACCGTGACCACCGCGCTGGAGAAGATCGCGCAGATCGCGGGCAAGAAGGAGTTCGTGGTCGACGGCAACGCCGGCGCCCTGCAGACCGACTTCCCCGGCTGCGTGACCAAGGTCTACGGCGACAAGAAGGCCGCCATGGTGATCGAGGCCGACTTCGTGGCCGTCTCCGCGGCGCAGTCGAAGGCCAAGGTGGGCGAGGAGGCCAAGTACTTCCCGTTCCCCAAGGCCGGTGACACGGCCCCCGTCGTCCTGGGCGGCGACGTCGCGGTCGCGATGAAGGACTCCCCCGGCGCGATGGCGCTGCTGCAGTTCCTGGCCTCCAAGGAGGGTGGCGAGATCTGGGCCAAGCTGCCCGGCTACCTGTCGCCCAACAAGAACGTCTCCCCCGACAACTACCCCGACGAGCTGACCAAGCAGCTCGGCCAGACGATCGTCTCGGCCGGCGACGCCGTCCGCTACGACATGTCCGACCTGGCGCCGAGCGCGTTCGGCGCCACCGACGGCAAGGGCGAGTGGAAGGCGCTGCAGGACTTCCTGCGCAACCCGAGCGACATCAAGGGCACTCAGACCACACTGGAAGCCGAGGCCAAGAAGGCCTGGAAGAAGTAAAGAGGTAAGGCCGTGACCGAACGGTTGGACGGCCCGCAGGTCTCGTCCGCGGACACCGCGGACGAGCCCTCCACCGGACCGGCTGAAACCCCCCGTACGCAACGACGCCTCGGCCCCTCGCCGGCGGTCGCCATAGCCTTCCTCCTCCCGGCGGCGGTGCTGCTGGGCATCTGGGTGGTCTACCCGATCGTCTACTCCATCTTCCGGAGCCTGTTCGACTCGGCGGGCACCGGATTCGTGGGGCTGGGCAACTACGCCACGATCTTCACCGACTCCGGCATGCTCACCACGATCCGCAACAACCTCATCTGGGTTGTCATCGCGCCGATCGTGGTGACCACGCTGGGCCTGATCTTCGCGGTCCTGACCGAGCGGATCAGGTGGTCGACGGCGTTCAAACTGATCGTGTTCATGCCCATGGCGGTCTCCCTGATGGCGGCGGGCGTGATCTTCCGCTTCGTCTACGAGCAGGACCCCGCCAAGGGCGTGGCCAACGCCGTGCTCACCACCGTGCACGACACTTTCTCCTCCTCACAGGGCTACCCGGAGGCGCGCCCGCGCGAGGGCGAGCAGTCGCCGGTCGCCGCCGACGGCGGCGCGGTCGTCACCAAGCAGCCCGCCCAGGCGGGTCAGCCGGTGCTGATCCCGATCGTGGGCGTCAAGCCGAACGCCCTGCCGAGCAACGCCCAGGCCGCCAAGGCCCCCTCGGCCGGCGACGGCCTCTCGGGGACCGTGTGGTTCGACTTCACACCGGGAGGCGGCGGCAAGAACGGCGAGGTGGACACCTCGGAGAAGGGCCTGCCGGGCATGACCGTCGAGGCGGTGCAGAACGGCAAGGTCGCCGCGACCGCCACGACGGCCGACGACGGCTCGTTCCGCTTCCAGGGCCTGTCCGCCGGCTCCTATGTCGTACGACTCCCGCAGTCGAACTTCCAGGCCGCCTACAAAGGCCTGAGCTGGCTCGGCCCGACACTCATCACCCCGGCGATCATCGGCGCGTTCGTGTGGGTGTGGGCCGGTTTCGCCATGGTGCTGATCGCGGCGGGGCTCGCGGCGATCCCGCGTGACGCGCTGGAGGCGGCCCGCATCGACGGCGCCTCGGAGTGGCAGGTGTTCCGCAAGATCACCGTGCCGCTGCTGTCGCCGGTGCTGCTCGTCGTCTTCGTGACGATGATCATCAATACGCTGAAGGTGTTCGACCTTGTCTTCATCATCGCCCCGGCCTCGGTCCAACCCCAGGCGAACGTGGTCGCGCTGGAGATGTGGCGCGTGGCGTTCGGCGGCGGGAACAACCAGGGTCTGGGCAGCGCGCTGGCCGTCTTCCTGCTCGTTCTGGTCCTCCCCTTCATGATCATGAACATTCGCCGGTTCAGGAGGGACGAATCATGACGACAGCCACGGCTACCGCCCCTTCGGGGCTGGAGACGGGCGCGCCACGCAGGAGCGTGGTGAGCAAGATCGTGGACCGGATCGGCGGCGGCGCCGTCCAGGTGATCATGATCCTGCTCGGCCTGTTCTGGCTGGTGCCGACGCTGGGCCTGCTCGTCGTCTCGATGCGTACGACGGACGTCAACACCTCCGAGGGCTGGTGGACGATCTTCACCAAGCCTGCCGAGCTGACCCTCGCGAACTACAAGGACCTGCTGGCCAGCGGTTTCACCGCGTCCTTCTGGAACACCGTGCTGATCACGGTGCCGACGACGGTCCTGGTGATCGGCATCGCGGCCATGGCCGCCTACGCGTTCGCGTGGATGGAGTTCCCCGGGCGTGACGGGGCGTTCCTCGTCGTGGTCGGGCTGCTGATCGTGCCCATCCAGATCGCGCTGATCCCCGTCGCGTCCTTCTACGGAGGCATCGGGATCTTCGGCTCGATCCCGGGCGTGGTGCTGTTCCACACGGCGTTCGGCCTGCCGTTCGCCATCTTCCTGCTGCGCAACTTCTTCGTCGGCATCCCGTCCTCGCTGCTGGAGGCGGCGCGGATGGACGGGGCGCCGGAGTGGAAGATCTTCGTGTCGGTGGTGTTCCCGCTGGGCAAGCCCGCCATCGCCTCGCTGGGCATCTTCCAGTTCCTGTGGGTGTGGAACGACATGCTCATCGCGCTGGTCTTCGCCAACACCGACAACCAGCCGATGACCAAGGCCCTGCAGTCCCAGATGCGGCAGTTCGGATCGAACGTGGACATCCTCTCGTCCGGTGCGTTCCTGTCGCTGCTCATCCCGCTGGTCCTGTTCTTCGCCTTCCAGCGGTACTTCGTCCAGGGCATGATGGCCGGTTCCGTGAAGTGATCAAGGTGCCCGCGCGAACCGCGCGGGCACCTTGTGATCATTCTGGTACGGCTGGACCCGACGTTTCGGCAGTAAGCCGTACCAGACCTCGATAAGCTCATCGGCCATGGCCGGTCGTCCACTGAACGAAGTCGTCGAAGCCGGATGGGCCAGTGCGCTTGAGCCCGTCTCCGAGCAGATCTCCCTGATGGGCGAATTCCTGCGCAAGGAAATCGCCGATGGCAGGCAGTACCTGCCCGCGGGCACGCACGTGCTGCGTGCCTTCAACCAGCCCTTCGACGACGTCAAGGTGCTGATCGTGGGCCAGGACCCCTATCCCACGCCCGGTCACCCGGTCGGGCTGTCGTTCTCGGTGGCGCCCGAGGTGCGACCGCTGCCCGGCAGCCTGGTCAACATCTACAAGGAGATGGAGACCGACCTCGGCCTCCCCCGCCCCGCCAACGGCGACCTGACGCCGTGGGCCGAGCAGGGCGTCCTGCTCCTCAACAGGGTCCTCACCGTGATGCCCGGCAAGCCCGCCTCCCACCGGGGCAAGGGCTGGGAGCAGGTCACCGAGCAGGCCATCCACGCCCTCGTGGCACGCAACAAGCCGATGGTGGCCATCCTCTGGGGCCGCGACGCCCGCAACCTGGCCCCGATGCTCGGCAATGTGCCCCGCATCGAGTCCGCCCACCCCTCCCCTCTCTCCGCGCGCAGCGGCTTCTTCGGCTCGCGTCCCTTCAGCCGGGCCAATGAGCTGCTGGAACAGCAAGGCGCGGCACCTGTCGAGTGGAAGCTGCCCTAGAGTCGTCGCCATGAGTGATGAACCGAAGTTCCTGCGTCTCACGGTCGAGCTGACCGTCGAGGTGCTTGACGTGGACGCTTTGCAGGCGGCGGCGCTGGCCGAGATCCGGCACCCGGACGCCGACCTCACCGCCGAGGAGCGCACCGAGCAGGCCGAGCTGGTCAGCTCCGACGAGACGGGCGCCTCGGCGCTGCAGTGGCTCATCGAGCCGGACCACGTGCTGCAGCTTGTCGACCACATCAACGAGATCGAGCCGCGCGAGGCCGTCCTCGGGGTGGAGCCCTCCGAGGGGCCCAGCGAGGACGAGGACGAAGAGGAGCACGACCACGTGTGACGCGTGGGTGAAGTACGGCGGTGGCCACGGCGTTCTGGTGAGGCGTCGTGGCTTTTCGCTTCTCTCTGACGGCTCGTCGAGACCCGACGGCTCGTTAGGATCGGTACCCTCCGGCCCGCCGCAAGGAGGCACGCAGTGATCGTCGCATTCTCCATCACCCCGCTGGGCGTCGGCGAAGGAGTCGCCGAGCCCGTCGCCCGCGCCGTCAAGGTGGTCCGCGACAGCGGCCTGCCCAACCGTACGGACGCCATGTTCACCACGATCGAGGGCGAGTGGGACGAGGTCATGGACGTGGTGAAGCGCGCGGTGGACGCGGTGGCGGAGGTCGCGCCCCGGGTCAGCCTGGTGCTCAAGGCCGATCTCCGGCAGGGGGTTACCGACGGGATGACCAGCAAGCTCGAGTCCCTGGAACGCCACCTCTCCGAATAGCCGATTTTCCAACCTTGGACCCTTCGGCGAAGTTGTTTTATGCATGGACCGTTACGAGGGGTTCCACGAGTTCGTACGAACCCGCCAGCAATCGCTGATGCGGACGGCGTACCTGCTCACCGGGAACGCCCACCTCGCCGAGGACCTGTTGCAGACGGTCCTCACGCGCGTCGCCTCCCACTGGGCCAAGCTCGCCAAGGGTGGCAACCCCGAGGCGTACGCGCGCAAAGCCCTGGTGAACCAGACCATCTCCTGGCGCAAGCGCAAGCGGATCGAGCTCTCTGAGGCCGAACTGCCGGAGTTCGCGGCGTCCGGGCAACCGCACGACGAGGCGACCGTACGCCGGATCGCCCTGCTCCACGCACTGGCGCGGCTCACGCCGAAACAGCGGGCGCTGATCGTGCTGCGCTTCTACGAAGATCGCACCGAACACGAGACCGCGCAGCTCTTGGGCGTCTCGGTCGGCACCGTCAAGAGCCAGACCCACTATGCGCTGTCGAAACTGCGCGCGCTCGTCCCCCAGGAGGTGTACCGGTGAACCCGCTGCGCGAAGACCTGCACGCGCTGGCCGAACAGGCGCCCGCCGTCGACCTGGCGGCCCAGGCGGTGCGAGGCGCCCGCCGTCGGCGCGCCACCCGCCTGGCCGTGGCCATCGCCGCGGCGACCTGCCTCATCGCGGGCGGCGGCACCGTGCTCCTCCAACAGCTACGCCCCGAGCCCCCGGTCATGCTCACCCCGCCGGAGACGACGGTCTCTCCGCTGCCCCCGGAAGGCGTCGGGCCGATCGAACAGGCGTACCGGCCGGAATGCCGCACCACCACGTGCGCGAAGAACGCCTGGCGGCTCGTGACCCGCGACGGCGACACCTACGAACTGACCACGGCACCGGAGACCGGCCCCCTGGCGGTCACGGCGGACGGCCGCCGGCTGGCCTACTACAGCTCGAAGCAGCGCACGATCGTGGTGCGCGACCTGGCGAGCGGCAGAACCTGGAAGTCCCCGCTGAAGCAGCCCGCGGAGGACTTCTCGCGCTCGGCCGAACACACCCTGCGGCTGTCGCCCAGCGGGCTGCGGTTCATCGTGTCGAGCTGGGGCGGGCGGCGGGAGCCCAACAAGCTGGTGGACGTGGAGGGGGGCACGGTGTCCGACCTCCCGCGCGGCTGGTGGCCGGTGAGCGTGTCGGACGGATCCGGCCCCGTCGTGCTCGTCAAGCCGTACGAGAACTCCAGCCAGGTGCGGGTGCTCGGCCACGACCCGATCACCATCCCGGACTTCACGTACGACTACAGCGCCCTCGCCCCCGACGGCCGCACCCTCACCCGACTGGGCCAGACCTACGACCCGAACCGCCGCCCGATGGTGCAACTGGACGGCTCGATCGTCGTCTTCGACCCGGTGCGGGGCGGCCGCGAAACCCGAGTCCCGATCTCCGGCATGCCGGAAGGGCTCCAGCCGTCGGGACTCGGCGGCTGGCTGAACTCCACCGAGGTGACCGTGGTCGCCACCCCCGAGTCACCACGCGGACCCAAGCCGATGGTCTACGCCATGGACGTACGAACCGGCAAAACCCGAGAACTCTTCGCCCTACGCAACTACGGAAAAACCCTGGTCCCAGGCCTGGTCCACTAACACCAACCCACACACACCCACCCATCAACCCACGGACCCGCCCACCCCATGCGCGGGTCCACCCCAACCCCCACAACGTCGGCATCCACCACGCACACTCGCCCCACACACCCCCAGGCCGGCCGCGCACACCCTCCAAGCCCCTGCACCGGCCGGGCCGCGCACGCCTCACTCCGCACCCCCCTGCCAGCCGCACCCACCCCCACAAGCTCCGGCGCCAGCCGCGTTCGCACCCCCACCACCCACAACCCCCGGCACAGGCCGGGCCGCGCGCACCCCCGCTCCGCACTCTCTCCCAGCCGCGCGTACCCACACCCACAAGGCCCCCTGTGCCGACCACGCACCCCCACAAGTAGCCCTCGGCGCCGGCCGGGCCACGCACACCCCACAACCACAACTCCCTCCGGCGCCGCCCAGGCCGTGCGCACCCCACACCCCGGTACCCCGCGCCCCTGCAGTTAACATCCCCACCCCCACTCCCCCACCCACTCCACCCCACAACGCGATATGTCTTGACCGCTTCCCCGGACGCGACATATCGTGTCCTCGACCATAGACGCGATACTACGCGTTCCCGGAGGTGGACAAGCATGGAACAAGAGCGGGTGCCCGTCCTGGTGGTGGGCGGTGGGTACGCAGGCCTGAGCACGGCAACACTCCTGGCTTGGCGCGACGTACCCGTCATGCTGGTGGAGAAGCATCCAAGCACCTCGATCCAACCCAAGGCGTTCGGTGTCGGCCCGCGAGCCATCGAGCTGCTGCGCCCCGTCCCCGGCATCGAGCAGGAGCTCCGCGAGACCTGGGCAGGCATCGGGGACAACATGCGCATAGCGATCGCCAAGAGCCTGGCCGACCCGAACCCCCACATGCTCATCAACGATGAGCAGGAGGAAATGGCCTTCCTGGCCGACATCACCCCGGCGGCGCAGGTGGGGGCGCCCCAGGCCGCGATCGAGCAGCTGCTGCGGTACACGGCCGAGGAGCTGGGCGCCGACCTGCGCTTCTCCACCGAGCTGGTCTCGCTGGAACAGGACGAGGACGGCGTGATCGCGCTGATCCGCGATGCCGACGGCGACCGCCTCGTACGGGCCGACTACGTGGTCGCCGCGGACGGCTACCGGAGCCCGCTCCGCCGCCTCCTGAACGTCCCCACCTCGGGCAAGGGCGAGCTGGGCCGGATGTGCTCGATCATGTTCGACGCGGACCTGAGCGGGCTGGTACGCGAGCGCGAGGTCACACTCTGGTACCTGCAGAACGACCTCTTCACCGGCGTGATCGTGACCGGCACCGGCGTCGGGGCCCACGTGCTGGGCGTCAACTACTCCGACGGCCAGAGCGAAGCCGACTTCACCGAGGAGCGCTGCAGAGAGCTGGTCCGCATCGCAGCCGACCGACCTGACCTGGACGTCCAGTTACTGGACAAGACGTCGTTCACTCTGGGGCACGTGGTGGCCGACACGTACCGCGCCGGCCGGGTGTTCTTCGCCGGGGACGCGGCCCACACCATGCCGCCGACCGGCGGGCAGGGCGGCAGCACCGCACTCCAGGACGGCTGCGACCTCGCCTGGCGGCTCTGGCTCGTCGTCACAGGCCAGGCCGGGCCCGACTTCCTCGACACGTACGACGCCGAACGCCGCCCGATCGGCACGCTGACGGCCGACGCCCAGCTCGCCAACCTCGGCGTACGCATGCCTCCAACCGTCCGCGTCGGCTACCCGGAGCCCATCGAGGACTTCATGAGCGTCATCATCGGCTATCGCTACCACTCCACAGCCATCCTGGACGAACCCGGCGACGACGGCTCCATCCTGGAGGACCCACGCGTACCCACCGGCCGTCCGGGCAGCCGCGCCCCACACGTGGTGCTCGACTGGGAAGGCCAGCGCATCTCGACCATCGACCTCTTCGGCTCCGGCTTCGTACTGCTGGCCGACAGACAGGGCGGCCAGGCCTGGATGGACGCCGGACGTCTGGTCAAGGAGCGCCTCGGCGTCCAACTCACGCGCTTGGTGGTGGACGAGGAACTGAAGGACGTGGAGGGACACTTCCGGAAGCGGTACGGCGTCAGCGGGGGCGGCGCCGTCCTGGTCCGACCGGACGGCTACGTAGCCTGGCGCTCCCCCGGCCCCGTCCCAAACCCGGCAGCCACCCTCGACCAGATCATGACCCAACTCCTGAGCCGCTAGCAGCCATCCCCCAACCACTCAGAGCAGATCCCAACCCATCCCCCAACCACCCCAAACCAGATCCCAACCCCCTAACCACCTCGAACCAGGTCCCGAGCCATCCCACCCGACCACCTCGGGCCAGACCCGAGCCATCCCACCCAACAACCTCGAACCCGGTCCCGAACCATCCCACCCGACCACTTCGAACCGCCGCGGCCGGGCCCCGCCCAGACTTCCGCGCCCCGTGGCCGTCCAGGTCCCAAGGCATGAACCCGACCAGCTCGAACTAAGTCCCGAGCCATGTCACCCGACGACCTCGGGCCAGGTCCCGAGCCATCCCGCCCGACCCACGTCGAACAGGTCCCGAGCCATACACCGACCGCTGGCCCCACGGCCGCCCCACCCCTGCTCCACGGGCAGCCGTAACCCACCGGAACAGCACCCTCCGGAGGACCGGCCCCCATGAGCACGCACGCGCATCGCTGAGCGCGACTCCCTAAATGCCGGATTGTCGGCCCCTTCTGCCAGTCCCCACCGACAGGGCCCTCTACCGGGGTCTCTCCCAGTGCCCTGGACCGGGACCTCTACCGGAGCCCTCCGCCAAGCCCTTCTGCCCAACCTGCCTGCCGTGGCCCTGCTGGGCCCCTCTCCTGGGGATGGCTGGAGGCCGATGGATGGGGACCGTTGGCCAATGCCCGTCGTTGGCCAATGCCCGTCGTTGCCCGTTGGCCGTTGCCCGTTGGCCGTTGCCCGTTGGCCGTTGCCCGTTGGCCGTTGCCCGTTGCCGTTGGCCGTTGCCTGTGGCCGTTGCCTGTGGCTGGTGGCTGGTGGCTGGTGGCTGGTGGCTGGTGGCTGGTGGCGAGTGCTTTCGATCACTGCACTAGCCCAACTCACTCAATTGGGCCTTAGCTGCTGGTCCAACCGATCTCGAACGGGACAGACCACGCAGGACCGGCTCAGCCGAGCAGCAACTCCTCTCGGCGAGCCCGCAACCTGTCACGGAGCTGCGCCAGTTCCCGGCAACGGTCCTCGAGTTGCTCCGCGACTTGCCGGACACCGCTCATCCCCTGAACGCTGTCTTCCGCCATCAGGCCGAGTGCCTCCACCTGCCGGACGAACTCGCCCACCGTCCCCCGGCCGTGCAGGGCGGCGAGACCGGCCGCACGTGCCCGTTCCCGAGCAGGCAGCTCCACATCCAGCTCGGCGAGCAACCGCCCGATCTCCAGCAGCTCGGCACCTCGGGGATCGGCCGATGCGGCCACTCGCTGCTCTTCACGTGCCAGCAACTCCTCGTAGAGCTCCCGCGCCGGACCCACCTCGGCCAGGTCCCGTTCCACCTCCGCGAGCGCTGACGTGTACGCGCCCAGCCTCGTTTCCGCGACGGCTACCTGCTCTTGATCCCACACCCCGACCGCATCGAGCTCCCGCCGGGCCTTTCTCACGAGGGCGACGACCGCCGTGTGGCGCTCGCTCAGCCCCTCCCAGCGACGCACCCGCCGACGCGCCGTACGCAGATCTTCATCGATCATCTCAAAGGGGATCACGTCACTTGGACGGTCGAATGTCTCGATTCGGTTCAGGACGAGCATGCACTTTTATTAACAAATCCGGTCAGAACAGGCATCACTCCTGTGCTTCCCTTGCTCTCTCCTGCACGTGAGTGCGTAAGAGGAGGGTGTCCGTCGACGCCGTAGCCGGGTCGCGCCGGGGTCGCTGGGGCCCAGGGTCGGGCTCAGGCTGCTGCACGTTCGACCTCCGCGCGCGGGGGATGAGCGGGGGTCGGAGTCGGTGCCATGGCCAGGATTGGGGCTGGCCTCGGCTCCGTGAGCGGAGCTTGCGGGACGGCTCGAGTTGGTTCGAGAGGGTGTTGCGGGGTCGGGGGTGTTGGAGCGAATGGAGCTGGGAGTGAGGGGGTGGGTGGGGTTGAGGGGTGGCAGTTGATCAAGGTGAGTGAGGGGTGGGCGGGTTTTTGGGTGGCGCATAGCCAGTCGTTCAGGGAGCCGGGGAAGCCGGATGGTGGGCCGACCTTCAGGCAGGTGATCTGGCCGGCGCCTGGTGGTGGGCCGATCTTGAGGCGGCGGATGGTGCCTGTGCGGCCCAGTTCGCCCTGGTCCGCGTCGTAGGGCGTCAGCTGGACGCCGAAAGGGAGGCCGCCGTCCGGCTGGTCTGTGGGGCTTATCTGGAGGAAGTCGTCGATTTTGCGGTCGGTGGCCTCCGGGTGAGCGGCTACGTAGGCCAGGTGGTCTGTGACAAGGCGGTGGGCCACTGTGCGGAGGAGGTTGGTCGCGCACAGGTTGTGGGCGCAGGCGGCGCCGTCGAGGGTGATCTCGGGGAGGGCGAAGCGGCGCAGGCCTCGGGATGTGACGCGCAGGCAGTCGCACACGCCCATGTCGGACGGATCCCAGGGTGGACAGGTCGCCGCGTCGTGGACCTGGACGTCCCAGGACAGCCAGTCGTCGGTGAGGCGGAAGTCCGGGGGCTCGCCTGCGCATCTTCCGCAGGTGAGGATGTTGGTGCCTGTCAGCGGGTCGATCAGGAGGCCGTCGCACTCCCTCGCCAGGGCCCGGGCCGTCGCCCTCGCCGTCTGAATGCTGGTCGGAAGCTTGTGCGGGGGTGCGGTCGTGGACACCACCACGTGTTGGCCGGTGCGGCGTAGGCGGCGTCTTTCCTCGCTTGTGAGGTTGGTCGCGGTTGGTTTCCAGGGAGTCTGGTGGTGGGTCACCGTCAAGGAGCCGCTGCCTGCTGCGGTGATCGCGGCTCTTCTGTACGGGCCGGATATGCGCCAGGGGACGAAGGAGTCGACGTCGAACGGCAGGCGCTCCGTGGCCACGATGAAGAGGGAGGTCAGCGTGGCGGGCAACGGCAGGATGATCTTCATGGTGTATGTACTCCGGGTTGTCTCTGGCTCCGCACGAACCGTGGCGTTGAGGGCGTTGGTGGGTTTGGCGTGTTGAGGGTGTTGGTGGTTTGGGGGCGTTGAGGGTCGTCGCGGCGTTAGGGGGTCGCGGCGTGGCGCTGTTGGTGGTGTCGCGGTATGGAAGCCGCGATGTTGAGGGCTTGCGATGTTGGGGGGTGCTGGAGGCGCCGGGAGTGCCCGGGGTGTTGGTGGGTGTAGCGGTGTTGGGGGTGTCCGGGACTATCTGGACGTCGGGCGAGTTGGGGGTCTGGGGCGTGATGTGGGTGTCGGGCGAGTTGGGGGTCTGGGGCGTGATGTGGGTGTCGGGGGTCGGGCCGGTTGAGGTGTCCGGCTGGTCGGGGGCTTCTCGCGAGTTGGGGATGTCCGGCCGGTTGAAGGTGTCTCGCGAGTTGGGGGTGCCCGGCGTGTTGGGGGTGTTCGGCGTGTTGGGGGTGTTCGGCGTGTTGGGGGTTTCAGCGGGTGTTTGGAGGTCGGGGTTGGTGGGGCACTCAGGATCATCGGTGATCGCGGGGGGCTTGGGCGGGGTGGAACGGGGTTCTGTGGATAATGCTTGGGGCTGTGCTCGCCCTTGTGGATGACGCTCCGCTCCGGCAGCTGTGGGTGGCCGGTCAGCAGGCTCGTAGTCTGCATCGGTGGGCGTGGACGTGCCGGAAGAGTCGGCCGTGCGCTTGGCGCGCCGGAGGATGGCGCTGCTCGTCAACGCTCAGGCGTAGTAGTTTTGCGCCGCGCCGGCTCGCTCGCTGGCTAGAGTGGCGCGGTGAACCTCTCAAGATCCAGAAATCGAAGTCGAGGTCTCGCCGGGCTTGCCGCCGCAGCCGTACTGCTGGGCGGTTTGGTCGCGCCGCCTCCGGCTGCCGCATCAGAGGACGGCTCCGCGAGCGTGCTCGCGCATCACTTACGCCGGGCACTCGACCAGTCGCAGTTCGAGCAGGTCCTGGACACCAATCCGCCGACCGGCACGGCCGAGTTGAACGCGCTGCGGCAGGACAGCGTCGACAAGGAGGCCAGGAAACCGCCGAAGAAGGCTGACCTGCTCGCGGCCGTCGCGGCGGCCGAACCGATCTCGCAGCAGCCGCAGATCGACCTGACCGTCATCGAGCTGAACCGGGCGGGCCGCCCCGTCTCCTCGGGCACCGTGCTGATGAGCCCGCAGTATCCGGACGGGAAGGTCGTACCGGTCGACCGCAATCTGCACACCACCGACGTCCGCTGGCGCCAGTGGGACGACGCCGGCTGGTACGCCAACCACGGCCAGGGCACCATCGACGTGGTGCCGGGCCGCGAGAACGCCTCCATCGACTTCATGAGCCCGTACCCCGCGTCGGTGCTGAAGCTGATGGTGGCCTTCGGGGTGCTGCGCCTCGTGGACCAGGGGCAGATCTCGCTCGACGACACCTACAACTACGAGCCGATCGCGCCGATCAGCTCGCTGTGCGGGCCGGGCAGCAGCAACACGATCCGCGGCTACCTGGACGCCGCGCTCACCTGGTCGTCCAACAACGCTGCTTGCGCCATGGTCAAACTGCTGCACGACCGCGCAGCCGTCGACGGCCTCAACCAGACCTTCCAGGACCTGGGCCTGGAGACCCTGCAACTGAAGAACACCAACCCGAACACCGGCGGACGCTGGGGCAACCCCGTCACCATGAGCTCGCTCGACACGGCCAAGCTGCTGATGCTGGTCAACGGCGGCCTGGGCACCCTGTGGACGGCTCCCAACGGCACCGGCGTCACCGCCGCCGTCCTCAGCGACGCCTCCCGCGAGTTCTTCAAGAGCAAGCTCGGCGACCAGGGCATGAACCTCGCCCTGTCAACCACCAACTGGTGTGGCGCCACCTACCCCGCCCCGGGCATCCCGCAGCTCACGCCCTCGCGTTGGATCGGCGCCGACGGCACCGTGACCATCCCCGGCCAGGGCATCGCGTACGGCCGCGACGTACGGCCGTGCAACGACGCGGCCGAGGTGACGTACGCCCACAAGAACGGCTGGGTGAACAACTCCGGCGCTGACGCGGGCATCGTGAAGGCCCTGCCCGGCAAGGGAGGCCGCACCTACGTCGTCACCATGTTCTCCAACCTCGGTTACCAGTACGTGGACTCCAACCGCCCGCCGACGGGCGCCGAGAACGTCTGGTTCACCGAGAAGCTCGCCAAGCTGGGCAAGGTCATCGACGACTACGAGAAGCGGCGCTATCCCTAGCGCATGAGATCTTGACCGAGTGGGGCCTGCCCAGCCCGGGGCAGGCCCCAGCGCTGAGCAGGCCCCAGTGCTAGACAGGCCCCGTTGCGCAGGCTCGCGCTGGGTAGCCCGCGCTGGGCAGGTGCGGGGCAGGTGCGCGGAGAGCGTGAGAAATAGTGCAGGGCGGTCTCGGGGTGGGGCCGATAAGGGTGCTACGGATGCCGGCCGGCGTCACCGCGTGATCGGACAGCGCCGGAGAACCCGCCTGATGCCCAACGCCCCCACCACGAATGAGCTGTCACGCCGAGTGGGGTTTGCAGATGGCCATGGATTGGGCGGGAAGGCGCAGGGAGCGGCCGTCCGCCATGACGGGGTCGTCCGAGGCCAGCAGCACCGTTCCAGAGGGCACCGGCACCCTGGCCGACTCCTGGGCGAAGTTCACCGCCACCGCCAGCGACCCCCGCCACATCACCAGCCACTTCCCCAGCGGATCCACCTCCACCCTGACCCGGTCCATGCGCGGGTCGGACAGCTCGGGCAGGGCCTTGCGCAGGGCGATCAGGTCGCGGTACCAGCACAGCAGCGACCAGTGCTCCTCCTCCTTCACCTCGCTCCAGTCCAGTTTCGAGCGCAGGAACGTGTCCTCGTCCGACGGGTCGGGCGCGTCCCAGACGTACCCGAACCCCTCGAACTCCCGCTCCCGGCGCGCCGCCTCGCTCTCCCGCAGCGCGGTCTCCAGATGATCGGAGAAGAACAGGAACGGCGTGCGCGCCCCCCATTCCTCTCCCATGAAGAGCATGGGGGTGAACGGCGAGGTCAGCAGCAGGCCCGCGCCCAGCTTGAGCGCGGGGACGGGCAGGCGGTCGCCGCCGGGGCGGTTGCCGATCTGGTCGTGGTTCTGGAGGCAGGCGACCAGCCGGTGGCCGGGTACGCCCGTGAAGGGACGGCCGTGGGAGCGGCCGCGGAAGGAGGAGTAGGTGCCGTCGTGGAGCAGTCCCGAGGTCAGCACTTTGGCCAGCGCCGACAGGGAGGCGAAGTCGGCGTAGTAGCCGTGGGACTCCCCGCTCACCGCGCAGTGCAGGGCGTGGTGGATGTCGTCGCACCACTGGGCGGTCATGCCCAGGCCGCCGGCGTCGAGCGAGCGCACCATGCGCGGGTCGTTCAGGTCGGACTCGGCGATCAGGGACAGCGGGCGGCCGAGCGAGCAGGCCAGCGCGTCCACCTCCCCCGACAGCTCCGCCAGCAGGTGTTCGGCGCGGCGGTCGTGCAGCGCGTGTACGGCGTCCAGCCGCAGCCCGTCGATGTGGTAGTCGCGCAGCCACTGAACCGCGTTGCCGATGAAGTACCGCCGCACCTCGTCGGAGCCCGGCCCGTCCAAATTGACCGCATCGCCCCAATAACTGCCCTTAAATCCGGAAAAATAGGGGGCGAAGGGGTGCAGGAAGTTCCCCGACGGGCCGAGATGGTTGTAGACGACGTCCAGGATGACCCCGATCCCCGCCTGATGGCACGCGTCCACGAACGACTTGAGCCCGTCAGGCCCCCCGTACGTCTCGTTGACGGCGTACAGATCCACCCCGTCATAGCCCCAGTTCCGCCCCCCGGGCACGGGCACGACCGGCATGACCTCGACGAAGTCGACCGACAGCTCCACCAGGTGCGGCAGCTTCTCGATGGCCGCCGAGAACGTCCCCTCCGACGTGAATGTCCCCACGTGCAGCTCGTAGATCACCGCCCCACGCAGGTCGCGGCCCTTCCACTCGTGGTCGGACCACGTGAAGCGAGCGTGCTCGTACACGGCGCTCTGCCCGAAGATCCCCTCCGGCTGCCGCCGCGACCGCGGATCCGGGTACGGCCCTTCGCCGTCCACCTGGTACGCGTACCGCGTGCCGTGCGAGGCCCCCGCCACCTCGACCGACCACCAACCCCCTTCCCCACGCGACATCGCGTGAGGTCCGCCCGCGGCGAACAGTTCGACAGCCGTGGCCTTCGGTGCCCAGACCTCAAAGATCATGTCGCTCCAGCAGTGAGACCGGATACTGACCGAGCAGGTGCGCGAGCGGGATCCGCCCCGTGTAGACGCCGCCGGTGAGCAGGTCGCGCCAGATCCCGCCGGGCAGCGTCAGGGACGTGGTGCCCCATCCGCACCGGGCCAGACGCGCGGGAAGCCGGGTGGCGACCGCGACGGCCTGCGGCCGCTCCCCGCGGGCGAAGGCGATCACGTGCGAGGCCGCCGGCCCCTCCGCCCACAGCGGCCGGTACGGCGCCGCTCCCCCGAGACGGCGGCGCAGCCGCAGCGCCTGCGCCGTCACCAGCAGCTTGGCCGCGTCCCACGCGGTCTCGGGTTTGCGGGGGTACGTCACCGGCCGCCGGTTGTCCGGGTCGACCAGCGAGAAGTCGGTCGTCTCGTTGCCCTGGTACACATCGGGCACCCCCGGCATCATGAGCTGCACGAGCTTGGCCCCGAGCGAGTTGGACATGGCGTAGGGCTCGATCCGCGCGGTGAACTCGCCGACCGGCTGCCGCACCGCCGCAGCCGCAAACTCCCGCAACCCGCGCTCATAGGACGGATCCGGATTTATCCAGGAAATGGCGGTCTTGGCCTCCCGCGCCGCCTTGAGCAGGTAATCCGTGAACCGCTCGACCGAGATCGGCCAGGCCGCCATGAGGTTCTGCCAGCCCAGATAGTCCAGATGGGGGTCGAAGCGCACCGAGGCCGACCACGACGCCACCGCCGCGGCCCACTCCTCGGGCAGCTCCGACAACACCGACAGCCGCGCCCGCACGTCCTCCGACCGCTTCGTGTCGTGCGTGGACAGCGTGGTCATCGTGTACGGCCGCAACTCGGCGCAGAAGTCGTGGAAGTCCTCCACCGCCACCCCGAACGCGTCCGGCTCCCCGCCCACCTCGTTGAGGCACGCCAGCGGATACCACCGGTAGAGCGCCGTGTCCTCCACACCCTTGGCCATGACGGGCCCGCACGCCTGCTGGAACCGTATGACCGCCTCGTCCGGGCCGTACAGGACCTCGCGGGCCAGCGGCAGCACGGCGGGCGAGCACGCCTCGGCGGCCAGCTCGACGATCTCGACGGACTCGGGCGGCGGCGGCTCGCCGGGCACCACGTACGCGCGATAGACCGGCATCGCGGCGAGCAGCTCGCGCACGGCGGCGGGGTCCTGCGCGGCGGCCCTGGCCAGGCGTGCGACCTCGGCGCCGAAGAACAGGTCGATCACCTCCCGCTTGGCCTGCGCCATCACGGGCCGGTACTCGGAAGGCTGCCCGGTTATATCGGCAAAAAGCTGGACGAGTGGGGCTTTGCCGTCGGGATCGACGAAGAGCCCGTTCACCCGGTTGAGCACGTCGTAGCCGCTGGTGCCGTCGCAGGCCCAGTCGCCCGGCAGCCGCTCGGGCCCGATGAGGATCTTCTCGACCACGGTCCAGGTCTCGCCCACCCTGGCGCGCAGCCGTTCCAGGTAGCCCCGCGGGTCGGCCAGCCCGTCGGGATGGTCGACCCGCAGCCCGTCCACCAGCCCCTCGTCGAGCAGCCAGAAGATCACCTCGTGCGTGGCGAACAGCACCGACGGATCCTCCACCCGCAGGCCGATTAAGGAGGACACGTCGAAGAAGCGCCGGTAGCCGGGCCCCTCGCGCCAGTCGACCAGCCGGTATTGGCCGGGGTAGGGGTAGGTGTGCCCGTGGTAGCGCACCACGTCGCCGTGCACGTACGGCTCCGTGTCGTCGCCGAGCACGGGCAGCGCGACCTTCCCGTCCTGCCAGTCGATGTCGAACCAGCTCGCGTACGGCGAGGCGGGCCCGTCCTTCAGCACGGACCAGAACTGCGCGTTGACCGTGTTCATGTGGTTGGGCACGATGTCCACCACGATGCTCAGGTCATGGGCGGCGAGCTGCTGCGCCATCTCCCTGAACCCCGTCGCCCCGCCGAACTCCTCCCTGATCCTGGAGTGGTCGGTGACGTCGTAGCCGTGCCGCGACTCCGGCGTGGACTGCAGGATCGGCGACAGGTAGACGTGGCTCACGCCGAGGTCGCGCAGGTAGCCGGCGATCTCGGCCACCTGGGCGAAGCCGAAGTCGGGGGTCAGCTGCACCCGGTAGGTGGAGGCCGGCCTAGACACGGCGCAACACCCGCACACTGCGTCCGGGCACCTCGATGGCCTCCCCGCCGCGGCACATCGGCGCGTCGAGCATGATCGGCATGGCGGTGTCGATCTCCGTGTGCCACATTTCGCCGTAGTCCTTGGGGATCGTGAACTTGATCATGTCGTGGTGCGCGTTGAACAGCAGCAGGAACGAGTCATCCCTGATCGGGCGGCCCCGCCGGTCGGGCTCGGTGATGGCGTCGCCGTTGAGGAACACGGCCAGCGACTTCGCGTATCCAACGTTCCAGTCGCCGTCCGTCATCTCCTCCCCGGACGGCGTGAGCCAGGCGATGTCGTTGAGCCCGCGTACCGGCTTGCCGTAGAAGAAGCGCCTGCGGCGGAAGACCGGATGCCGCTTGCGCAGCGCGGCCAGGCTCTGCGTGAACTCCAGCAGTAGCCAGTTCTCCCGCACGTCGGACCAGTCGACCCAGGTCAGCTCGTTGTCCTGGCAGTAGCCGTTGTTGTTGCCCTTCTGCGTGCGGCCGAGCTCGTCGCCGTGGGAGAGCATCGGCACGCCCTGCGACAGGAAGAGCGTGGTCAGGAAGTTGCGTTTCTGCTGCTCGCGCAGCGCCTCGACGGGGTCGCCCGCCGGGCCCTCCTCGCCGCAGTTCCAGGACCTGTTGTCGTCGGTGCCGTCGCGGTTGCCCTCCTTGTTGGCCTCGTTGTGCTTGCCGTTGTACGAGACGAGGTCCTGCAGGGTGAAGCCGTCGTGGCAGGTGACGAAGTTGATCGAGGCCGCGGGACGGCGGCTGTCGTCCTGGTAGAGGTCGCTCGACCCGGTGAACCGGGACCCGAACTCGGGCAGCGTGGCCGGCTGCCCGCGCCACAGGTCGCGGATCGTGTCGCGGTAGCGGCCGTTCCACTCCGTCCACCGCGACGGGAAGTTCCCGACCTGGTAGCCGCCCGGCCCCACGTCCCACGGCTCGGCGATCAGCTTGACCTGCGACAGCACCGGGTCCTGCTGCACCAGGTCGAAGAACGAGCTCAGCCGGTCGACCTCGTGCAGCTCCCGGGCCAGCGTCGAGGCGAGGTCGAAGCGGAACCCGTCGACGTGCATCTCGATGACCCAGTAGCGGAGCGAGTCCATGATCATCTGCAGGACGTGCGGCGAGCGCATGAGCAGGCTGTTGCCCGTGCCCGTGGTGTCCACGTAGTAGCGCGGGTCGTTGTCGACCAGCCGGTAGTAGTCGGGGTTGCCGATCCCCTTGAGCCCCAGCGTGGGCCCGAGGTGGTTGCCCTCGCCGGTGTGGTTGTAGACCACGTCGAGGATGACCTCGATGCCCGCCTCGTGCAGCGCCCTGACCATGGCCTTGAACTCCAGCACCTGCCCGCCGCGCTGCCCCTGGCTGGAGTAGCGGTTGTGGGGCGCGAAGAACCCGATCGAGTTGTAGCCCCAGTAGTTGGACAGGCCGCGCTGCTCCAGGATGTGGTCGGTCACGAACTGGTGCACCGGCATGAGCTCCAGCGCCGTGACGCCGAGCTTGGTGAGGTGGTCGAGGATCTCGGGGTGGCCGAGCGCCGCGTACGTGCCGCGCAGGTGCTTGGGGATCTTGGGGTGGCTGACCGTCAGCCCCCGCACGTGGGCCTCGTAGATCACGGTGTCGTGGTACGGCGTCGCGGGCGGCCGGTCGTGCCCCCACCCGAAGAACGGGTTGATCACGATGGACCGCGGCACGTACGGGGCCGAGTCGGCGTCGTTGCGCGTGTCGGGCTGGCCGAACCGGTAGCCGTAGACCGCCTCGTTCCAGGCCACGCCGCCCTCGATGGCCATGGCGTACGGGTCGAGCAGCAGCTTGGCCGGGTTGCAGCGCAGCCCGCGCGCCGGCTCGTACGGGCCGTGGACGCGGTAGCCGTAACGCTGGCCCGGCCCGATCCCCGGCAGGTAGCCGTGCCAGATGAACCCGTCGACCTCGGTCAGCGGCACCCGCGACTCGACGTTGTCCTCGTCGAACAGGCACAGCTCGACGGCGTCCGCGACCTCGGTGTAGAGCGAGAAGTTCGTGCCCGCGCCGTCGTAGGTCGCCCCGAGCGGATAGGGGTCTCCCGGCCAGATCTCGATCATCGAGGCTCCCTTGCGGTCTCTCCCCATGTTCCGTTCCCCCGCTCACCCGGACAAGCCGCTTTGTTCCTTCCCATCCTCACCAGGTCGTTATTCCAGTTGAACGAGGTGAGCCGTCCCCGACGGCGCGGTATCAGAGGCGGCCCACGCTCAAAGCATGGTTTGCCGGCGCCGATCCCGGCAACGTGGTGGTGCCATGGGCGGCTTCAAGAGCTTCTTACTTCGCGGCAACATCGTCGAACTGGCCGTGGCGGTGATCGTCGGCGCCACCTTCAGCGGCCTGGTGCAGGCGCTCGTCTCCGACCTGATCACTCCGCTGATCGGCGCCGTCACCGGCGGCAGGCAGCCGAACTTCGCCGACTACTCCTTCACCGTCAACGGCAGCCGGTTCAAGTACGGCGACTTCCTCAACCACCTCGTCACCTTCCTGATGGTCTCCGCGGTCGTGTACTGGCTGATCGTGGCCCCGATGACCCGGCTGATCAGCCTGCTCGACCGGAACAAGGACGCCACGACCAAGCAGTGCCCCGAATGCCTCACCGACATCCCCGCCGAGGCCCGGCGATGCGCCGCCTGCACGGTCGAACTGGTGCCGGATTCGGAGAAGCCCGCCTAACTTTGTCCGGCACGGCTTTCCGGTACATGGGTGCCGTGTCGCGCGAGTACGGTGCTTGTCCGTCAAGATGGACCGATGAGCGTTGAGTTGATGGTGTGGGACGAGCCGGTGCCCATCAGCAGGGACCAGGCCCGGGCCACCTATCTGGCGGTCAAGCGGGACTCCCCTGTGACCGGGGAGGCACCCGACGTCGCCAAGGAGCTGCCCGGGGAGGTCACGATCTACCCGGGCCATGTGCTGGTGACGATGGACCTGGACACGATGGACGAGATGTCCGCGCAGGTGTTCACGATCGCGCGGGCGCACGGGCTGGTCTGCTACGACCCTCAGCGCGACCTGGTGCACAACGTGGCGCCCCTGGGGGTCTACGAGGGCATGCAGCTCCACACGGGCGACGGCATGCTCGTCCACGACCCGGACCTCGGCCTGATCCACGACGTCCTCGCCACGCTGACGGCGCAGAACCCGTTCGTGGCCCTGGTCAACTTCGGGCGGCACTTCCTGCAGGTGTCACCCGGCTACGAGCTGGAGTACAAGGAGGGCACGCTCATCCGCACCATGGTGCCCGAGCTGGCGGAGGTGCAGGCCGCCTTCAACGAGTACGCCACGGGCGACCGCTCGTTCCTGACGCGCCACGAGTGGGCCTCCTAGATCACCTACCTGAACAGCTCGGGGTCCACGTTCCCCCCGGACAGCACGACCACCGTGCGCCCGGTCGCGACGCGGCCGGACAGCAGCGCCGCCGTGGTGACCGCCCCGCTCGGCTCGGCCACCAGCCGGGCCGAGCGCGCCAGGTGCCCCATGGCGGCCTTGATCTCGTCTTCCGACACGGTGACGATCTCGTCGACCCGGCGGCTGATGTGCGCAAAGGTCAGCTCGGACAGCGCCGTACGCAGCCCGTCGGCGACGGTCCGGAACGTCCGGGCCGTCCCCCACTCCACGGGGTGGCCGGCGGCCAGGCTCTCGGCGGCGTCGGCGGCCAGCTCCGGCTCGACCCCGATCACCCGGACGTCGGGCCGCAGCGCCTTGACGGCCGTGCCGACCCCGGACGCGAGCCCTCCGCCGCCCACCGGCACCAGCACCACCTCGACGTCGGGCAGATCCTCGACGATCTCCAGCCCGACGGTGCCCTGCCCCGCGATCACCGCCCGGTGGTCGTAGGGCGGCACCAGCGTCAGCCCCCGCTCCGCCGCCAGCTTCTCGGCCACGACCTCCCGCTGCTCGGGCGGTACGACGACGACCTCGGCACCCCACCCTTCGATGGCCGCCGTCTTCACCCGGGGCGTCCCCTCGGGCACGACGACCACGCACGGCACCCCGAACTCCCTGGCCGCGAAGGCGAGGGCCTGCCCGTGGTTGCCGGACGAGTGCGTGACCACACCGTCGGGCCGCAGCGAGGCCACGGCGTTGTACGCGCCCCGGAGCTTGAACGCCCCGACGGGCTGCAGGCTCTCGGGCTTCACCCACGCCTCGCCCATCCGCACGAGCGGCGTCCGCACCGCCACTCCCTTGATCCGCCCGGCCGCCGTCCGAATGTCGTCGATCGTCACCAGCTCCATGCGATCACCCTACGGGCCGCCGGGATGAGGCAGGATCGGAGACTATGAGAACGCTGTACCCGCCCATCGAACCCTACGAGTCTGGCCTGCTCGACGTGGGAGACGGCAACCAGATCTACTGGGAGGTCTGCGGCAATCCCGAGGGAAAGCCCGCTGTCATGCTGCACGGCGGCCCCGGCGGCGGGTGCTCTGCCAAGCACCGGCGCCAGTGGGACCCGGAGCGCTACCGGATCGTCCTGTTCGACCAGCGCAACTGCGGCCGCAGCCTGCCCCACGCCAGCGACCCCGCCACCGACCTCGCCGCCAACACCACCTGGCACCTCGTGGCCGACATGGAGAAGCTGCGCGAGCACCTCGGCATCGACAGGTGGCAGGTCTTCGGCGGCTCGTGGGGAAGCGCGCTGGCCCTGGCGTACGC
Source organism: Nonomuraea sp. NPDC051941 (assembly GCF_044593615.1). NCBI lineage: Bacteria > Bacillati > Actinomycetota > Actinomycetes > Streptosporangiales > Streptosporangiaceae > Nonomuraea > Nonomuraea sp. NPDC051941. The sequence goes on from NZ_JBIUCF010000019.1 coordinate 154,690, forward strand.
GCAGCGCCACCCCGACCGCACGACCGAGCTGATCCTGCGGGGGATCTTCACGCTGCGGCCCCACGAGCTGCACTGGTTCTACCAGGACGGCGCCTCCTACCTGTTCCCCGACCGGTGGGAGTCGTTCCTCGCGCCCATCCCCGCCGGGGAGCACGGCGATCTCATGGCCGCCTTCCGCAGGCGGCTCGAAGGGCAGGACGGGGAGGCCAGGCTGGCGGCGGCCAAGGCGTGGGCGCAGTGGGAGGCGGGCGCGATCACGCTGCTGCCCGACCCCGAGCTCGTCGCGTCGTTCGGCGAGGACAAGCTGGCCGTCTGCTTCGCCCGCATCGAGAACCACTACTTCCACCACAGCGGCTGGTTCGAGCCCGAGCAGCTCATCAGGGACGTCGACAAGATCCGGCACATCCCCGCCGTGATCGTGCAGGGCCGTTACGACGCCTGCACGCCCGCGGCCACCGCCTGGGACCTGCACAAGGCCTGGCCCGAGGCCGACTTCCACATGATCCACGACGCCGGGCACGCCTTCAGCGAGCCGGGCATCCTGGACCGGCTCATTGAGGCGACAGACCGCTGGGGTGGATCCGCAGCGTAGCGAGGACATCCACCCCAGCCCGCCGAGCGGGGCTCGGCCAGGTGGACGCCGCTGGATCCGCAGCGTAGCGAGGACATCCACCTCAGCCCGCCGAGCGGGGCTCGGCCAGTGAACGCCGCGCAAGTCGCACCGCAGGGGTGACGGCCCCCACCGACAGCAGCGCGAACAGCGGCGCCAGCGCCAGGCCGAGCAGGAACCCCGCGGCCACGTCGTGCGGATAGTGCACGCCCACGAAGACGCGGGAGAAGGCCATGACCGCGGCCAGCGGCAGCACCACCCACGCGAGCGCCCGCCAGGCGAGCACGAGGGTGGCGGCGGCCCCGGCCGCGATCACCGAGTGGTTGCTGGGGAAGGACCAGTCGCCCGAGGGCGGGCAGGCGGAGATCGTCGTGACCCCGCCCCGGCACGGCCGGTCCTCCCTGATGACGGTCTTGACGACCTCGCTCACCACGTACGCGAACACGACCCCGGCCGGACCCGCGATCACCAGTGCCAGGTCGCGGGCCGGAGCCCGCCACGCCCGGAACGCGGCCGCCGCGTACAGCGCCACGAACAGGAATAACCCGGCATCCGTCCCGACTTCGGCGAGGGTGTGCAGCCACCCGGGCGTGGTCAGGGCGAAGTCGACGATGTCGCGGTACACGTGTGTCCAATCCGTGAATGGGCAATGGACACGACCTTACGAACTCCCGCGGTCAAACACCTCGACCATAAGGCCGAAAGTCGGGAAATATCCTAAGAAAGAAGTTTGCGCGCGAGGGCGGCGTGCTGCATCTCCAGCTCGGCCCTGGTGATGAGCCCCCGGTCGAACGCCTCGGAGGTGGCGTCCCGCTCGGCGACGTAGTAGGCGGCCATGATCTCGCTGCGGAGCGGCGTGAACCCGCGCTCGACGCAGGCGGAGAAGATGGTCACTTTCTGCTCCACGGTGTCCGCGGCCACCGTGCAGGCCAGATCCCGCTCTTTGAGCTGTTGAACCGCTTCACGGAGAGTGACCGGACCATGGGTCCCGTTGAAACTGATGTCGAGGGTGATCTTCACTTCTTTGCCCTTCCGATGGTTTACAACGTTCCGATCAAGGCCGCGTATTCCCAGCTCAGAGCGGGTAGGAGGGCTCTCGTGATCGGAGAGCACGTGATCGTCGGCTACACGAACGACCCGGGCGGGCGCGACGCCCTGGCCCTGGCCGCCGCGATCACCCGGGTCACCGGCGGCGAGCTCACGGTCGCCACGATCTACCCGCCGGGCAGCCCGGGGCTGGCGGTGGAGGCGCAGGCCAACCTGGCGCACGCGGCGGAGGAGCTCGGCCCGATCCCCGCCGGCTACCTCACGTACGAGAGCAGGGGCTCAGGACGCGGGCTGTCGGTGCTGGCCAGCCGTATCAGGGCCGACCTGATCGTGGTCGGCTCGGCCGACGGCGGCCGGCACGGCCGCATCACCATCGGCGCCACCTCCAACCACCTGCTCCACCTGTCGTCCGAGGCGGTCATGCTGGTGCCCGCCCGGTACGTCCCGGACGACGGGCCCGAGCGCCTGACGCTGGCGTACGTGCACCGGCCGCAGTGCGACGAGGCGGTGGAACGGATGGCGCAGGCGGCGCTGCGGCTGGGCATCCCGCTCCGGCTGATCACTCTCGACCTGCGCACGGAGGATCCGGGCAAGCTCAGGGACGACCTCGCGCTGGCCGTGCGGCTGGCCTGGGAGACCACCGGCATCGAGGCGGAGTCGGAGGTGGCCGAGGGCCACGACGTGACCGCCGCGCTGGCGGACGTGGAGTGGCTGCCGGGCGAGCTGCTGATCTGCGCGGCCAGCGAGGACGCGCAGCCGCACCGGGTGTTCCTGGGCGAGCTGGCCATGAAGGCGCTGCGGGCCTCGCCCTGCCCGGTCATCGTGCTCCCCCGCGGCTTCGCCTGACACCGCGCCTGATACCGCGCCTGATACCGCGACTGCCACTGGCGCGCGGAGGCGCCCGAGCCGGCTCCCCGACCGGCTCGGGCGCCTCTTCAGCGCGGCACGAGGTCAGCGGGCCGTGGTGGCCTCGTACAGCTCCAGGTAGCGCTCCGCCATGACGGACGGCGAGAACCGGCGGCGGGCCTCTCTGCGGCACTCCTCCGGGTCGATCTCGTCCACCCGCAGCACCCACTCCGCCAGCTCCGCCTCGGAGTCGGCCAGGAAGCCGGTGCGGCCGTGGTCGATGATCTCGGGCAGGCAGCCGCGGCGCAGCCCGACCGGCGGCACCCCGAGCGCGAGTGCCTCGACGACGGCCGTGCCGCCGGGCTCGTCCCACTGGATGGGGAAGAGCGCGGCCCTGGCCTTCGCGTAGAGCTGGTCCCTGGCCTCGCCGCCCACGGCGCCGACCCACCTGACCAGCTCCCCGTCGAGGTACTGGGACACCTGGTCGAGGTGGTAGCGGACGTCGGGATGGCTGTGCAGGGGGTGGTACGGGTTCTGGACCACGTCGTCCAGCTCGGCGGGGGTGTTCCGGCCGCTGACCGGCCCCGCCAGGATCAGCGGGAGCCCCAGCTTCTGGCAGATCCTGGCCGCCACGTGCTGGCCCTTGAGCCCGCAGATTCGGCCCATGACCAGCATGTACTCACCCCGATCGACCCGCAGGTCGCGGTCGGCGAGCGGGCTGGCCAGGTAGACGGCCCCGAGCGAGGCCGCCCGCAGGGCGTCGGGGGCGCGGGCGAGCTGCGACTCCGAGACGCCGTTGACCGCGATCGACGGCGGGAACGCGCCGTAGAACGCGGGATGCTTGCGCAGGTCCCAGTGCAGGGTGTGCAGGACGGGAGGCCCGCCGAACGCCGACAGGACCGCCGGCCCGACCACCTCGACGTGGTCGTGGACGAGGTCGATGTCGCCGCGGGCGCGCAGCTCGGCCGCCACCCTGGCCTGGTGGGCGTGCGCGATGCCCATGACCTGGTTGTACGGCTTCTGCAACTCGGTGAACTGGCCGTCGTCGTACACGCTGATCAGCTCGTCCACCTCTAGCGTGCTGGCCCCGACGGAGGCCAGGACGACCTCCACGCCGCGCTCGCGCAGCGCGGGCACCAGCGTGGCCACGACGTTCTCGATCCCGCCGTAGCCGGGGGGCGGGACCGCGAGCCACGGCCCCGCGTTGACCAGGACTTTCATGCCACATCCTCCTCTTGTACGAGGGAGGCGAGCGGAGGTCGCTCCGCCACGGCCACGTCCACCAGGTCCGCCCCGTCGATCCCGAACTGCAGCATCGTGTGCGCGGGGCGCTGAGCCGCCAGTACGCGCCCCTGGCGCTCCAGGCGGGACCAGGCGGTGAGCATGATCTGCCCGGCCATCCGGCCGAGCGCGCTCATCGACTGGTGCGTGTGCGTACGGCTGCCCAGGTCCACCTGGGCCATCGCGTCCAGGCCGACGAGCTGGAGCAGGTCGACGAGGAGGCCGAACTCCACCCCGTACTCGGTGACGAACGGCACCTGCTCCAGGACCTCGCGCCTGGCCGCGTACTCTCCGCCGAGCGGCTGGGCGAACCCGGCCAGCTCCGGCCAGAACATATTGATCAAGGGTCGGGCGACCAGCTCGGTCACCCGGCCACCCGCGGCGCGGCGAACCACGCCGTCCTCGCCCGTGAACGGACGTTCGTAGGTCGCCTTGACGAAGCTGATGTCACTGTCCACCAGCAGCGGCCCCACCAGGCCGGACACGAAGTGGGCGCCGAAGTTGAGCAGATCGGCGTCCACGAACACGACGATGTCGCCCCTTGAGGCGGCCAGCCCCTTCCACAGCGCCTCCCCCTTGCCCGTCAAGGGCGGCAGGTGGGAGAGCACCTGGTTCTGCGCCACCACGCGGGCGCCCGCCTCGCGGGCGCGTTCGGCGGTGGCGTCGATCGAGTTGGAGTCGACGACGAGGATCTCGTCGACGAGCGGAACCCGTTCGACGAGGTCGCGGCGGATCACACGGACGATGTCACCCACTGTGCGCTCTTCGTCACGAGCAGGCAGGATGACACTTACCGTGGTGGATCCCTTGGCCAGCATCAAGGCGTCGACCGGCCACTCGGCTGCCGTGCTCGAGTGCGGACCGTACCATTCCTGGATTCTGGCCAAGGCTCGCAGGTTTCTCTCCATGCAGTAAGCCCCGATCTCACGAGGTCACGACTTCTGCCCGATCTATGCGCCTTTGAACCTCTTTGTTTGATGGCGATCAGATGTGGCATATGCCGGAATGTGTCCCCAATGACCCACGTCGGCATCATCGGTGCCGGAAATGTCGCCGCTCGCCACGCAGATGTACTGTCCGGCTTCCCAGATGTCTCGATCGCGGGAATCGCCGACATTGATCTCCACAGGGCCGAGGCTTTGGCCTCCCAGCACGGCGCCCCCGCCTATGGTGACCATGCCGACCTACTCAGCGCCGGCGGTCTCGATGCTGTTTACGTCTGTGTGCCTCCTTTCGCGCACGGCACCCCCGAACATGATGTTCTGGCGTGTAATCTACCGTTTTTTGTGGAAAAACCCCTTTCGCTCGACCTCCAAACCGCAGAAAACATCGCGTCCGAAATCGAACGGAGATCGCTGCCGACCGCGGTCGGCCATCACTGGCGTTATCTCGACATCATCGAACACGCCCGTGACCTGCTCGCGGAGCGCCCCGTACGGCTCGCCCTGGGCCACTGGCTGGACAAGGTGCCGCCGGTCGCCTGGTGGCTGAATCCGAACATGTCCGGCGGCCAGATCATCGAGCAGGCCGTCCACGTGCTCGACCTCGCCCGGGTCCTGGTGGGCGAGGTGTCGATGGTGCACGCCGTCCCCGCCGCCAACCACAGCGACGGCGAGGTGGACCGGGCCACGGCGGCGGTCCTGCGCTTCGCCGACGGCGCGGCCGGGCTGCTGGCCACCTCCTGCCTGCTCACCCAGAAGCACCGGGTGGGGCTGGAGGTGTGCGCCGACGGCCTCGCGCTGGAGCTCAGCGAGACGCGGCTGCTGGTGGACGGCCGGCGGGTGATCGAGGACGACGGCCAGGCGAAGACGCGCGTGGACCGGGAGTTCATCAACGCGGTGCAGGGTAAGGACGCCGACGTACGCGTACCGTACGGGGAGGCGCTGCGGACGCACCGCCTGGCGCTGGCCCTCGCGCAGTCCGCGGCGGAACGGAGGCCGGTGGTGCTGGATGACAGCGACGGACCCCAGCGACCGAGCCGCCGAACGGAGTGAGGCCATGGGCACAGTCCTGAGTATCGAGGCGCCGGGCGAGGTTTGCCTGGTCGAGGAGAAGTTGCCGGGCATTCCCGAGGGTGGGTTCATGCTGGCCACCACCCACAGCGGGGTCTCGGCCGGGACCGAGCTGACCTACGTCAAGGGCACCAACCCGTACCTGTCCTCGACCTGGGACCCGGCGCTCGGGCTGTTCGCCGAGGGCACGCCGTCGATCGCCTACCCGGTGCGCGGCATCGGCTACATGCAGGTCGGCCTGGTGGTCGAGACGCGTACACGGGCCGTGAGCGAGGGTGCGCTGGTCGCGATGTGTTACGGACATCGCACGGCGTACGTGGCGGACCCGATGGCCGACCGGTTCGTGGAGCTGCCGGACGACCTCGACCCCATGCTCGGCGTCTACGTCGCCCACATGGGCCCGATCTGCGCCAACGGCCTCCTGCACGCCGCGCACGACCTGCACGGCCCGGCCGTGCAGCGGCTCGGTGACGGCGTGCGCGGGCGGCGGGTCGCGGTCGTGGGAGCGGGCGTGGTGGGGCTGCTCACGGCGTGCTTCGCGATGGCCTGCGACGCGGCCGAGGTCGTGGTCGTGGACGAGACCCCGGCCAGGCTGGCGATCGCCGCGGCGCTCGGCGCGAACGTCCTTACCGCCGACGAGGATCCCGCCGTGGACCTGAAGCGCCGCTGGCGGCACGGCCGCGACGACCGGGGCGCCGACGTGGTGTTCCAGTGCCGCGGCCAGACCAGGGCGCTGGCCCTCGGGCTCAGGATGCTCCGCCCTCAGGGCACGCTGGTGGACCTCGCCTTCTACACCCAGGGCGCACAGGAGGTGCGGCTGGGCGAGGAGTTCCACCACAACGGGCTGACGCTGCGCTGCGCCCAGATCGGCCGGGTGCCGCGCGGCCTGGCGCACTCCTGGGACAGGGAGCGGCTCTCGCACGAGACGATCGCCCTGCTCAGGCGGTACGGAGGGCGGCTACGCGAGCACGTGATCACCGATGTCGTCGGGTTCGCCGAGGCCCCCCAGTTCCTGTCCGACCTCGCGGCCAGACGCCGGCAGACCGTCCAGGCCGTGCTCAGCGACCACGTCGAGGAGGAGGGCGGCTGACCAGCTGAAGTCGTGGCTGCCGTGGCCGTGCAGGCTGAAGGGGTCGAAGTACTCGCGGAAGCCCGATCGCGCGACCGCGTTGACCATCCCTTCGGCGACCAGGTCGCCGAGGTCGGGGCGGCGGTCCTTGAGCCCCTGCCAGACGAGCCAGGTGAGGTTGACCCAGCTCGGGCCGCGCCAGTAGCGGGCCGGGTCGAAGTCGAGCGCCGCGGGAGAGTAGCTGGGCAGCGCCCCGTCCTTGAAAGCGAACCGGTCGAGCGTGGTGCCGATCAGCGCCTCGGCGACCTCGTCCGGCAGGTGCGGGAGCATGAGCGGGGTCAGCCCGGCGGTGCTGGCGGAGTGGAGCGGCCGGCCCGTGCGCACGTCGCGGGCCTGGAAGAGGCCGCCGTCGAAGAGGTGCTCGACCATGGCGTCGGTGATGGCGGCCGCCTCGCGCTCGTGCGGCTCGGGGTCGAGGCCGCACTCCTCCGCGATCAGGGCCAGGGTCGACTCGGCGACGCCGTACGCGGCGTTGAACAGGGGGCACTCGACCTGGAACTCCCCCGGGCTGCGATAGGCGGAGTCGCGGTAGGCGCGGGCGAGCGAGACGTAGCGCTCGTAGTCGCGGTCGGTGGGCCGCTCGTCGGCGCTGACCGTGGCGAGGTCCCGGCGGACGAAGCCCACGGTGTCGGGCCGTACGGCCCGCAGCGGCAGGTCCCAGGCCGGGCTGTTGTCCATGCCCGACTCCCAGGGGTGCACGATCGAGATCAGCCCCTCAGGGGAGCGCCTGGCCGCGCGCAGGAACTCCTGCTGGGCCACGAGCCGGGGGTAGATCCGGCGCAGGAACGCCGGGTCGGGCTCGGCCAGGTGCGTCTTCCACGCGGCCAGCGCGTGGACCGGTGGCTGGACGATGCCGGAGGTCGCGGAGCCCGACGGTGCGTGCGCCTGCCAGAACTCGGGCCCGGGGAAGTAGGCCCCTTCGGGCACCGCGGGGTTGAAGACGATGTGCGGCACCCTGCCGTCGCGCCACTGCGCGCCGAACAGGGAGAGCAGCTCGATCCTGGCCCTTCGCGGCGACCACTGGGCGTTGCCGATCGCGATGAAGGCGGAGTCCCAGCTCCACTGGTGCGGGTACAGGCGCCGGGAGGGGACCGTGTAGCTGCCGTCCCAGTTGGTCACCAGGACGCGCACGGCGTCGCGAAGGATCATAGGTATTTCCTGACGAAGGCCGCGGTCTGGGGGAGGACGATCTCGGGTTCGCCCCGCAGGCGGCATTCCAGGGCGAGGTAGCCGTCGTAGCCGACGGCGTCGAGCGTGGCCAGCTGCGCGCCCCAGTCGATGTGACCGGTGCCCGGCTGGTTGCGGTTGGACTCGCTGATCTGCATGTGCGCGAGGTAGGGGGCGGCCTCGACCAGCGAGCGGCAGGGGTCGTCCTCCTCGATGTTCATGTGGTACGTGTCGCCGACGATCCTGATCGAGTCCATCGAGCAGTAGGAGACGGCCTCGGCCAGGGTGTTGACCATGTGGTTCTCGTACCGGTTGAGGGGTTCGAGCATGATCAGCACGCCGTTGCGCTGCGCGTGCTCGCCCAGGACGCCCAGCGCCTCGGTCAGCACCTCGCGGTCCTCCGCCGCGCTGCGCGGCGGCTCGAACGGCGGCAGCCGGAGCGAGAACTGCCCCCAGGAGGCGGGCGTCATGACGCCGATGCCGCCCAGCTCGGCGATCACCGTGAGCTGCGACCTGAGCTGCTGGATGGCGTCCTTGCGCTTGGCCGGGTCGAAGTCGCCGATGAAGTGCGGCATGTCCACGCACACCGTCGGCATGACCACGCCGTCGGCCCGCGCCCGCTTGAGCTCCGTCAGGCGGCCCGCGAAGTGGAAATCGCCCTTGCCGCGCAGCTCGATGGCGTCGAACCCGGCATCGAGCGCGAACGCGAACTTCTCCTGCAGCGTACGGCCGGGCAGAAGCTGCTCCTGTACGGCGAGCTTCACTGTCACTCCTCGAAGGTGAAGACGAGCTGGAGCACCTCGGACTGGTGCTTGTCGATCAGGTCGAAGGCCTCCTCGGCCCTCTCGACGGGGACCACGTGGCTGATCAGGTCGCCGACCTCGACCTGGCCCTCGTGCACGAGCGCCATGAACGTGCGCTGCAGCCGCTCGACGTCCCACCGGTGCGCCAGCCACGAGGCCACGCCGCCGATCTGGGAGGAGACGAGCTGGACCTGGTTGTGGTGGAACTCCTCGCCCAGCCGCAGCCCGACGCCGTCGCCCTGGTAGAAGCCGGCGGCCACGACCCTGCCGCCCTTGCGCACGGTCCTGATGGCCTCGTGCAGGCCCTGGTGGGTGCCGCTCAGCTCGATGACGGTGTCGGCGCCCTCGACGCGCTTGCGCATGAACTCGGCCACCGACCCGGAGCGCACGTCGAACACCTCGGCCGCGCCGAACCTCCTGGCCAGCTCCAGCCGGTCGGGAATGGCGTCGGCCGCGACCACCCGGGCGCCGCTCAGCACGGCCAGGCGGGTGGCGAGCAGCCCGATGACACCCTGCCCGAAGATCGCGATCTGGTCGCCGAGGTGCACGTCGGAGGCGTGCACCGCGTTGAGCGCGATGGCCCCGACCCGGGCGAACACGCCGGTCAGCGGGTCGGCGCCGGGCGGCATCACGTGCCCCACCAGCTTCTCCGCCGGCACGACGGCCTCGGCGCGGTGGCCCCAGATGCCCCACACGATGCTGCCCACCGGCGGGTCGGCGACGTCGGGCGCGGCCTCGACGACCTCGCCGACCTCCTGGTAGCCCCAGCCGGTCAGCGGGTACGCGTGCGTCTGGCCATCGACGAAGAGGCGGCGCTCGGTGTCCCAACGACGGTTGAGATATGGATTTGTGCCGCGATAGGCGGTGAGCTCCGTGCCTGCCGAAACGCCGGAGTAGATCGTACGGACTCGTACGGATCCCGGCGCCAGGTCGGCTGGCGATTCCAGGCTGACGCGGACACGGCCTGGCTGCTCGAACGTGATGACGCGCATTCTCCACACTTACGCTTAATGATCAAACAAAAGTCAAAGCTTTAGTACTTGTTTGCATACGATAGTTGCGCTCGTAACACTCTTAAGTCTACGACTTCCGCCGGGGGCGGCTGGTGAAATTGGGGTTTCTGCCAGCGTGTCTTCCGGAAAGTGACCTTACCGACATCGCCTGCCAGGCCGCACACCTGGGCTTTCTAGCTAGTGCGGTGACCTCCGGATGACCGAAATACCCCAAAGTAGATCTTTTGCGACAAAGATCCAATTATGGCCGTGTAGGCACGGAGTGAGTACAGACCGGTCTCGTTATCGACTACCGAACGTTGCCAAGGTCATGGCGAGGGTAAGGGCGGCATATCCCCGAATCGGAGGAGCGTGCCATGCCGAAGAAGGTAACCGCCGTCCTCTCCGTCGCGCTGCTGGCCGCCGCCTCGCTGGCGGCGTGCGGCGACGGTGGCGAGTCGTCCGCCGGCAACCAGATCACCGTCTGGACCGAAGAGAACCTCAACGACCGGATGGCCGTACAGAACCAGATCGCCGCCGACTTCACCAAGAGGACCGGGATCCAGGTCAAGCTGGTCGCCATGGCCGAGGACCAGTTCAGCCAGGCCGTGACGGCCGCCGCCGCGGCCGGCGACCTGCCGGACGTGATCGGCGCGCTGCCGCTGGCGGCGGTGCGCGAGCTGGAGGCCAACGACCTGCTCGACACCGAGACCCCCGGCAAGGTCGTCGACCAGCTCGGCCGGGACTCCTTCTCGCCGCGGGCCCTGGAGCTCGACAGCTCGGGCGGGAAGCTGCTCGCGGTGCCGAGCGACGGGTGGGCGCAGCTGATCCTCTACCGCAAGGACCTGTTCGACAAGGCCGGGCTGCAGCCGCCCGACACGTACGAGCGGCTGGAGGCGGCGGCCGCGAAGCTCAACACAGGGCTCAACACGGGAGGCGTGGCGGGCATCACGCTGGCGATCGCGCCGAAGGACTCGTTCACCGCGCAGAGCTTCGAGCACGTCGCGCTCGCGAACGGGTGCCAGCTCGTCGACAATTCCGGAAATGTCGCTCTTGACTCGCCGCAGTGCGTGAAGGCGTTCGCGTTCTACGGCAAGCTCGCCAAGGACTACTCGGTCAAGGGCAAGCAGGACGTCGACTCCACCCGGGCCACCTACTTCTCCGGCAAGGCGGCCATGACGATCTGGTCGTCGTTCATCCTCGACGAGCTGGCCGGGCTCCGTAAGGACGCGCTGCCGAGCTGTCAGGAGTGCCGCGCCGACCCCGAGTGGCTGGCCAAGAACACCGGCGTGGTCACGGCGCTGAAGGGGCCCGACGGGAGCGCGCCCGCGCAGTACGGCGAGATCGTCTCCTGGGCGGTCACCCGTGACGCCGCCAAGGACCCCGCGGCGAAGTTCGTCGCCTACATGATGAACGAGGGCTACGAGCGCTGGATCGGCATGGCGCCCGAGGGCAAGTTCCCGACCCGCAAGGGCTTCGAGGACAAGTGGAACAAGCTGCCCGCCGGGGTCGACTCCAAGAAGCCGCTGGCCGACATCTACCCCGCCGACGTGCTGGACGCCCTGCGCAAGAGCCCGGACACCTTCGCCCGCTGGGGGATCCCGCAGGGGCAGGGCAAGCTGGTCGGCGCCACCATGGGCGAACTGCCCGTGCCCAAGGCGCTCAGCGCGGTCGTGGACGGCTCCCTGACCCCGCAGGCCGCCGCCGCCCAGGCCAAGACCGACGTGGAGACGATCAAGCGCGGGATCCGCCAGTGACCCGCACTCTGCGGCAGCAGGAAGGGCGGGCCGGGCTGGCGCTCATCTCGCCGACGCTCGTCATCACGCTGGTCGTGGTGGTGCTGCCACTGCTGTGGGCGATCATGCTGGCGTTCCAGGACGCCCGGCTGATCAACATCCGCCGGGCCGGCGTCTTCGGCCACTACACGCTGGAGAACTTCTCGTACGTGGTCTCCGAGCCCGGCTTCTGGTCGTCCCTGGTCAACACGCTCGTCTACACCGTCGCGGGCACCGCGCTGTCGATCGCGATCGGGCTGGTGGCGGCGCTGGCGCTGCGTGACAGGTTCAGGGGACGGACCCTGGTCAGGGCCTCCATCCTGATCCCGTACGTGGCGCCGGTCGTGGCCGTGGCGTTCCTGTGGGAGACGATGCTCAACCCCCAGTACGGCATCGTCAACACCTGGCTCCACGAGCCGATCGCGTTCCTCACCCAGGCCAGGGGCGAGCTCCTGGGCGTGCGGGTGCCGGTGGCGCTGTTCACGGTGATCGCGTTCGAGGCGTGGCGGTACTTCCCGTTCGCGTTCCTGTTCATCCTGGCCAGGCTGCAGGCGCTGCCCGCGGAGCTGGACGAGGCCGCGGTCGTGGACGGGGCCACGCCGACCCAGCGGTTCCGATACGTGATCATGCCGCAGCTCTGGCGGATCATCGCGCTGCTGTCGGTGCTGCGGTTCGTGTTCACGTTCACCAAGTTCGACGACGTCTACCTGCTGACCGGCGGCGGGGCCGGGACCGAGGTGGTCAGCGTGCGGGTCTACAACTTCCTGACCGCCCGCGACGACATCGGCGCCTCGGCCGCGCAGGCGATCGTGCTGGCGGTCTTCCTGGTCGCGTTCCTGGCCGTCTACCTGCGGTTCTTCGGCGGGGGTGAAGGTGAGCAGAGATAGGTTCGAGCGAGTTCTCTTCCGGGTGCTGAAACCGCTGGTCATCGCGGTGCTCTTCGTGATGACCGCGTTCCCCTTCCTCTACATGGTGATGCTGTCCGTACGCGACATCCAGGAGCTGATCCTGGAGCCGGGCTCGCTCTGGCCGCGCGGCTTCACCCTGGACACGTACGTGGACGTGCTGACCCGCCAGGGCTTCCTGAGCTTCCTGAGGAACAGCGCGATCGTCGCGCTCGCCTCGGTGGCGGTGACACTGCTGATCTCGATCCCGGGCGCGTACGCGGTCGCGCGGCTGCGCTTCTTCGGGCGGCGGCAGGTGCACTTCCTCTTCCTGGCGGTGTACCTGTTTCCGGCGATCGTGCTGGCCATCCCCCTCTTCGTGCTCTTCACGATGCTGGGGCTGCGCGGATCGCTTTTCGGACTGGTCCTCGTGTATATCGCGCAAACCGTGCCCGTCACGGTATACATGCTCCGCAACTACTTCGAGACCGTGCCGCAAAGCGTGGAGGAAGCGGCCGCGATCGACGGGTGCACGAGGCTTTCGACCATCTGGCGCGTGGTGCTGCCGCTGTCCAAGCCCGCGCTGATGGCGACTGGTCTCTACGCGTTCATGATCGCGTGGAACGAGTTCCTGTTCGCCCTGCTCTTCCTCGTGGAGAAGCGGGAGAGCTGGACGGTGTCCCTGGGCCTCTCGCAGCTGGCGGGAAGCATAGAGATCCCCACGACGGTCCTGATGGCAGGTTCGGTGGTGCTCACGCTGCCCATCGTGATCGTGTTCTTCGCCAGCGAGCGGCTGCTGACGGAGGGCCTCACGGCAGGAGCAGAGAAGGGATAGACCATGCTGACGGCAGGGCAGATCCTCCAGCTCATCCGCCATGGCACCTGCCGTACGCGCAAGGAACTGATCGAGTACACCGGCCTGTCCCGGTCGACGATCACCGACCGGGTCGACCGGCTCATCGACGCCGGATACATCCACGAGTCCGGCGTCGCGGCCTCCGGGGGCGGGCGACCGCCCTCGGTGCTCGACGTGGACGCCGGCCGACGCCTGATGCTGGTGGCCGACCTGGGCGCCTCGCACGCCGGCGTGGCGCTCACCGACCTGGCCGCCAACACCCTGACCGAGGAGCGCGCCGAGATGCGCATCGAGCTCGGCCCGGAGGCGGTCCTGTCGTGGGTGCGGGAGGCGTTCCAGCGGCTGCTCGACCGGGCCGGGCGGCCGGCGAGCGACGTGTGCGGCATCGGGCTCGATCTGCCCGGCTCCGTGGACCACACCACCGGCCGGATGATCAGGTCGTTCCTGATGCCCGGGTGGGACGGCTATCCGGTGGGCGAGGCGATCGGCGAGACCTACGACGTGCCCGTCCTGGTCGAGAACGACGCCAACGCGATGGCGCTGGGCGAGTGGTGGTCGTCGTGGCGCGACACGGACTCGCTCATCCTCATCAAGGTGTCGACCGGGATCGGCACCGGGATCGTGATCGACGGGCAGATCTACCGGGGCGTCGAGGAGGCCGCCGGGAACATCGGGCACGTGCGGCTGAACGAGCACGACGACCGGGTCTGCACGTGCGGCTCGCGCGGCTGCGTGGCCTCGCTGGCCAGCGGCCACGCCCTGGCCACCGACCTGGGCCAGGGCTCCAGCCGCGACGTCGTACGCCTCGTGCAGGCGGGCGATCCGGCGGCCATCGCCCGCACCCAGGAGGCGGGGCGCACGCTGGGCCTCGTGCTGGCCACCGCGGTCAGCCTGCTCAATCCGGGCGTGCTGGTGCTGGCCGGGGACATGGCGGAGACCAGGGAGCATTATCTGACGGGGATCAGGGAGGTCGTCTATCGGCACAGCCTGCCGTACACGACCAGGCACCTGGAGATCGTGCCCACCTCGCTCGAGGACCGGGCCGGGATCGTGGGTATGGCGGTGATCGTCATGGAGCACGTGCTCTCCGCCGCCTCCGTGGACGCCGCCCTGGGCATCACCGGACGCGTACGGGTGCGCTGAGCCGGCCCCTTGAGGCGGCAGGGTCAGGCGAGGGCGCTCCGCAGCAGGGCGGGCGCCTCCACGAGCGAAGGGCCGTACCAGGTGAGCAGCCGCCCGCTGACCAGCGCGCAGGCGAGCCCGGGGAAGCACTCGGGGCCGTCCGTCTCCGAGAACGCGTACGGCTCGTCCGGCAGCACCACCAGGCCGGGCCGCCGCTCGACCAGCTCGGACAGCGGGATCTTGGGGTAACGCTCCTCGTGACCGGCGTAGAGATTGTCCACGCCGAGGCGCCTGAGCACGTCCCCGGTGAACGTGTCGCGCCCCACCACCATCCACGGCCGCCGCCAGATCGGGACGACGGCCGTGCGCCGCGCCCCTTCCGCGGGCGCGCGCCACGCCTGCTCCGCCGCGTCCAGCCACCCGGGACGGCCGGTACGGCACGCCTCCCGGAACATGCGCTCCAGCGACACGAAAGCCTGATCCAGCGTCTCGATCTTCGTCACCCAGACCGCGATGCCCGATGCGCGCAGAGCCTCGATGTCGGGCGCGCGGTTCTCCTCGGCGTTGGCGAGGACCACGTCGGGCCGGAGCCTCCTGATCGCGTCGAGGTCGGGGTTCTTGGTGCCCCTGACCCTGGTCACGTCCAGGTCGGCCGGGTGCGAGCACCAGTCGGTCGCCCCGATCAGCGCCTCCGGCACGGTCGCCGCCACCGACTCCGTCAGCGACGGCACCAGGGACACGATCCGCCGCACGGTGCCGGGAATCTTCACGGGTACGCCGGTGTCGTCCACAACATCAGCCTAGATCCGACGGGTATTCGGCAGTGAATGTCGGTATAGATCCGTAGAATCCAGGTCGAAGATCGTTAACTCTTGATCGGGGGAATGACGGTTGGAACGAGAGTCGCCAGCCTTCGATCCGCACACTCCCAACGTCGCCCGGCTCTACGACTACCTCCTGGGTGGCAAGGACCACTTCCCTGCCGATCGGGCGGCGGCGGAGAAGCTGCTCGAGGCGGCTCCGGAGTTACGGGCGGCGGTCCGGGCGAATCGCGCGTTCCTGGGGCGCGCCGTTCGGTACCTCGCCGAGTCCGGCATCACGCAGTTCCTGGACATCGGCACAGGACTGCCCGGCCAGGACAACGTGCACGAGGTCGCCAGGAAGATCACCCCGGGGGCCAGGGTGGTCTACGTGGACCGGGATCCGGTGGTGCTGGTGCACGCCAGGGCGCTGCTGGCCGGGCAGGGTGACACGACGGCGGTGGAGGGTGACCTGCGCAAGCCCGAGGGCATCCTGCGCAATCCCGAGGTGATGGCGGCGATCGACTTCAGCCGCCCGGTCGGCGTGCTGCTGACGGCGACCATGCACTACATCGCCGACTCCGACCACCCTCGGGAGATCGTGGCGAGCCTGCGTGACGCCATGGCCCCCGGCAGCTGTCTGGTCATGTCCCACTGCACCGGCGACGCCCGCGCCGCGGCCGTGGAGGCGATCACCGAGGTCTACCGGGGCACCAACGCTCCGCTCACGTTCAGGAGCCGGACGCGGATCGCGGCGCTGTTCGAGGGGTTCGAGCTGGTCGATCCGGGTCTCGTGTGGCTGCCGGAGTGGCGTCCCGACCAGGCCGACATGATCGACTTCGTCGACGGGCCCGAGTCGTCGCTGATCCTGTGCGGCGTGGCCAGGAGGAACTGAGATCGGGGGTCCACGTCGTGGACCCCCGGCTCACTTACTTGAGCGCCGTCAGCGCGGCGTCGTAGTCGGGCTCCTGGGTGATCTCCGGCACCAGCTCGGAGTAGACCACCTGGTTGTCACCGTCGAGCACGACCACCGCGCGCGCGGTCAGCCCCGCCAGCGGCCCCGACTCCTGCGCCACGCCGTAGTCGGTCAGGAACTCACGGCCCCGCATGAGTGAGAGCGTGACCACGTTGTCGAGCCCCTCGGCGCCGCAGAACCGCTTCTGGGCGAAGGGCAGGTCGGCGGAGATGCAGAGCACGGCCACCTCGGGGTGCTCGGCGGCCACCTCGTTGAAGCGCCGCACCGAGGCCGCGCAGACGCCGGTGTCGAGGCTCGGGAAGATGTTGAGCACCTTGGTCTTCTGGCCGTACTCCTCCAGCGAGTGCTCGGCCAGGTCGCCGCCCACCAGCTTGAACGCGGGCGCGCTGTCGCCGGGCTTCGGGAAGGTGCCGCCCACGGCGACGGGCGTGCCCTTGAAAGTGACGTCGGACATGAAAGCCTCCTGGATAGCGATGTTCCCCGACCCGTGATCCTATCCGCGCGGCTCCCGCGCCCCCTCATCACCCACGCACGTGGTCAGACGTTGCGGCGGTACTGGCCGCCCGCCTCGAACAGCGCCTCCGTGATCTGGCCGAGCGAGCAGACGCGGGCCGCGTCCATCAGCACCTCGAACGCGTTCGCGTCCGACATCGCCACCTCGCGCAGCCGGGCGAGCTGCGCCGGGGCCTCCGAGCGGTTGCGCTCGTGGAAGGCGCGCAGCCGGTCGAGCTGCGAGCGCTTCTCGTCCTCGGTGCCCCTGGCCAGCTCCAGCTTGTGCGCCGGCGGCTCGTCCGTGCCGTTGCGGAACGTGTTCACCCCGACGATCGGCAGCGAGCCGTCGTGCTTGCGCATCTCGTACAGCATGGACTCGTCCTGGATCTTGCCGCGCTGGTAGCCGGTCTCCATCGCGCCCAGCACGCCGCCCCGGTCGGACAGCCGCTCGAACTCGGCGAGCACGGCCTCCTCCACCAGGTCCGTCAGCTCCTCGACGATGAACGAGCCCTGCAGCGGGTTCTCGTTCCTGGCCAGGCCCCACTCGCGGTTGATGATGAGCTGGATCGCCATGGCCCTGCGCACCGAGTCGGCCGACGGGGTGGTCACGGCCTCGTCGAAGGCGTTGGTGTGCAGGCTGTTGCAGTTGTCGTAGACGGCGATCAGGGCCTGGAGGGTGGTGCGGATGTCGTTGAAGTTCATCTCCTGGGCGTGCAGCGACCGGCCCGAGGTCTGGATGTGGTACTTCAGCTTCTGCGACCGGTCCCCGGCGCCGTAGCGCTCCCGCATGGCCACCGCCCAGATGCGGCGGGCCACCCGCCCGAGCACGCTGTACTCGGGGTCCATGCCGTTGGAGAAGAAGAACGACAGGTTCGGGGCGAAGTCATCGATCTTCATGCCCCTGGCCAGGTACGCCTCCACGTACGTGAAGCCGTTGGCCAGCGTGAAGGCGAGCTGGCTGATCGGGTTGGCCCCGGCCTCGGCGATGTGGTAGCCGGAGATCGAGACCGAGTAGAAGTTGCGCACACCGTTCTTGATGAACCACTCCTGGATGTCGGCCATCATCCGCAGCGAGAACTCGGTGGAGAAGATGCAGGTGTTCTGGCCCTGGTCCTCCTTGAGGATGTCGGCCTGCACGGTGCCCCTGACCGTGGCCAGCGTACGGGCGCGCAGGGCGGCGGCCTCCTCGGCCGACGGCGGGCGCCCCTGCTCGGCCTGGAAGCGGTCGAGAGCCTGGTCGACGGCGGTGTTGAGGTAGTAGGCCAGGATCGTGGGCGCGGGGCCGTTGATCGTCATGGACACGGACGTGTTCGGCGCCGCCAGGTCGAACCCGTCGTAGAGCACCTTCATGTCGTTCAGCGTCGCGATCGAGACACCCGAGGTGCCGACTTTTCCGTAGATGTCGGGCCGCAGGTCCGGGTCGTGGCCGTAGAGCGTCACCGAGTCGAACGCCGTGGACAGCCGGGTCGCGGGCTGGCCCTCGGACAGCAGCTTGAAGCGCCTGTTGGTGCGGAACGGGTCGCCCTCACCGGCGAACATCCTGGTCGGGTCCTCGTCATCGCGCTTGAACGGGAACACGCCGGCGGTGAAGGGGAACGAGCCGGGCAGGTTCTCGCCGCGCAGGAACCTCAGCAGGTCGCCGTGGTCGCTGTAGCGCGGCAGGGCCACGCGCGGGATCCGGTTGCCGGACAGGGTCTCGCGCCAGAGCGGGGTGTGGATCTCGCGGTCGCGCACCTTCACCACCAGCTCGTCGGCGGTGTAGCGCTCCTTGACGGCGGGCCAGGCATCCAGCAGGGCCCGGCTCTCCTCGCTCAGCTCCCGCTCCGCCTGCGCCTCCAGCTCCTCCAGGCGGGAGTCCTCCAGGAGGGAGCGCACGGCGGCCAGTTGCTGGCGGCGGCGGGCGACCTCGGCCTGCGCGAGCGTCTCGGCGTGGTACGAGCGCACGGTCTCGGCGATGTCGGCCAGGTAGCGGACCCGGGCCGGCGGCACGATGGCGGCCGACGCCTGCGAGGTGCGCCCGGACACCTGCGGCAGCAGCCCTGGCCCCGGCTCGCCCAGCAGGAGGGGCTTGAGGTGCTGGTAGAGGGCCGTGACCCCGGCGTCGTTGTAGCGGGCCGCGATGGTGCCGAAGACCGGCATGTCCTCCGGCCGGACGCCGAACGCCTCGCGGTTGCGTACGAGCTGGCGGCGTACGTCGCGCAGGGCGTCCTCCGCGCCGCGCCGCTCGTACTTGTTGATCACCACGGCCTCGGCGAAATCCAGCATGTCGATCTTCTCGAGCTGGGAGGCCGCCCCGAACTCGGGCGTCATCACGTAAATCGGCACGTCCACGTGGGGGACGATCCCGGCGTCGCCCTGGCCGATGCCGGGCGTCTCCACGATCACCAGGTCGTGGCCCGCTGCCCGGCAGGCGGTGATCACCTCGTCGAGGCAGGCGGGCACCTCGTTGGCGGCGCCCCTGGTGGCCAGGGAGCGGAAGTAGGTCTGGGGGCTCAGGCTGTTCATCCTGATGCGGTCGCCGAGCAGCGCGCCGCCGCCGCGACGGCGGGTGGGGTCGATGGCGATGACCGCGATGCGCAGCTTGTCGTCGTTGTCCACACGGAACCTGCGGACCAGCTCGTCGGTGAGCGAGGACTTGCCGGAGCCGCCCGTACCGGTGATGCCGAGCACGGGGACGCGCTTGTCCGTCGCGGCGGCCTTCAGGCCCTCGACCAGCCCCTCCGGGGCGCGGCCCGACTCGATGAGCGTGATCGCGCGGGCCAGCGCCGCCTGGTCGCCCGAGACCACGGCCTCGACCGACGGGGAGCCGTCCAGCTCGACGTCGCAGTCCTCGATGAGCTGGTTGATCATCCCGGGCAGCCCATACCGCTGGCCGTCCTCGGGCGAGAAGATACGGGTGACGCCGCGCGAGTGCAGCAGCTCGATCTCCTCGGGGACGATCACTCCCCCGCCGCCCCCGTACACCTTGACGTGCCCGGCCCCGCGCTCGCGCAGCAGCTCCACGAGGTAGGTGAAGAACTCCACGTGGCCGCCCTGGTACGAGCTGATCGCCACGCCCTGGACGTCCTCCTGGAGGGCGGCCGTGACGATCTCGTCCACCGAGCGGTTGTGCCCGAGATGGATGACCTCGGCCCCCTGTGACTGGAGGATGCGCCGCATGATGTTGATCGCCGCGTCATGGCCGTCGAACAAGGCCGCGGCGGTCACGAAACGGACTGGGTGTACCGGGACGTGCACGCCTGTTCACTCCTTCGTGAGGGCTCTCCCTTCCGAAGATACTAGGACGTCCTACTAATAGGCACTAGGACGTCCTACTATTTCCTTCCGCCATCCGGGTAGGGGGCCCGAGGGGGTGACGTCGCATGCGCGCACTGACGTTCGCACCGGGCAAGAAGGGGACGCTCGCCGTCGAGCAGGTCCCCGATCCCGCACCGGAGAAGGGTGAACTGCTGGTCCAGGGGCTGGCGCTGGGGGTCTGCGGGACGGACAGGGAGTTGATCACCGCCGATTACGGCTGGCCGCCGCCCGGCAAGGAGCGCATGGTGCTCGGGCACGAGTCGCTGGGCCGGGTGCTGGAGGTGCCCGACGGGTCCGCGTACTCGCCCGGCGACCTGGTGGTCGGGGTGGTACGGCGGCCCGACCCCGTGCCGTGCGGGGCCTGCAAGCGGGGCGAGTTCGACATGTGCCGCAACGGCGAGTACACCGAGCGGGGCATCAAGCAGATCGACGGGTACGCCTCCGAACGCTGGACGGTCGAGGGCGGCTACGCCGTGCGCCTGGATCCGTCGCTGGAGAGCGTCGGCATGCTGGTCGAGCCCGCGTCGGTGGTCGCCAAGGCGTGGGAGCAGATCGAGCGGATCGGGTCGCGGGCCTGGTTCGAGCCCCAGACGCTGCTGGTCACGGGGGCCGGGCCCGTCGGGCTGCTGGCGGCGCTGATGGGGCGGCAGCGGGGACTGGAGGTGCACGTGCTCGACCGCTCGGCCGCCGGGCTCAAGTCGCGGCTCGTGGAGGATCTGGACGGGGCCTACCATTCCGGCTCGTCGCTGAAGGAGCTCACCACGGTCAGGCCCGACATCATCATCGAGTGCACGGGGGCCGGGTCGCTCGTCATCGACGCCATGGTCGGCACGGCCGCCGCGGGGATCGTCTGCCTGGCCGGGCTCTCGCCGGGTGGGCGTGAGCACCGGGTGGACGCGGGGCTCATCAACCGGGACATCGTCCTGGAGAACGACGTGGTCTTCGGCTCCGTGAACGCGAACCTGCGGCACTACAGGGACGCCGCCGACGCGCTGGCCAAGGCCGACACCGGGTGGCTCGAACGGCTGATCACGCGGCGGGTCCCGCTGTCGCGCGCCCTGGACGCCTTCGAGCGCGACCACGACGTCAAGGTGGTCATCGACCTCACGTCCTAGCACTTCGCGGGCTGGAACGCGGGCTAGTCGGGCTCGTAGGGCTTGCGTCTCGTCGAGGTCGAGTGCCTGGTGGCCGCGGAGGCCGTGACGCGCGTCCTGGCCGGGCGGGCGGCCGGCGCCGGGGCGGGACGGGGCTTGGCCTGCACGTGCTCCGCGGGCTTGGCAGGGGCGGGCTTGGCAGGGACCGTCACCCGTTCGCGAGCGGGAACGCCGTCCCGAGCCGGAGCCGCTTCACGCTCGGTGGTTGGTGCGTTCCAGGGCAAGGCTAGGCGGCGGTGGGTGCCGCGGCGGCGGCCGGTGATGCGGAGGGACAGGACGACGGTCATGAGCACCATCGCGGTCAGCAGTGCGGGCGGCGTGCCCAGGACGTCCAAGGGTGATCCCCGCCCGGTCTCCACACGCGGCGCCGGCACGAAGGGCCGCTCGGTCGAGCGGATCTCCCCGAGTTTGTCGGCACTGGCCTTGACCAGGCGCGGAATTCCGTAGCCGACGACTTTGTCCGTCTCCCGCGTCTTGCGCTTGAGCCAGATCCGGTCCACGTTCGCCTCGATCGTGTGGATCTTCTTGCCGCTGACTTTCTCCACGATCCCCACGTGGTCGATGCCCTTGTAGCTTTTGCCGCCCTTCCAGTCGAAGAAGACGAGCGCACCCGGCTCGGGCTTCTGCGTCCACGCCCCCTGTTTCATGAACCAGGCGGCATGGGAGGGCGTCCAGGCGAACTCGCCCACAAATTGGCTGAGGTCGGCCTTGTCCGCGGCCCAGGCGATGAACATGTCGCACCAGGGCCCGTTGCGGTACTGGGTGTCTTGGACGCGATCCGCATACCACTGGCCGAACTTGGTGAACTGGCCGTTCTTCTCCTTGTAACCGAGTTCCTGCCGCACCGTCTTCAGCAGCTCGTCCGCGATCGGGTCCAGGGTGACTCCTCCCAGAAAACCGATAAATCACGATGGACTGTAGTAGCGCCATCGGGAAATTGCGCGAATCACTCGGAAAGTGTCGTGCTATTAACCAATATTTCGGTTTTGTGACTGGTGAGGCAGGTGAGACTGATGACCACTCCCGTTAGGCGCCGGCCCCCACGCGATAGACGGCCGCCTCGCCCGAGCCCGGCGCGACCACGTCGGCCACGATCACGGTCACGTTGTCCGGCGAGCCGCCCTCGTTGGCCAGATCGATCAACCGCTGGACGGCCGCGCCCGGGTCTGCCACCGTGGTCAGGACCTCGTGCAGGACCTCGGGACCGAGTACGGTCGTGAGGCCGTCGGAGCAGAGGAGGTAGCGGTCATCAGGCTCGGCTTCGCGCAGCGCCATGTCAGGCTCCGCCCTGCCCTCGCTGCCCAGCACCCGCAGCACCATCGAACGCCGGGGGTGCACGGCGGCCTGGTCCTCGGTTATCCGTCCTTCGTCCACCATCGACTGCACAAGTGTGTGATCCTTGGTCATCTGGTAGAGCGCACCATCGCGAAGCAAATATCCGCGGGAGTCACCGAGATGAGCCAGGGCGAACCGGTAGCCGTCCCACAGCATGGCGGTCACCGTGGTCCCCATCCCCCTGCGCGCGGGGTCGATGTCGGCCAGCTCGACCAGCCTGCGTGCCGCCTCGTGCACGGCGCCCTCCAGGGCCGCCTCGAGGTCCGAGCCCGTCTCGGGAAGCGTGGCATCCAGCTCGCGCATGACGGCGATCGCCGCCGAGCTCGCCAGCTCGCCGGCCGCGTGCCCACCCATCCCGTCGGCCACCACGAGCAGCCGGCCACTCGCATAGCCGGAATCCTCGTTCTGCTCCCTGCGGCGGCCCACGTCTGATCCGGCGGCATAGCGGATGTTGTGCTTCATACCCAGCAGTAAATCATTGGTTGAAAGACTTCACAAGCAGATGCGCTGAAGACTCTTGTGAACTACTCTGGGCACCATGAGCCACGACCCGACCGTCAACGCCGGGGACATCGCCCGGCTCGCCGGCGTCGGGCGTGCCGCGGTGAGCAACTGGCGCCGCCGCCACGACGACTTCCCCGATCCCATCGGCGGCACGGCCAACCAGCCGCTCTTCTCGCTCCGGCAGGTCGAGTCCTGGCTACGTCGCTATGGGAAGTCCTACCAGGTCTCGCTGGGAGATCGGGTGTGGCAACGCCTGAAAGCCGCGGGCGATTTGCGCCTGGGCGAGCTGGTCGCCCAGGCCGGCGCCCTGCTGACCCGCCCGGCCACCCCGGGTGAGCCGAGTCCCGAATCGCCCGTGAAGGGCGGGTTGGAGCCGGAGCTGGCGGAGCTCTTGCTGGAGCTGGCCGAGCAGCTCGGCGCGCTGACCGCGTACGAGTTCCTCTGTGAGCGCTACCTCGAAGCGCACTCGCGGCAGCTCTCCGTGACCCGCGAGGACGTGGCCGGGCTCATGGTCAGCCTGGTACGGCCGGGCGGCTCGACGATCCTCGACCCGGCCTGCGGCGTCGGCACGCTGCTCCTCGCCCCCACCCACGACCGGCACGCCCAGGCGGAGCCGGGGGCGGCCAGGATGCTCGGGCAGGAGCTCAGCGAGACCTCGGCGGCCATCACCGCCTCCCGGCTCCGGCTGCGCGGCATCGAGGCCGAGGTCGTGGCCGGCGACTCGATGCGCGACGACGGGTTCGCCGGCGAGCGGGCCGACGCCGTGGTGTGCGACCCGCCGTTCAACGAGCGGGCCTGGGGCTACGAGGAGCTGACCGGCGACCCGCGCTGGGAGTACGGCCTGCCGCCGCGCGGCGAGCCGGAGCTGGCCTGGGTGCAGCACTGCCTCACCCACGTCAGGCCGCGCGGCCTGGTCGCCATCCTCATGCCCCCGGCCGCCGCCAGCCGCAAGGCGGGCCGCCGCATCCGGGCCAACCTGCTGCGCGCGGGCGCGCTGCGGGCCGTCATCGCGCTGCCGGGTTCGGACCTCTGGCTGCTGCGCCGGCCGGCGGCGGGCGAGCGGCCGCCGTCCGAGGTGCTGATCCTCGACGCCGCGGCCGACCTGGCGAGCGTCGAGCCGGCCTGGGAGGCGTACCTGGAGGACCGTTCCGACCAGACCGTACGCATCATCGACCTGCTGGCCGACGAGGTCGACATGACCCCGGCCCGCCACCAGCGGCGCGACGACGTCGGCAAGGCGTACGCCGAGGCCCGCGACCGCTTCATGGCCGCCACCTCGGCGCCGCCCGACCTGAAGGTCCTGGAGCAGCCGCTCGACCAGCCCGCGACCACGCTGGGCGACCTGATCAAGGAAGGTCTGGTGGCCACGTCGCAGGCCCCGCCCAAGATGGCCGCGGACGGTGGCGAGGTGCCCGTGCTGACCTCCGACGACGTGCTCAACGGCACGCCGCCGTCCGGCTCCACCACCATGCAGCAGGGCCTGATCGCGATCCGCCCGGGTGACGTGGTGGCCTCCTACTCCAGCGTGCGCGTGATGGCCGACGGCGGCGCGGTGCTGGGGCCCCACCTGACGCTCTACCGGGTGGACGCGCGCCGGCTCGACCCCGACTTCCTGGCGGGCTTCCTGCGGGCCGCCGGCGGCCGGGCGACCACCGGCTCCAGCAGGTTCGACGTGCGCCGCACCCGGCTGCCGCGCCTGTCGCTGAAGGAGCAGAAGGCGTACGGCGACGCCTTCCGGCAGCTCGCCGTGCTCGAAGACGCCATCCGCGAGACCTCGACGCTGGGGCAGGCGCTGATCAGGCTGGGCCTCGACGGCCTCGCCGACGGCCACCTGCATCCGCGCGCTCATGACCTCACCCCATGACGCGACGGCATTCCCTCGCGTGACGGTGTAGTTTTTTCCCGGAAGGCTGCGGGGAGGGGCGAATGGTCATCGGCGACCGCTATGTGCTCGACGACCTCCCTCTCGGGCAAGGCGGCATGGGTGCCGTCTACGCGGGCCACGACCGCCACCTGGACCGCCGGGTGGCGGTGAAGCTGCTCAGGTTGCCCAGCGGGCACGATCACGAGCTGGAGCGCAGGTTCATCCGCGAGGCCCGCATCCTGGCCCGGCTCGAGCATCCGGGCGCGCCGGTGCTCTACGACTTCGGCACCCACGAGCAGCGGCTCTACCAGGTGATGCAGTTCATCGAGGGCGTCACGGTGGCCGACGTGGTCAGCGAGCACGGCCCGCTGCCCGTCTGCTGGGCCGCCGCGATCGCGGCCCAGGCGTGTGCCGTGCTGTCGGCGGCCCACGCCCTGGCGATCTGCCACCGCGACCTCAAGCCCACGAACCTCATGCTCTGCCCCGACGGCAGCGTGAAGGTGCTCGACTTCGGGCTGGCCATGCTCCGGGACGCCGAGGTCACCACGTTCACGAGGATCGGGCAGATCCTGGGCACGCCGGCGTACATGGCTCCCGAGCAGATCAAGCACGGCGTCGCCGAGCCGCGCAGCGACCTCTACTCGCTCGGCTGCGTGCTGCACGAGATGCTGACCGGGCAGCAGCTGTTCACCGGGCCCACCGACTACACGGTCTTCGAGAAGCAGGTCAAGGAGCGCCCGCCGGCCATCCCCGGGCTGCCCCCCGAGCTGGACGCGCTGCTGTCGCAGCTGCTGGAGAAGCTGCCGGACGACCGGCCCGCCGACGCGAACGAGCTGTACGAGCGGCTCGACCCGTTCGCCGTCGAGCTGCCCGTGCTGCCCGGCTTCCTCACCGAGGCCCCGAGCCCCGGCCGCATGTACGCCCGCATGGCCGGCCGCGCGCTCAACGCGTGAACGCGCTCTCTCACTAAGCCGGATCGTTATTTAGCCTCCGTTGACAGGCCGGTGTTATCGCCGCGAATCTCTTGAGAGAGCGCTCTCTCACATACCTCGCAAGCACCGACCAAGGAGGGTTCCATGACCCCTCGCGTCCGGCGATTCGCCATGCCCTTGATCACCGCGTCCCTGCTCGCCCTCGCGACGGCCTGCGGCGGCGGAGGCGGCGGCGGGAGCACCGCCACGGAGAGCGCCAAGCCGGGAGAGAAGATCAAGCTCACCGTCGGCCTCTTCGGCGACTTCGGCTTCAAACCGCTCTACGAGGAGTACAAGAAGACCCACCCCGACATCGAGATCGTCGAGAACGTCACGCAGTTCAACGACCACCACAGCAACCTCGTCAAGCGGCTGGCCACGAACGCCGGCGCGGGCGACATCGAGGCGGTCGAGGTCGGCTACATCAGCACGTTCACCGCCCAGCCGGGCAAGTTCGTCGATCTCAAGCAGTACGGGCTGGACAAGCGGCAGCCCGACTACCTCGACTGGAAGTGGCAACAGGGCCTGAGCAAGGACGGCACGCAGGTGCTCGGCCTCGGCACCGACGTGGGCGGCCTGGCCATGTGCTACCGCAAGGACCTGTTCAAGAAGGCCGGGCTGCCGACCGACCGGACCGAGGTGGCGGCCCTCTGGCCGACGTGGGAGCAGTACATCGCGACCGGCAAGAAGTTCGGCGCGGCGAACGTGGCGGGCGCCAAGTTCGTGGACTCCCCCGGCGAGATCTTCCGCGCGATGGTCAACCAGGCGCCCACCGGCCTGTACGACGCCCAGGACAACATCATCGTGGCCTCGAACCCCGACGTGAAGAAGGCCTGGGACCTGTCCAACCAGCTCACCCAGGAGGGCCTGACCGCCAAGCTGGCGGCCTTCACGCCGCCGTGGAACACCGGCTTCGCCAAGGGCTCGTTCGCCACGATCATCTGCCCGGCCTGGATGACCGGCTTCATCCAGGAGCAGGCCAAGGACTCGGCCGGCAAGTGGGACATCGCGACCGTGCCCGGCGGCTCCGGCAACAGCGGCGGCTCCCACCTCATGGTGCCCAAGCAGAGCAAGCACCCGAAGGAGGCGGCCGAGCTGATCGACTTCCTGACCTCCAAGGACAACCAGGCCAAGGTGTTCAAGGAGGAGGGGACGTTCCCGTCGATCCCGGCCCTCTACGACGACCCGTCGATCCAGAACTTCACCAAGCCGTTCTTCGGTGACGCCCCCATCGGCAAGATCTACTCCGACGCCGCCAAGGCGCTCAAGCCGCAGCACCTCGGCCCCAAGGAGGCCGACGTGCGCACGGCCGTCGGCAACGGTCTCGGCCGCGTGGAGCAGGGCAAGCAGTCACCCGACGAGGCGTGGACCCAGGTGCTCGAGGACGTCAAGAAGATCAAATGAGCTCCCTTCCCCTCGCGGTCTCGCGACGGCGTCGGCGCAGCGTGCGGCACACCCTCGACCTGAGGGTGTCGCCGTACGCCTACGTGGCGCCGTTCTTCCTGCTCTTCTGCGCCTTCGGGCTGTTCCCGCTGGTCTACACGGCCTGGGTGAGCCTGCACGAGTGGTCGCTGCTGTCGGAGACCCAGACGTTCATCGGGCTGGACAACTACTCGACGCTGCTCAGCGACGGGTACTTCTGGAACGCCACGTTCAACACCCTGTCCATCGGCGTGCTCTCGACCGTGCCGCAGCTCATGCTGGCCATCTGGCTGGCACACCTGCTCAACCGGCGGCTGCGGTTCCAGACGCTGTTCCGGGTCGCGCTGCTGCTGCCGAACGTCACGAGCGTGGTGGCCGTCGTGGTCATCTTCAGCCAGCTCTTCGGCCGGGACTTCGGGCTGATCAACTGGGTGCTCTCGTGGTTCGGCGTCGGCAGCATCGACTGGGCGGCCGGCACCGCGACCTCGCACCTCGCGCTCTCCGTGATGATCATGTGGCGCTGGACCGGCTACAACGCGCTGATCTTCCTGGCCGCCATGCAGGCCGTGCCGCGCGAGCTGTACGAGGCCGCCACCATCGACGGCGCCAGCGGCTTCACCCAGCTCCGCAGGATCACGATCCCGATGATCAGGCCGACGATCGTCTTCGTGGTCATCGTCTCGACGATCGGCGCCATGCAGATCATCGCCGAGCCCCTGCTGTTCGGGCAGAGCAGCGGCGGCGGGGGCGGCATCGCCACCGGCGGGCCCGACCGGCAGTTCCAGACCCTGGCGCTGTTCGTCTACGAGCAGGGCTTCGCGAACTCGACGTTCGACTTCGGCTACGCCTCGGCCGCCTCCTGGCTGATGTTCCTGGCCGTGGTGATCGTCGCGCTGGTCAACTTCCTGATCACCCGCAGGGTGAGAGGGGGCCTGATATGAGGCTGCGTTATCTGACCCTGACCGCGGTGGCCTTCTTCTCGGCCTTCCCGCTCTACTACAGCGTCGTGGTGGCCTCCCGGCACAACTCGGCGCTGGGCCAGGTGCCGCCGCCGCTGATCCCCGGCGGCAACTTCTTCGCCAACGTCTCCCGGGTCTTCGACACCGTCCCCTTCGGGCTCGCGCTGCTCAACTCCGTCATCGTGGCGGGGTCGATCTCGATCGCGGTGATGTTCTTCTCGACGCTGGCCGGGTTCGCCTTCGCCAAGCTGAAGTTCAGGGGCAGGAACGTCATGCTCGTGATCACCGTGGCCACCATGATGGTCCCGGCGCAGCTCGGCATCATCCCGCTCTACATGCTCATGGTGAAGCTGGAGTGGACCGGCACCACCTACGCGCTGATCGTCCCGGCGCTGGTCAACGCGTTCGGCGTGTTCTTCATGACCCAGTACCTGTCGCGGGCCCTGCCCACCGAGCTGCTGGAGGCGGGCCGGGTGGACGGGTGCTCGACGTGGGGGCTGTTCTGGCATGTCGTGCTGCCCGCCGCCCGTCCGGCGGCGGCAGTGCTCGGCATGCTGACGTTCATGTCGGCCTGGAACGACTACTTCTGGCCGCTGGTCGTGCTCAACCCGGACAACCCGACGGTCCAGGTGGCGCTGTCCACGCTGGCCAGCGGGTACGTCAACGACTACGTGCTCGGGCTGGCCGGGACGGCGATCGGCACGCTCCCGCTCGTGGCCGTCTTCGCCCTGTTCGGCAGGCAAATCATCGGTGGAATCATGCAAGGAGCTGTTAAGGGATGATCTTTCCCGAGGAGTTCGTCTGGGGCGCCGCGACGGCCTCGTACCAGATCGAGGGGGCGGTCAAGGAGGACGGGCGGGGCCAGTCGATCTGGGACACCTTCTCCCACACCCCCGGGAACGTGGCGGACGACGACACCGGCGACGTGGCCTGCGACCACTACCACCGCTACCGCGAGGACGTCGGGCTGATGCGCGAGCTGCGGCTGGGGGCCTACCGGTTCTCGGTCGCGTGGCCGCGCGTCCAGCCGGACGGCGCGGGCCCGGTCAACCCGCGCGGGCTGGCGTTCTACGACCGGCTCGTGGACGAGCTACTCGCCGCCGAAATTTCGCCTTATGTCACGCTTTATCACTGGGATCTTCCCCAAGCCCTCGAAGATCGTGGTGGGTGGACAAATCGCGATACGGCGTACCGGTTCGCCGACTACGCCCAGGCCGTCCACGACCGGCTCGGCGACCGGGTGGGCGACTGGACCACGATCAACGAGCCGTGGGTGTCGGCCTTCCTCGGCTACGGCAACGGCGTGCACGCGCCGGGCCGCCGCGACCCGGCCGACGCCCTGCGCTCGGCGCACCACCTGCTGCTCGGCCACGGGCTGGCCGCACGGCGGCTGCGCGCGGCCGGCGCCCGCAGCCTCATGCTGGTGGTCAACTCCTCCCCGGTGCTCACCCCCGCCCAGGTCAACGACCCTTCGGCGGTGGCCGGCGAGGCGGACGCGGCCGTCGCGGACCGCGTCCACGCGCTGCTGACCAGGCAGTTCCTCGACCCGGCGGTGCACGGCACGTACCCGCCGGAGATCCTGGAGGCGGCGGCGCGCAACGGCGGGACGGAGCACATCCTGGACGGCGACCTCGCGCTCATCAACGCGCCGATCGACCTGGTCGGCGTCAACTACTACAACCCGTGCGTGGTCGAGTCGGGCCCGGGGCTGCCGGCCGACGCGGCGTGGCCGGGCTCGGAGGACGTCAGGTTCGCGGCGGCGGACGCGCCGACGACCGCGATGGGCTGGCCGATCGTGCCGGACGGCCTGTCCAGGCTCCTCGTACGGCTCTCGCAGGACTATCCGCAGGTCGGCCTCATGGTCACGGAGAACGGCGCGGCCTTCGACGACGTCGTGGCGGACGGCCGGGTGCACGACGACGAGCGGGTGGCGTACCTGGAAGGTCACCTGCGCGAGGTGCACTGGGCCATCGGGGCGGGCGCTGACCTGCGCGGATATCTGGTCTGGTCGCTGCTCGACAACTTCGAGTGGGCCGAGGGCTACCGGCGCCGGTTCGGCATCGTGCACGTCGACTACGCGACCCAGGCCAGGATCCTCAAGGACAGCGCTCTCTGGTACAGAGACGTCATCACCAGGAACGGCCTGTAGATTTTTTCCGTGCTCTCCCACTTGGTGCAGTCATGAGACGCCCGACCCTTGAGGCGGTCGCCGCCCGGGCGGGGGTCTCGCGCGCCACCGCCTCCCGGGTCGTCAACGGCCAGACGACGGTGGCGCCCCACATCCGCGACGCCGTGCAGCGCGCGATCGACGAGCTGGGCTACGTGCCCAACTCGGCCGCGCGCAGCCTGGTCACCCAGCGCACCGACTCGATCGCCCTGGTCGTCAGCGAGCCGGGCACCCGGGTCTTCTCCGAGGACCCGATGTTCTCCACGGCGATCAGGTCGGCGTCCGTGGCGCTCGAAGCGGTGAACAAGCAGGTCGTGCTCATGCTGGCCTCCTCCGCCAAGAGCCACGCCCGGGTGGAGCGTTACATCGCGGGCGGGCACGTCGACGGGGTCATGCTGATCTCCATGCACGGCGCCGACCCGCTGCCGGCCGCGCTGTCGCGCCTGCGCGTCCCCGTGGTCTCCTACGGGCGGCCCGCCGTCCCCGTGGACATCCCGTACGTCGACAACGACAACGTCGGCGGAGCGGAGATCGGGGTCCGGCACCTGGTGGAGACGGGACGGCGCAGGATCGCCACGATCGCGGGCCCGCAGGACATGATCGGCGGCCAGGACCGCCTGGCCGGCTACCGCAACGTGCTGCGCGACTCCGACCTCAGGTCGATCGTGGCGATCGGCGACTTCACGCGGGAGTCGGGCGCGGTCGCGATGCGGCAGCTCCTGCGCGACGACCCCGACCTGGACGCCGTCTTCGTGGCCAACGACCTGATGGCCGTCGGCGCCCTGCAGTCACTCCGCCAGTCCGGGCGCCGCGTACCCGGCGACGTGGCGGTGGTGGGCTTCGACGACATCGAGGCGGCGAAATACACCGAACCGCCGCTGACGACGCTCAGGCACCCGGTGGCCGAGCAGGCGGCGGCCATGGTCGGGCTCCTGCTCGGGCTGTTCGAGGGCGGACCGGCCGAGCCGGTGATCATGCCCACCGAGCTGGTGATCAGGGAGTCCGCTTAGATGATCCCCGCCGTGGCCGCCGCCGTCTCCCTGGCCGAGGAGCACGGCATCCGGGTGGCGGATCCGGTGGTCCTCAACGACTCGTTCAACCTCCGGGTCCACCTGCGCCCGGCGCCGATCGTCGCGCGGGTGCCGACGGTGACCGCGCTGGGGCGGGCGCGGCCCGCCGACGCGTTGCGGCGGGAGCTGGACGTCGTGTCCTACCTGCACGGGCAGGGCGTGCCGGTCGTGCCGCCGAGCGACCTGCTGCCTGCCGGGCCGCATCTGCGTGACGGGGTCGCGGTCTCCTTCTGGAAGCACGTCGAGCACGACCCCGGCCATCGGATGGGCCCGGAGACGGCCGGGCGGGCGCTCGCCGAGCTGCACGATGCGCTGCGGGGCTTTCCCGGCGAGCTGCCCTATCTCGGGCCGGTGCTCGACGAGCCGGTGCGGCTGCTGGAGCTGCTCGACGGGGAGGTCCCGCCCGACGTGCTGGCGCGGCTGCGGGACGCGCACTCGGGCCTGGCCGAACGGCTGGCGGACCGCACGGCGCAGGCCGTCCACGGCGACGCGCATCCCGGCAACCTCCTCGCCACCCCCGCCGGGCTGCTGTGGAACGACTTCGAGGAGAGCATGGCCGCGCCCGTCGAGTGGGACCTGGCCTGCCTGCTGCGCACGCAGCGGCTCGACGGCCGGGCGGCCGTCCAGGCCTATGGGCACGATCCCGACGATCCCGAGCTGCGGGAGTTCCTGGCGGCGCGGGCGCTGCAGGGGACGCTGTGGATGCTCCTCAGGGGGCTGCGGCTGCCCGCCGGGGCCGCCGACGCCCGCGCGACGCTGGAGGCGTGGCTCCGGGACCCCAGCGGCGCCACCCGCTAGACCGCTCCCCCGCTAGACCGGGATCACGCCGCCGCGCGGGCCGAGGAAGTAGCCGCCGGTGACGTCCAGGACGTGCCCGGTGATCCACCGGGACTCCTCGCTCGCGAGGAGCGCCACGGCGTCCGCGATGTCCTGCGGGCGGCCTATGCGGCCCAGCGCGGTCACCTCGGTGACCGCGCGCTCGGCGGTGCCGTCGTCCTCGTGGAGCCAGGCGTTCATGTCCGTCTCCGTGACGCCCGGGGAGACGGTGTTCACGGTGATGTTCCGGTCTCCGAGGAGGGGCGCCAGGCTGAAGCCCAGCGTGTCCAGGGCTCCCTTGGTCATCGAGTAGACGAGGTCCGGGAGGGCGATGCGGACGACGGCCGAGGAGATGTTGATGATCCGGCCGCCGTCGTTGAGGAGCGGGAGGGCACGTTCGATGATGAAGTACGGCGCCCGTACGTTCACCGCGAAGACCCGGTCGAACTGCTCCTCGCTCACCGTGCCCAGCACCCCGGCGAGGATGGCGGCGTTGTTGACCAGGATGTCCAGCCGCTCCCCCCGGAGACCCTCGAACAACGCGTCCACGCCGTCCTCGAAGGCCGCCTTCACCGCGTACGCCTGCCCGCCCGCGCCCTCGATCGCGGCCACCGTCTCCTTGGCCAGGTCGTCGTTGCTGGCGTAGTGGACGATCACCCGGGCCCCGTCGGCGGCCAGCCGCTCCGCGATGGCCCGCCCGATCCCGCGCGAAGCTCCGGTTACCAATGCCGTCTTTCCCGACAAATCTCTCATGCGCTCCATCGTGGGTCTCGGCTCCTCCACCCGTCCAAGACTGGCTGTTATAGCTTTTTGCTATGGATGCCCATATTCGGGATCTCAGGTATTTCGTGGCGGTCGCCGAAGAGCTGAGCTTCACCCGGGCGGCGGCCGAGCGGCTCTTCATCTCGCAGCCCTCGCTGAGCAGGCAGATCAGGCAGCTGGAGCTGTCGCTGCGGGCCAAGCTGTTCGAGCGCGACCGCCGTACCGTGGCGTTGACGGCGGCGGGGGCGGCGCTGCTGCCCGAGGCCCGGCGGATCATCGAGCAGTGGGAGGGCGCGCAGCGGGCGGTGGTGGCGGCGCGCGAGGAGCGGACGCTGGTCGTCGGGTTCCAGACGCGGATCGGGCGCGGGCTCGTGCCGTCCATCTCCTCCGCGCTGCCCGGCTGGGACCTGCGCTTCCGGCAGGTGCCGTGGAGCGACCCCACCGTGGGGCTGGGCGACGGCCACGTCGACGTGGCCGTCGCGTGGCTGCCCATGCCCGGCCACGACTACGACTGGACGGTGGTCAGCACGGAGGAGCGCTGGGTGGCGCTGCCCGCCGCCCATCCGCTGGCCGTCCGCCCCGAGGTCACGCTCGCCGACCTGGCCGGGGAGGCGTTCGTGGCGATGCCGGTCTCCGCCGGGCCCATGCGGGCCTTCTGGCTGGCCGACGACCAACGGGCGGCGCCCGCCGTGGTGGGGGCGGAGGCGGAGACGGCCGAGGAGGCGCTCGAGCTGGTCGCGTCGGGGCGGGCCGTGGTGCTGGTCTCGGCCGGGAACGCCGAGCTCTACCGGCGCGACGACGTGGTCAGCAGGCCCGTGACGGGGCTGCCGCCGAGCAGGCTGGCCGTCGTCTGGCGGCGTGACGACCGGCGGCACGCCGTACGGACGCTGGTGGACGTGTTCGTCACGTGCATGTGCGTCCCCTGATCGTCTTTTGTTGACACCGTATACCTTGCTGTTTACGGTGTATACATGATGCTCAGAGCAGTCGCCCCGCTTTTATCCGCGGTGCTTTTCTATTTCGGTACGGGTTTCGCGCCGATCCCCGCGCTGACCTGGCTCGCGCCGCTGCCGATGCTGCTCCTGGCGTCACGGGCGAGCGGCAGGGCGACGTTCACCCTCGCGTTCCTGGCCTTCCTGGCGGGAATGACGAACCAGCTCGACTTCTTCCTGCGCACCCCGTCGGTGCCGCGGCCCATCGGGATCGGCATCATCGTCGGCTGCTCGCTGCTGTTCGGGCTGGTGGTCTGGCTCTTCAGGGCGCTCGCCCGGCGCGGGCTGCCGCTGCTCGCCGCCTGCGCGCCGCCCGCTCTGTGGGTGGCGTTCATGTACCTGACCGTGCTGGCCAACCCGACGGGCATCATCTGGCCGCTCGCCACGTCCGTGGCCGACGTGCCGGTGGTGACCCAGATCGCCTCGGTGACCGGCGCCTGGGGCGTGGAGTACGTGGTGATGCTGGCGCCGACCACCTTGGCGGCGGTGTTGTGGCCGGGGACTGTCGCGGCGGCGCGGCTGCGTACCGGCGTGGTGGGGGCGGCGGCGTGCCTGCTCGTGCTCGTCTTCGGGGCCGTGCGGCTGGCCGGCGCTGACTCGACCGGGTGGCGGCAGGTGGCGGTGCTGTCGGCCACCCGCTACCAGTGGGCGCCCGACGCGGCGAGCCCGGCGGGCAAGGCCCTGGTCGGCGAGTACGTCAAGGAGATCGCCGAGCTGCCCTCGGGGACCAGCACGGTGGTGCTCCCCGAGGGCACGCTGGGCACGGACGAGGCGAGCCTGAACCCGGCGCTCGCGCCGCTGCGCGAGATCGCCCGCGATCGGAACATCGACGTGGTGATCGGGGTCGTCCACACGACCCCGGAGATCAAGTACAACTACTCGGTGGACCTCCCGGCAGGCGGACTCGCGCCGGTCTACTACACGAAGTGGCACTTCGCGCCCGGGGAGCCGTTCCGGCGCGGGGACCAGCTCGTCTTCGCGCGTGACCACGTCGGGCTGGCCAACTGCATGGATCTCAACTTCCCCGCGCCGATCCGCGACTACGCCCGCGCCGGGGCGCGGCTGATGGCGGTGCCGGCCGCCGACGAGTTCGGCAACGGCTGGCAGCACAGCCGGATGGGACTGCTGCGCGGCGTGGAGACCGGACTCTCGGTGGCCTGGGCGGCGCAGTGGGGCACGCCGATGATCTCGGACCCCTGGGGCCGGGTGCTGGCCGAGCGGGACACCGAGGGCACGCGGCAGCCGTTCGTCACGGCCTTCGCCGACGTGCCCTCGGGCCCGGGCCCCACCGTGTACGCCCGGTTCGGCGACTGGTTCGCGTGGCTGTGCCTCGCGCTGGCCGCCGCCGGGCTGGTGGCGCTGCGGTCAGTCCCGCGTGAGCCAGGCCGTGGTGTCGGCGGGCAGGGCGCCGTCCTCCAGGGCGCCGCTGGCCAGGAGGAGCCGGCCCGCGGGTAGCGGCACCGGGCCGGGGCCCAGGTTGGTGACGCTCGTCAGGCCCGAGTCCCTGGTGAAGGCCAGAACCTCGCCGCCCGTCGGGAGCCAGGTCAACGTGCCGTCCCCCAGCAGGTCGCGGCGCAGGCCCAGGGCCGTCCGGTAGAGGTTGTGCATCGAGCCCAGGTCCGTGCGCTGGGCCTCGGCGGTCAGCTTGCGCCAGCCCTCCGGCTGCGGCAGCCACGGCGTGCCCGCGCCGAAGCCGAACGGGGGCTCCTCGCCCGACCACGGCAGAGGGATGCGGCAGCCGTCCCGGCCCGGGTTCGTGCCACCCGACCTGGCGTACATCGGGTCCTGGCGGAGCTCGTCCGCGAGATCCTCGACCTCGGGGAGGCCCAGCTCCTCGCCCTGGTAGACGTACACGGAGCCGGGGAGCGCCATGGCCAGCAGGGCCGCCGCCCTGGCCCGCCGGTAGCCCAGCTCCAGGTCGGAGGGGGTGCCGTGGAGGCGGCCCCCGTGCGCGAACGTGGTGTCGGCGCGGCCGTACCGGGTGACCGGGCGCGTCACGTCGTGGTTCGACAGCACCCACGTCGGCGGGGCGCCTATGGGGGTGTGGGTGGCGAGGGTCAGGTCGATGACCCTGCGCAGCTCGGCCGGGTCCCACGGGCAGGACAGGAAGTCGAAGTTGAAGGCCGTGTGGAGCTCGTCGGGCCGCAGGTAGCGTGCGAAACGCTCCTGGTCGGGGAGCCAGACCTCCCCGATCAGGATGCGCTCGCCGTACTCGTCGGCCACCTCGCGCCACCGACGGTAGACGTCGTGGACCTCGTCGAGGTCTTCGTACTTCGTGTCCGACTTGATCAGCAGGGCGGCGGAGTCGATGCGCACGCCGTCCACGCCTCGGTCGAACCAGAACCGCAGCACGTCCTCGAACTCCTGGTGGACCTCGGGATTGGTCCAGTTGAAGTCCGGCTGCTCCGGGGCGAACAGGTGGAGGTACCACTGGCCGTCGGGGACCTGGGTCCAGGCCGCGCCGCCGAAGATGGACTGCCAGTCGTTCAGCGGCTCGTCGGCGAACCAGAAGCGGTCCCGCGCCGCGGGGTTCTCCAGCGCCTCCTTGAACCAGGCGCTCTCCGTGGAGCTGTGGTTCGGCACCACGTCGATGATGACCTTGATGTCGAGCTCGTGCGCCTCCTCGATGAACCTCTCGGCCTCGGACAGCGTGCCGAAGACCGGCTCGATGTCGCGGTAGTCGGCCACGTCGTAGCCCCCGTCGGCCATCGGCGACGGGTACCACGGGTTCAGCCAGATGGCGTCGATCCCGAGATCCTTCAGGTACGGCAGGCGGGAGCGCAGGCCGGCCAGATCGCCGATCCCGTCACCGTTCCCGTCGGCGAAACTACGCAGGTAGACCTGGTAGATCGCGGCCCCCCGCCACCACGTTTGCGACATGCGCTTATCCCTTGATGCTTCCGGCGGTGAGCCCCGCCATGATGTGTCGTTGGAAGACGAAGAAGACGATGATCATGGGGATACTGGCGATGACCAGGCCGCCCATGATCTGGTTCTGGGTCACCGCGCCCGCCGTCTGCGACAGGCCCACGCTGATCGTCATCTTCTCGCTGTCGGTCATGACCAGCAGCGGCAGGACGAAGTCCTTGAACGCGGTGACGATCGTGAAGATGGAGACCACGCCCAGGATCGGCCTGGAGACCGGCAGCACGACCGACCACAGCACCCGCAGCGGGCCCGCGCCGTCGATCTGCGCCGCCTCGATCAGCTCCCGCGGGATCGAGTCGAAGAACCGCTTGAGCAGGAAGATGTTGAAGCCGTTCGCCGCCGCCGGGAACCACAGGCCCCAGGCGTTGTTGAGCAGCCCCAGGTCCACGATCGTGACGTAGAGCGGGATGAGGATGACCATGGGCGGGATCATCAGCGTGGCCAGCATCGCGCCGAGGATCACGTTGCCGAACATCGGGCGCAGCTTCGACAGCGCGTACGCCGCCGTGACGTCCACCGCCATGGAGAACAGCCACGCGCCCAGCGAGTAGTACGCGGTGTTCGCCAGCAGCGTGCCGATGTCGAACAGGTCCCAGGCCTCGAAGAACGCCTCCAGCGACGGGTCGGCCGGGACGAGCGACGGCGGCATCTGGGCGATCTCCTCCGGCGTCTTCATGGCGCCGGTGATCATCCAGTAGAGCGGGAAGACGAAGGCCAGCGTGAAGACCACGATGACGGCGATCAGCACCAGCCAGTAGATCCGCCGGCCCCACCTGCTGTTGAGCTGGTGCGGCGAGACGATCGTGCGGAACTGCACCTGGATCGGCTTCGGCGACTTTCGCCGGCGCTTCGGCCTCGCGCCGCCGGGCGGCTCGGACACCGGGGCCCGCCTGTGTTCGGTCGCCGTCATGCCCTGTCCTCACGGGTCGTCCTGAGCTGGAAGGCCGCGAAGACGAGGAGCGCGAGCATGAGCAGCATGCCGAGCGCGCCCGCCTGGCCGTAGTTCATCTGCGAGAACGCGAACTGGTACATCAGGTACGCGACGCTCACGGTCGCGTTCTCCGGGCCGCCGCCGGTCAGCATGTACGGCTCGATGAACACCTGCATGGTCGCCACGATCTGCAGCATCAGCATGAGCAGCAGGATCAGCCGGGTCTGCGGGATCGTGACGTGCCTGATCCGCTTGAAGATCCCGGCCCCGTCGAGCTCGGCGGCCTCGTACAGCTCGGGCGGGATGTTCTGCAGCGCCGCCAGGTAGATCAGCGTCGCGCTGCCCATGTTCATCCAGGTCGAGACGAGGACCAGGGAGATCAGGGCGGTCGACGACGAGTCCAGCCAGGCCAGCGGCGGCAGGTGGAAGAAGTCCAGGACCTGGTTGAACAGCCCGGGCCCCGGATCGTAGAACCACCTGAACAGCAGTACCGCCACGATCGGCGGCAGCATGACCGGCAGGTAGACCACGAACCGCAGGTAGGCCCGGGCGTGGCGCAGCTCGTTGAGGACGAGCGCGACGACGAACGGCACGGCATAGCCGCACAGCAGCGCGAGCAGCGTGAACTCCACGGTGTTCAGCCAGGCCTCGCCGAAGGCCGGGTCCTGGACCGCCGCCTTGAAGTTGTCCAGCCCCACCCAGGTGGGCGGGTTGATCAGGTCGGTCTTCTGGAAGCTCAGAATGAACTCCCTGACCATCGGATACCAGGCGAACACCGTGAAACAGATCAGGGCCGCGCAGAGGAACCCGTAGGCCGTCAGGTTGCGCCGCAAGATTCCCATCAAGGTCAGCCCTTGGCCGCCAGCATGGAGTTCGCCTTGGTCTCGGCGTCCGACAGGAGCTGGTCGACGCCGGCGTCCTTACGGCTCAGCACGCCCGACATGACCACGTCGAGGATGGCGTACAGCTCCTGCGCGTGCACCGGCTCGGCCTTCGGCGGGATCGTCGCGGCGGCCTGCACGTAAGGCGCGTAGTTCGTGACCGGCAGCGAGGCGTTCTTCTCTCGGTCGGCCTGGATGGCCTTGCCCGTCGCCGAGTCGCCGTAGACGGCGTTGTCGGGCACGCCGACCGGGTTGCCGATGGCCTTGCCGCGGGCGAAGTCGAAGCGGCCCTTGCCGACGGTGTTGTAGCGGAAGTCGACCCATTCCAGGCCCGCCTTGGCCTCCTCGGGGGTGGCCTTCGGGTTGATCATGAAGGCTTCGCCGCCGCTCAGTGACGCCTTGGCCTCGGGGAAGCCGGTGATGCCGTAGTCGGCGACGTTGCCCTTGAACTTGTTGACCACATCGGTGACCACGTCGGGCGCGCCCAGCATCATGCCGACCTTGCCGCTGCCCATGGCCATCATGAGCGACTCCCAGCCGACCAGGAGCTTGTTGCCCATGCTGTTGTCGACCCAGCGCATGTCGTGCAGGTTCTGCAGCACGGCCTTGCCCTCGGGCGAGTTGAACGCGGCCTTCTTGTTGTCGGGGGCCAGGATGCTGCCGCCGCGGCCGTAGATGGCCTGGGTGAAGTGCCAGCCGCCGGTGTTGCCGCCGGAGTA
This sequence comes from Nonomuraea sp. NPDC051941, assembly GCF_044593615.1. Taxonomy (NCBI): domain Bacteria; kingdom Bacillati; phylum Actinomycetota; class Actinomycetes; order Streptosporangiales; family Streptosporangiaceae; genus Nonomuraea; species Nonomuraea sp. NPDC051941. Next base: position 194,254 of record NZ_JBIUCF010000019.1, read on the forward strand.
CTCGCCGTAGCCGACGTAGCCGGCGCCGAGCGCGGCGATCTTCTTGGCCGCCTCGCGGACCTCGGCCCACGTCTTGGGCGGGGTGTCGGGGTCGAGTCCGGCCTTGGTGAACAGGGCTCGGTTGTAGACCAGGCCGACGCCGTAGTGGACGTTCGGGACGCCGTACACCTTGCCGTCCTTCGTCACCAGCTCGCGCACGTCGGGGCGCAGGTCGTTCCAGTTCTTGATGGTGCTGGTGTACTGCGTGATGTCGAGCGCCTGGCCCTGGCCGATGACGTCGTTGTAGTTCGTCACCGGGACCACGAAGACGGTCTCCATCTGGCCGCCGGCCAGCTTGGGGCCGAACGTCTTGGGGTCGAAGCAGGGCTGCTGGTCCGTGCTCTTGACCGTCACGCCCGGGTGCGCCTTCATGAACGTGGCCACGTCGTCGTCCCAGGCCTGGCGTTCCTTCGGCGCGGACTTGGCGGGCTGGCAGGCCACCGTGATCGTCACGGCCTTGGCGCCGCCGCCGGCGCCGGCTGACGGGGTGGCGGGGTTGCTGGAGCCGCAGGCTGTGGCTGAGAGGCCGAGCACGGACACGAGCAAGAGCCCAGTGGATCTCCGCATGGTCTGACCCTTCTGATGCGAGGTGCCCACACCATAGGATCGGGGACGGATGTTCGCAATATTTCGACTGCATATTGCAAGATAACGACTGGATTACGCCTGCGTAGCGACGCCTCTCACCCACCGCACGGGCTGAGGTCCCTTGGGGAGGAGAGGGGGCACCGGCCGAGATCCCCAGGGAAGAGGGGGAACGGGCCGGGCTCAGGCTCCTAGACCGCCGCGCGGGCGCGGGCGGTGGAGGCGCGGACCACGAGCTCGGGCTCGAACAGCAGCTCGTCCGCCGGCACCACCGCCTTGTCGATCTGCGCGACCAGCAGGTCCACGGCGGCCCGGCCCATGGCGTCGATCGGCTGGCGGACCGTGGTCAGCGGCGGGTCGGTGCAGTTCATCAGGGCCGAGTCGTCGAAGCCGATGACCGAGATGTCCCCCGGCACGGTGAGCCCCGCCCGGCGGGCCGCCCTGATCGTGCCCAGCGCGAGCAGGTCGCTGGCGCAGATCACGCCGGTCACCCCGCGCTTGACCAGCCGGGCGGCGGCCGCGTGCCCGCCCTCCAGCGAGAACATCGTGTGCTCGACCAGCCCGGGGTCCCCGCCCTCCGCCTGGAACGTCTCCAGCTTGCGCCGCGACGGCATGTGGTCCTTCGGCCCGAGCACCATGCCGACCCGCTCGTGGCCGAGCGCGCGCAGGTGGGCCAGGGCCATCTCGGCGGCCACCGTGTCGTCGCACGACACCTGCGGGAAGTCGAGGTGCTGGACGGCCGCGTTCACCAGCACGGTCGGCAGCTTGCGCTCGTGCAGCAACTCGTAGTGCCCGTGCGCGGCGTCGGCCTGGGCGTAGAAGCCGCCGGCGAAGACGACGCCGCTGACCTGCTGCTGGAGCAGCAGGTCCACGTAGTCGGCCTCGGAGACGCCGCCGACCGTGCGGGTGCACAGCACGGAGGTGAACCCCTGCTGGGCCAGCGCGCCTCCGACCACCTCCGCGAAGGCGGGGAAGATCGGATTCTGCAGCTCGGGGAGCACGAGGCCGACCAGCCGGGCCCGGTCGCCGCGCAGCTGGGTGGGGCGCTCGTAGCCGAGCACGTCGAGGGCGGTCAGCACGGCCTCGCGGGTCGCGTCGGAGACCCCGGGCTTGCCGTTGAGCACCCGGCTCACCGTCGCCTCGCTGACTCCGACTTTCTTGGCCACCTCTGCGAGTCGTCGCGTCATGCGCAAACTATACGGCCTTCAGCGCAAGCGCTTGCAACGGCTTACGTCGATCCGACGTCAGGCTTTGCGCGCCCTCCACGGCGGATCTGCCGGTCCTGCCGGGTTCCTGACCAGCACGGAGAGACCGCCCCGACGAATTCCTGTCAGTCAACTGTTTGCGAAATCTCGTCGAAATATTGCGGCAATCTGCTTGGCATCCTATGGTTCGGCCATCCGCCTTACCCGGAGGGCCACCCCCATGAGAGCTGTCTTAGCCGCCCTTTCGTTAGTCATCGGAGTCCTGGCCGCGCCCGCCTACGCGGCGGCCGACACCAACCTCGCGGCGGGCAGAACCGCCACCGCGAGCAGCTTCACCGAGGTCTACGCCGCTCCCAACGTGACCGACGGCAACCAGGCCACCTACTGGGAATCGGCCAACAACGCGTTTCCGCAATGGGTCCAGGTCGACCTCGGCGTCAACGCGAGCGTCAGCAAGCTCGTGCTGAAGCTGCCGTCCGGCTGGCCCAGCCGTACCCAGACGCTGACCGTCCAGGGCAGCACGAACGGCTCCGCCTTCAGCACGATCGTCGCCTCGGCGACGTACACGTTCAACCCGACCGCGACGATCACCTTCGCCGCTGCGACCGCCCGCTACGTCCGGCTGCAGATCACCGCGAACACCGGCTGGCCCGCGGGCCAGCTCTCCGAGTTCGAGGTGTGGGGCAGCGCGCCGGACAACCCGCCGCCGAGCGGCGCCAACCTGGCGCTCGGCAAGGCGATCACCGAGTCCTCGCACACCCACACGTACGTGGCCGCCAACGCCAACGACGACAACCTCCAGACGTACTGGGAGGGCGCGGCCTACCCCAACACGCTGACCGTGCAACTCGGCGCCAACGCCGACCTGACCTCGATCACCCTCAAGCTCAACCCCGACCCGGCCTGGGCCAGGCGGACCCAGACCATCCAGGTCCTCGGCCGTGAGCAGAGCGCCGCCGGCTTCACCAGCCTCGTCTCCTCGGCCACGTACACCTTCGACCCGGCCACGGGGAACTCGGTGACCATCCCGGTGACCGGCAAGGCCGCCGACGTCCGGCTGCAGATCACCGCCAACTCGGGCGCGCCGGGCGGGCAGGTGGCCGAGTTCCAGATCTTCGGCACGCCGTCGGCCAACCCCGACCTGACCGTGAGCGACCTCTCGTCCTCCCCGGCCGCGCCGGTGGAGACCGACGCGGTCACGCTGTCGGCCACGGTCAGGAACGCGGGCACCGCGGCCGCCGCCGCGACCTCCGTGAACTTCTACGCGGGCGCGACCAAGGTCGGCAGCGCGAGCGTGGGCGCGCTGGCCGCGGGGGCGTCGACCACCGTGTCCGCGAACATCGGCGCCAGGGACGCCGGCACCTACCAGCTCTCCGCAAAGGTGGACGAGGACGGCAAGGTCGTCGAGCTGAACGAGGCCAACAACACCGCCACCGGCACCCTGACCGTGAAGCCGGTCGACACGGCCGACCTGGTCGCCTCCCCCGTCGCCTGGACGCCGGGCAACCCGGCCGCGGGCAACACGGTGACGTTCTCGGTGGCGATCAAGAACCAGGGCACGGTGGCCTCCAGCGGCGCCTCCCACGGCATCACGCTCACCGTCACGAACGACTCCGGCACCGTCGTCAAGACCCTGACGGGCTCGACCGGCGGCGCCATCGCGGCGGGCGCGACCACGAGCCCGGTGAGCCTGGGCACGTGGACCGCGGCCAACGGCAAGTACACGGTCAGGACGGTGCTCGCCGACGACGCCAACGAGCTGCCCGTCAAGCGCGCCAACAACACCAGCGAGCTGCCGCTGTTCGTGGGCCGCGGCGCGAACATGCCGTACGACACGTACGAGGCCGAGGACGCCGTGATCGGCGGCGGGGCCACGCGCGTGGGCCCGAGCAGGGACATCGGCACGATCGCCGGCGAGGCCTCCGGGCGGCGCGCGGTGACGCTCAACCAGACCGGCGCCTACGTCGAGTTCACCACCAGGGCGGACACGAACACCCTGGTCACCCGCTTCTCCATGCCCGACGCGGCGGGCGGCGGCGGGCTCAGCTCGACCCTGAACGTCTATGTCAACGGCTCGTTCCTCAAGGCCGTCAACCTGACCTCCCGCTACGCCTGGCTCTATGGCGCCGAGGCCAGTCCGAGCAACTCCCCCGGCTCGGGGCCGCCCAGGCACATCTACGACGAGGCGAACGTGCTCCTCGGCGCCACCGTGCCCAAGGGCAGCACGATCAGGCTGCAGAAGGACTCGGCCAACAGCCAGACGTACGCGATCGACTTCGTGGACTTCGAGCAGGCGACCCCGGTCGCGAACCCGGACCCGGCGAAGTACGCCGTACCGACCGGGTTCACCCACCAGGACGTGCAGAACGCGCTCGACAAGGCCCGCATGGACGCCAACCTGACCGGCGTGTACCTGCCGCAGGGCGACTACCAGACGTCGAGCAAGTTCCAGGTGTACGGCAAGTCCGTCAAGATCGTCGGCGCGGGCCCCTGGTTCACCAGGTTCTCCTCCCCCGCCGGGCAGGACAACACCGACGTGGGCTTCCGCACCGAGGCCTCGGCCAACGGCTCGACGTTCGCGAACTTCGCCTACTTCGGCAACTACACCTCGCGCATCGACGGCCCCGGCAAGGTGTTCGACTTCTCGAACGTGGCGAACATGACGATCGACAACGTCTGGGCCGAGCACCAGATCTGCCTCTACTGGGGCACGAACACGGACAACATCACGATCAAGAATTCACGGATCCGCAACCTGTTCGCCGACGGCCTGAACATGACCAACGGCAGCACCGGCAACCACGTCACCAACGTCGAGGCCAGGGCCACGGGCGACGACAGCTTCGCGCTGTTCTCGGCCACCGACAACAACCCCGGCGAGCAGACCGGCAACGTCTTCGAGAACCTGACCTCGCTGCTCACCTGGCGGGCCGCGGGCGTGGCCGTGTACGGCGGCTACGACAACACGTTCAGGAACATCTACGTCGCGGACACGCTGACCTACCCGGGCGTCACGATCAGCTCGCTGGACTTCGGGATCCCGATGAACGGGTTCGGCGCCAGCCCGCCCACGACGTTCGACAACATCTCGCTGGTCCGGGCCGGCGGGCACTTCTGGGGGCAGCAGACGTTCCCGGCGCTGTGGCTGTTCTCCTCGTCCAAGGTGTTCCAGGGCATCCGCGTCAACAACCTGGACATCGTGGACCCGACGTACAGCGGGATCATGTTCCAGACCGGCTACTCCGGCAGCGCGCCGCTGAACCCGGTCAAGGACACGATCCTCACGAACGTGTCGATCAGCGGGGCGCAGAAGAGCGGCGACGCCTTCGACGCCAAGTCCGGGTTCGGCATCTGGGTGAACGAGCTGCCCGAGCCCGGTCAGGGCCCGGCCGTCGGGTCGGCCACGATCAACAACCTGAGGTTCGCGAACAACTTCCAGAACATCAAGAACACGACCTCGACCTTCACCCTGACCACGAACTAGAGCTCTGACCTGGTGGGCAACCCCTGCCAGTCGCTGACGCTCGTCACCGCGGCGGCGCTCAACAGCGCCCCGCGGTGCAGGCGTTCCTGGGGGATGAGGCCGTCGAGCGCGGCGCTGATGTAACCGGCCGCGAACGCCTCCCCCGCGCCGGCCGTGTCCACGATGGGGACCTGCCAGCCCTGCACGTCGTAGCGCATCCGGTCGGCACGCACGCTCGCGCCCTTGGCGCCGCGGTCCACCACGACCTCGCGCTCCGCCGTGAGCGCGGGCTTGACCAGGTCGAGCTCGTCCTGGCGGAGGAAGAGCAGGTGCGAGTCGCAGGCCAGCTCGCCGAGCACCTCCTCGGCCTCGCGTACCGACGGCCACAGCTCGGGCACGTAGTCGACGGAGAAGGAGACCATCACCCCGGCGTTCTTCGCGGCGCTCACGGCGGTGCGCACCGCGTCGAGCGCGTCCCGGCCGAGGCCCGCCGTGAGACCGGTCACGTGGAGCATCTTCGACGCCGCGATCCGGTCGATCGGCACGTTGCCCGGAGTGAGCCGCGAGCCCGCCGAGCCCGCGCGATACTGCGTCACTCTCTGTGAGCGGCCGACACGGGTCTCTCTGAGGATCAGGCCCGTGCGCAACCCCTCGGACACGCGCATGTCCGCGACGTCCACACCCTCTCCCCTGAGCGCGGTGAGCACCCTCGCGCCCAGCTCGTCATCGCCCACCTTGCCCAGGTAAGCGGTGCGGTGCCCGAGCCTGGCCAGCGCGATCGCCAGGGTGAACTCGGGCCCGCACACGTCCAGCCGGGCTTCGCTCTCGTGGCGAACCCGGCCGCTGGAGACGATCCCCAAGGGCTCGCCGAGCGTGTAGACGTCGGTCATGCGCCAGACTGTAGCCGGTCAAGTACTTTTCCCGCATAACCCCTGGTTGCCAGGTTGATCAAATATTTTCTGTAACATTAGCCAACCTTTTCCCCTTCTCGTGGCTCAAAGTAGTAAAGGGGTCGGCCACCCCGAGCCGGCTCCAAGTCAATACGGGGAGAGGAATCAGCACCCTCATGAGAAAGATCGCACTTGGTATCGTTTCCGCCCTTGTGGGCGGGGCCATGCTGATGTCGGGCGCGAGCACTGCTTCGGCGGCCACCAAGGTGGACACCCAGCTCAAGATCCGCGACATCGACCCTAATCCGGTCGTGGTGGAGCCCGGCTCCGAGACGACCGCGTACTTCGACATCGGGGCCAGCTCCGACGTCAAGAAGGTCGAGCTCAGCGTGGCGCCCGAGGGCGCTCGCACGCTCCGCGCCAAGGACGTCAAGGACCTCGAGGGCTGGCGCTTCGCCGTCGGCTTCACCGAGGGGGACCCCCAGGGCAAGTGGCAGGCCACCGCTGTAGCCTTCGACTCCGCAGGCAAGGAGATCGCGAAGGACACGGCGTTCTTCTCGGTCGAGCTCGAGAAGAGCAAGTCCGAGACGCGTATCTCGCGCTTCTCCGCCGACCCGTACAAGATCCGCAAGGGTCGTACGATCGAGTTCTCCGGCCGTCTCCAGGTGGATGACGACGGCTGGGAGGGCGTCCGCGGCGAGAAGGTGGACGTCTACTTCCGCGCGAACGGCTCCAGCGGCTGGAAGTGGGTCGCCTCCGCCAAGACCAAGTGGGGCGGCAAGTTCTACGCCGAGACCCGCGCCTACAAGAGCGGTACCTTCCGCGCCGTGTTCGACGGCAACGACGAGCTCGACGGCTCCAAGAGCCGCACGGACTACGTGCGGGTCTACGGCAGCTGGTGGCGTCGTTAATCCATAAGACGGAGGCCCGGTCCCTTGTCAGGGGCCGGGCCTTCCGGCTTTTCGGGGGCCCTCAGGTTTAGGGATCACGCTTTGCGTGCATGGACAGTCGCATTGCGTGGATCTACCGACCCCCGAAGGAGCCTCGTATGCCGCATCCCCTCATCGCCCTCGTCCTGAGCATGACGAGCACGCTGGGGGCGGCGCCTTCGTCCGATCTGTCCGTACGCTACGAGCAGCCGGGCTCGCCGGGCGCCGAACAGGCCAGAAAGCTCCTCAAGGACGGCGACACGCTCAAGACCCGGATCCGGCTGCCCGCGTCGGTCAAGGTCGTCGCCCGTGACTGCGACGCGCCGGAGGCCACCTGGGACCTCGAGGAGCGCCGGATCACCATCTGCTACCAGCTGGTGGACAAGGTGCGCCACGTGATGGACGGCATCTCCGAGACCGAGGAGACCGACGCCCGTACCAGGTCCGCCCGCATGGACGGCGCGCTGGCCGTGCTCTTCCACCACCAGCTCGGCCACGCCCTGACCACGCTGAACGGCCTGGCCGACAGCGAGGAGCAGGCCGACCAGTTCGCGGCGCTGACGCTCGCGTCCGACGCGCCCAAGCGCGTGGTGGCCGCCGCCGAGGCCCGCCACCTGCTCGCCGGCCACTCCGGCATCGACCACCTGTCGGGGCCGCCCGAGTCGGCCACGTTCTCCTGCCTCCTGTACGGCGCCGACCCCGGCAAGTACGACCGGATCGCCCAGGGCGGCTGGGTCCCGCCCGAGCGGGCGCCCACCTGCGCCGACGAGTACGACCGGGTCAGGTCCTCCGTCGGATCGATGGCCGTGAAAGCGGGCACGTAGCGGGTAGCGTCCGGAGTATGGCCGACGAGCTGCTCAAACACTTCAATCCGTTCGACATCTTCGACACGGAGGCCGCCCGGCTCGACCGGTTCTTCAGCGGGCTCGACGAGGCCGGCTGGCAGCGGCCGTCCCGGTGCGAGGGATGGTCGGTGCGTGACGTGCTGGGCCATCTGGCGGGCGAGGAGCTGTACAACCACGCCTGCCTCGACGGGACCGTGCAGGACCTGCTGACCCGGCTCTCCAAGGCCGGCGTGTCCGGTTACAACGACTTCAACGAGTGGTCGGTGCGGCAGCGGCGCCACCTGCCCGTGGCGGAAGTGCTGGAGGAGTGGCGGGTCCAGAACGGCGAGACGCGCCGCCGCATGCGCGAGCTCGGCCCCGGCGGGCTGATCGACACCATGGCCGGGCCCTACCCGTGCGGCCGGCAGGCCTTCCACTACGACTCCGAGTACGCCACCCACGCCGACGACGTCGGCGCGCCCGTCCCCGACGCCGAGGTCGACGACCGGACGCTGTGGCGGGTGGCGGTGGGACAGTTCGTGCTGGCCGAGCAGGAGGCCAAGGTGCAGGTGGAGCAGACGGCCGACGAGATCTGGGCCGCCGTGAACGGGGTCACGGCCTCGCTGTCGTACCCCGAGTTCGTGGAGGCCACGGTGGGGCGGCTGCCTGCGTCGCACGGGATCGACCCGCGCGTCGTCGCGGCCCTGAGGTGCCTCGCCTGACCGTTCGGAAGGGGGATCGACCATGTGGCTGCGTAACCGGGCGGGCACGGAGCCGCTGAGCGCGCGCAGCCCGCTGCGCACCCGGCGGATCCTGTCCCTGGTCGCGCTGGTGCTGGGGATGGCGGCGGCGGTGTTCTTCGCGGTGCTCGCCGCGAGCACGGGGGCGGAGGTCTGGCGCTGGGAGGCCGCGATCGCGGCCGCGGTGGCCGTCGTGGCCGCCGCCGACCTGGCGCTGCTGCGCCGGCGGCGCTGACTGTGCTGTCAGGTGGTCAGTACGGCGAGCAGGAGCAGGACGATCACGAGCGCGCCGGCCGTGAAGATCATCCAGACGTGCGCCAGCACCCACCTGCGCAGGCGATCACCATACGCGTGGGAGAAGTCCCCGTCTGATTCGATCTTGTTGATCGCCGCGACGCGCCTGGCCAGCTCGGGGTCCTCTCGCTCAAGGGCCTGCTCGATCTCAGCGAGAATGCGGCGTTCCTTTCCAGAGAGACTCATGGCCATCACCACTGCTCCGATGCCGGTGACCACCTTTTACCCAGCAGTAGCGCAGGCATGCCCCCTCAGGCCGATCCCCCGCAGGCGCTTACATGCCTGCGGGGGCCGCCCGTCACTTGCGGCGGTTCGCGTAGCGCTGATTGAAGCGCTCGACGCGGCCCGCGGTGTCGAGGATGCGGCCGCGGCCGGTGTAGAAGGGGTGGCTGGCGGACGACACGTCCACGTCGACGACCGGGTACGTCTTACCGTCCTCCCACTCGACCGTCCTGTCGCTGGTGAGGGTCGAGCGGGTGAGGAACGCGAACCCGACGCTCGGGTCACGGAAGACGACGGGGCCGTACGCGGGGTGCAGGTTCTTCTTCATGGCCTGCACAACCAGGTGACAACGGTTTTCATTCCCGAGCTTCCGGGTCGAGTCCCAGCACCGTGCGGCCGCCGTCCACGGGGATGGTGGCGCCGTTCACGAACGCCGCCTCGTCCGAGAGGAGATGCGCCACGACGGAGGCCACCTCGGCGGGGGTCGCGACCCGGCCGAGCGGGTGCAGCATGGCCAGCTGCTCCTCGACGGCCTGCCGCGCCTGCGGGGTCTGCGACTCCAGGAACGCCTCATATCGTTCGGTGGCCACCGAGCCCGGGGCCACGGCGTTGACCCTGATGCCGTGCCTGCCGTACTCCACGGCCAGCGCCCTGGTCAGGCCCTCCGTGGCGGCCTTGGCGGTCGAGTAGGGGAGGCTGCCGGGCACCGCCCTGGTGGCCTGGTGGGAGGTGACGTTGACGATGGCGCCGGGCGTACCGGCCGCGAGGAAGTGGCGTACGGCGGTGGCGCAGCCCACCACGGCGAGGTCGAGATTGGCCGCGATCAGAGCTCTGACCTCGGCGATCGGGGACGTGTGGACGGAGGCGTCGCGGAACACGGCGGCGTTGTTGACCCAGCCGCGCAGGATGCCCGCCTCCTGGGCCAGGTCGGCGGCCCAGGCGGCGACCTCCTCGTCGGCCGCGTCGCCGATCAGCGGGATGACTCGAGGGCCGGCCCAGGCGAGGGCGTCGGGGTCGCGTTCGACGGCCACCACGGTGCTCTTCTCGCCGCCCTTCTCGCCGAGGAGCCGTTCGACCACGGCCTTTCCGATGCCACGCCCGCCGCCGGTCACCACATAGGAAAAGGTCATGACTCGACGCTATTACGCTTTTACCGTGCGCTATTCCTGACGCGGCGAAGTGACATTTATCACCGTATTTCTGACCGGTGAACGGGAACGATCCTGGAGTGATCGACGCCACCGTGCCGAAGTCTCCCATGTGGATGATCGGCGCTCTCTCGATCACGCAAACCGCCGGATATGGCGTGCTCTATTACGCGTTCTCGGTGTTCATCCCACCGATGTCCCGCGACCTCCACGCCGGGGTCGCACAACTGACCGGAGCGATCACCCTGGCCGTCCTGGTGTCGGGGGTCGCGGCGCCGCTCATCGGCCGCTGGCTGGACCGGCACGGCGGGCGCGGGCTCATGACCCTCGGGTCGGTGCTGGGCGGGCTGGCGGTGCTGGCGTGGTCCCAGGTGCGCTCTGTGGCGCAGTTGTACCTGGTCTGCGGGGTGCTGGGCGTGGCGTCGGCGATGGTGCTGTACGAGGCGGCCTTCGCCGTGATCGTGGCCTGGTTCGACGCGACCAGGCGGGCGCGGGCGTTACTCGCGGTGACCGTCGTGGCGGGCTTCGCGTCCAGCATCTTCCTGCCGCTGACGGGCTTTCTCGTGGACCTGTACGGGTGGCGCCAGGCCCTCGTCATCCTGGCCGCCGGATACGCCCTGACCTCGGTGCCGCTGCACGCCCTGGCCGTCCGGAGCCGGGCCGCTCCCCCGCACGTGAACCGGCGCGAGATCGTCGGGGCGGCCCTGCGCGAACGTCCCTTCTGGCTGCTGGCGGCGGCCTTCCTGACCCAGACCGGCGCGGTGTCGGTCATGGGGGTCCTGCTGGTCACGTACCTGATCGCCCTCGGCCACACCCCCCTCTTCGCCGCCGGGGTCGCGGGCCTGCTCGGGGTGCTGTCGGTCACGGGCCGGCTCGTCACCACCGGCCTGCAGGGCCGCTGGTCGGTGGCGTTGATCACGGCGGTGATGTTCGGGGTGCAGGGGCTCGCGGCGGTGCTGCTGCCGCTGGTCGGCAGGAGCACGGCGGGGGCGGTGGCGGGGGTGGTGCTGTTCGGGCTGGGGTTCGGCGTGGGCACGATCGCCCGCCCTGCTCTTCTGGCCGACCGGTACGGCACGGGAGCGTACGCGTCCCTGAGCGGGGCACTCGCGCTGCCCATCACGGTCGCCAAGGCCGTCGCGCCGCTGCTGGCGGCAGGAATCGCGCAGTTCGCCGGGTATCCGGCGGTGATGGGAGCGGTGGCAGCGGCCTGCGCCCTGGGCGCCCTCTCCCTGATCGCCTACCACCGCAACGCCCACCCCAACCCCGCCACCGCCTAACCCACCTCCACTCCTTCACCCCCACAACCCTCACCCTGCCCACATCTCGGCAACCCCCTCAATGGGACCCTTTAAGGACCGACCCCAGCCCTCACCATGGCCGGAGCGCGGCCGGAGCGCGGCCGACCGGGCTCGAAGGGCGCCTTGTGGGCTGGCTCACGGACCGATCACCGTCGGGCAGACTGGGGGATGCCAAGGCGAGCGCGTTGGAGCCCCCGATCGCCGTCGGCGGAACTCACGAAACGCTCACCCGCGAACACGTAAGGTAGCCACATGGATACCCCCACCGACGTTCTGCACCGCGTATTCGGCTACGACTCGTTCAGGGCGGGGCAGCAGGAGATCATCGACCACGTCGTGGCCGGCGGCGACGCGCTCGTGCTCATGCCCACCGGCGGCGGCAAATCGCTCTGCTACCAGATCCCCGCCCTGGTGCGCCGCGGCGTGGGGGTCGTCATCTCACCCCTGATCGCGTTGATGCAGGACCAGGTCGACGCGCTGCGGGCGCTCGGCGTACGCGCGGGGTTCCTCAACTCGACGCAGGACTTCGACGAGCGGCAGCTGGTCGAGTCGGAGTTCCTGGCCGGCGAGCTCGACCTCCTCTACCTCGCCCCCGAGCGGCTGCGCGTGGACGCCACGCTGCGGCTGCTGGCCAAGGGCGAGATCTCGGTGTTCGCCATCGACGAGGCCCACTGCGTGGCGCAGTGGGGGCACGACTTCCGGCCCGACTACCTGGAGCTGTCCACGCTGCACGAGTGCTGGCCCGATGTGCCGCGCATCGCGCTGACCGCCACGGCCACCCCGGCCACGCACGCCGAGATCTCCTCCAGGCTCGGCCTGAGCGAGGCCCGCCACTTCGTCGCCAGCTTCGACCGGCCCAACATCCACTACCGCATCACGCCCAAGAGCGAGCCCAAGCGGCAGCTGCTGGAGTTCCTGCGCACCGAGCATCCGGGCGATTCCGGCATCATCTACTGCCTGTCGCGCTCCTCGGTCGAGAAGATCGCCGAGTTCCTGGTCGACAACGGCATCGCCGCCGTGCCGTACCACGCGGGTCTCGACGCCCGCACCCGCGCCACCCACCAGTCCCGCTTCCTGCGCGAAGACGGGCTGATCGTGGTGGCCACGATCGCGTTCGGCATGGGCATCGACAAGCCCGACGTACGCTTCGTCGCCCATCTCGACCTGCCCAAGTCGGTCGAGGGCTACTACCAGGAGACCGGGCGCGCGGGCCGCGACGGCCTCCCGGCCACGGTGTGGATGGCGTACGGCCTCCAGGACGTCGTCCAGCACCGGCGGATGGCCATGGAGGGCGACGAGGCCCACCGCCGCCGCCAGGTGGTCCACCTCGACTCCATGCTGGCGCTGTGCGAGACCGTCGGGTGCCGCCGGGTGATGCTGCTCGACTACTTCGGCCAGAAGGGCGCCGAACCCTGCGGAAACTGCGACACCTGCCAGAATCCGCCCGAATCCTGGGACGGCACCATCCCCGCTCAGAAGGTGCTGTCGGCGGTGTTGCGGCTGGCGCGGGAGCGGCGGCAGAAGTTCGGGGTGGGGCAGGTGGTCGACATCCTGCTCGGCAAGAAGACCGCCAAGGTGCTGCAGCACGGCCACGAGACGCTCACCGTGTTCGGAGTGGGCACTGACCTGGGCAACGCGGAGTGGCACGGGGTGGTGCGGCAACTGCTGGCGCAGGGACTGCTGGCGGTCGAGTCCGACTACGGAGCGCTGGTGCTCACGGACGACAGCGCTTCGGTGCTCCGGGGACAGCGCGAGGTCCTGCTGCGCCGCGACGCTCTGCGCCCCGCCCGGGCCAAGGCAGCCTCCTCATCGAAAGCCCAGGCGGTGGCCGAGCTATCCGCCGAAGCGGCCCCGCTCTTCGAGCGGCTCCGATCGTGGCGGGGCGCCATCGCGAAGGAGCAGGGGGTGCCCGCGTACGTCATCTTCCACGACGCGACCCTGAGAGAGATCGCCACCGCCCGACCGTCTTCACTGTCGGAGCTGAGCAACATCAACGGCGTCGGCGAAAACAAACTGGCGAAGTACGGCGAACTCCTCCTGGAGGTCCTCCAGGACGACACCTGACCCCCACCACCCCGGCCCCTGCCGCCCGCCTCAGGCGTGCGTTCACCTTGTGCAGGAAGGGCGAGGCGTGGTGGTGGCGACGGCCGCACGAAGAACGGTCGTCGCCACCACGTTGGTCGGCCGGGTCACGGCGATCGGGTGTCGCCGCCCCGCTGACGACCGGCCGGACGTGTGCTGGGCTCTGTGGTCGGTGTCCCCGACGTGGTTGCGGTACAGGATGATCGTACGGCGTGTGAGCGGGAAATGCTGGATGGGCTGGATTGTTCTATCTTTGAGGTTGGGGTCGTTGAGCTGGTCAGAGGGCTGTTGGCCAGTTCGGGTCACGGCCGAGATAGGCCAGAAGGTAGTCCTGGGCCGAGGCGCGCGGGGGCAGGGTCCTCGGCGGGGCGAACCTGTGCGGCCGGTCAACGTCCGTGACGAACAGATGGGCCAGGTCCAGCAGTTCCTCGGCCATGAGATCCGGGATCGGGTGCTGTTCGCCGCAGGCCCTGGCCACGTCCCAGCCGTGCACGGCAATCTCGATCGCACCGGCGGCGGCCACCATGGGCGCGGTCAAATGGCGATCGCCTATGGAGACCATCCCGGGATGGGTGACCGCGCCCACCCACACACCCAGCACCTCTGTGGCGCGGTCCCGGAGAAGGAGCGCCGGGTTGGCCCCGCATCCCTGCCTTCGCGGCGCAGAGCCGCTGAAGCACAAAGCGGCGCTGTCTCCCTCTCCGGTCGCGGACGCAGCCACCTCACGGGCACCAGAGCGCGAAGAGGCGCTGTCTCCTCCCCCGGACGCGGATGCGTTCGACCCGCGAAAGCCGGTTCCCGGTGAGGCGCCGCACCCTCCACCCGACGTGGACGCAGCCGAACCACGAAGGCCCGTGCCCGATGAGGCGCCGCACCCTCCGCCTGACGCAGACGCAGCCGAGCCGCGGATGCCGGAGCGCATTGAGGCGGTGTCTGCACGGCCGGACGTGGGCGCTGTCGGCCTTCGAAGGCCGCGCTGTGGAGGAGTGCCGATGCCGTCGCCTGGTGCGAGGGTGGTCGGCCTTTGGGGGGCCGGGGTGGGCGGCATGCGTGGGTTGGGGGGTCTTGGCGTTGGGACAGGGGTGACGGGTATACGCGGCGGTGCTGGGGGGATGTGGCCGGAGGCGGCGTCGTTCAGGGTTCGGAGTGAGTCGGCCATGTGGTCGAGCAGGTGCTGGAGGTTCCAGTCCGCGCAGGGAGTGGGACGGCAGAGGGCGGCCGGGGTGACTACGCGGAGGCTGCCCAGCGCGTGGTCGATCGCCCGTTCCAGCAGCGCAACCCCCGCGGCCAGTGCCTTTTCTTGATCGCACATATCGCCTCCTCTCTCACATGCAGACCCGCGTGCCCGGGAAAAATCATCGGCCCCGCATACGCTTGGGAGCCGGAGCCGGAGCCGGAGCCGGAGCCGGAGGGGAGATCTGTCACCGACTCGCCGAACGTCGGCGTGACCGCAGCCGGAGGGGAGTTTCTGCCTTGGGCCTGATCAGCGGACTGCTCGACCGTTTCCTCGGATTGCCCGAGGCCACGACGCCCGACATCGAGGTCACCCACGGCTGAGCGTTCCGATGCCCGATGGCGTGGTGCTGTTCGCCTTGCCGCTATCGACTGCGCGGTGCGGCCGCTGCGTGTGGTGCTCGTACGGACTCCGTACGGCAAGCACGAGCTCGACGCCAAGGGCACCGCTCGCGTGCCGGGCAGGCGCGGCATGCGGGTCTTCGTGCAGAACGTACGCGGCGCGTTCGGATCCGGTGGCCGGTTCGCGGCCTTCCAGCAGGAGAGGGAGGACGGGCTGTCCGCGGGTGCCTGGTTGCCGCGAGCAGGCGTGGTGCGACGGGCGGCTGGCGACGGCGGGGGCCAGTTACCTGGATACACGCACGCGGTGGGCGGTCGGGCCGTACTTCGATCCGCAGCTGGAGGCGATGTGCCTGAGGTTACAGCCGTCGCCCTCAGCCTGGAGGTTATAGCTGCCAGCCCTCGGCCTGGGGTTGCGGCCATCGCCCCCAGCCTGAGGTTGCTGCCATCGCGCCCCGGCCTGGAGGTTCCGCCATCGCCCCCAGCCTGAGGTTGCCGCCGTCGCGCCCCGGCCTGGAGGTTCCGCCATCGTATCCCGGCCTGAGGTTGCGGCCGTCGCGTCCCGGCCTGAGGGCCCCAGCCCGGGGTTATGATCGCCGCCCCCAGCCGGGGCTTTCGGGCTAGTGATGGGTGGTGGTCGCTTCGGGTTGATCCTGCCGGTCCGACGTCGTGGGTGAGCGGAACCATGCCGCGCCGCGTTGTGTGTCCATGTACTCGCGGACCCGCTTGACCAGGCCGGACTCCAGTTCGAAGATGAAGCAGTATTCGTTGTCGTAGTGGCCGCCGTGGGCAAGGGTGGCCTGCAGTCTCATCTCGACGACCACGGTGTCACCGTCGGCGTAGAAGCCGGCGAACTCGATGGACACGTTGTCGACGAAGACCGTGGAGAATTCCTCGGTCAGGAAGCGCACGATGCGGTCCCGGCCGATGAGATGGTGGGTTCCATCGATGGCGCGGGAGGTCGCGTTGTCGGCAGGGGCGAGCCACTCCGCGTCAAGGGCGAAGACGTCGCGGACCTGGTCGGCATCACGCGTGGCGAAGATCCGCCAGGCGTCGATGATGAGTTGCTTGTTCGATGCGGCGCTCATGGAATGTCCTTAAGGAGATGGGTGAGCCCGAATTCTCGCGGGGCCCTGATCAGTAGGTCTGGTCACATTCGGCCAGGACGGGCAGCCTGTCCGGATCTGTCCGATCCGGTGAGCCGGTGGATGCCATGCTGGAAGCGTGAACGCAGTCGGCGCCGTTCGGACCACCGGTATCTACTGTCGGGACGACTGCCCGGGCCGCCCCCTCCCGGCGAACACCACCCGCTACCCTTCCGCGGCCGCGGCGGAGGCGGCCGGGTACCGCGCCTGCCACCGGTGCCGCCCGTACCGGCAGGAACCGGCCACCGTCGCGGACATGCCCGAGCTGGTGTGCCACGGGGTCGAGCTCATCGCCGGCGGAGCCCTGGACGACGCGACGGAGAGCAGTCTCGCCGGTCGGCTCGGCGTGTCCCCACGTCACCTGCGGCGCATGTTTCTTCAGCATGCCGGGGTCACGCCCGACCAGCTCGCCCGCTCCAGGCGCGCGCACTTCGCCCGCCAGCTGCTCGACGACACTGACCTTCGCATAGCCGACATCGCCTTCGCCGCGGGTTTCGGCAGCGTTCGGCAGCTCAACCGGGTCCTCATGGGCACCTTCCGCGGCGCCCCGCGTGAGCTGCGGGCCCGACGGCGGGTCACCGACCGCCTCCAGGCCGATGGCGGACTGGCCCTCCGGCTCGCTCACGACAAGTCACTCGATTTCGCGACCGCACTGCGCCACCTGGCCGCACGCGCGACACCGACCGTCGAAGCGGTCTCGTGCAGCTCTTATCGGCGCACCATCCTGATCGATCACGACCCCGGCATGATCGAGATCACCCAGCGATCCCCGGCCGAGCTCCTGCTCGTCGCCCATCTCCCCCGGCTCAACGGACTCATCCACCACGTCCACCGGGCCCGGCGCATCTTCGCCCTCGACGACTCTGCGAGGACGTGCGGTTCGTGGGATCCGTTCGAAGTCGGCGTGCATGACATCGTGCGTGCCGGGGTTCCGGACGCCGCACGGGCACGGGCGATCCTGGGTGACCTCGCCGGCCGGTTCGGCGCGGTCGTGCCCGGCCTCGCCCCTGTCGGCCTCACCAGGATGTTTCCACGACCCGACGTCCTCGCTCGGGCCGATCTCGATGTGCTGCCCATCCCCGATGCCACCGTCCACGCACTACGATCGTTCGCGCAGGCGGCCGCGGACGGCTCGGCGACCCGTCGATAGAAGCCGGAGCCCGCCGCGTTCGCTCCGGCCGGCTCGAGACCTTCAACGGTCGCGAGATCGGGGAGGCCGAAGCTGCAAGCCACGGCGCCTGCTGACCGTCGAAGCCGCAAGCCACGGCGCCTGACGACCTTGGGCGTGGATGCCCGCGAGAGCGTCCAGGGGCGGTCGACTCGCGCCGGGTGGCAGGAGCTGGTTGGCTTGGGGCCGTCAAAAGCGGTCGATCCGAGCGGGGGGCTCTCCATGCGCAGTGTCGAACCCGAGGTCTTCATCGTCTCCCGTCCGTCGCTGGACTACGACGAGCTGGCCCGCTACCTGGCCGAGGTCGGCGGCGAGAGCTGGCTGGAGCGGCTCGATCGCGGCGACCTCGACGCGCAGAACCTCGCCGAGTTCGCCGGTCGGCTCTGCTACCGCTCCTTCGAGCCCGGCCTCAATCCCAACGTGGTCAGGATCAGGGAGAACCAGGACGATTACCTGCGCAACATCCTGGCCAGCGCACACGGCTCGGTCCTCGAGCACGTCAGCTTCAGCTTCGTGCTCCACAACGTCAGCCGGGTGCTGACCCACGAGCTGGTGCGGCACCGCCCGGGTGTGGCCGTCTCGCAGGAGTCGCTGCGTTTCGTCCGGCTGGACGAGCTGCCGTTCTGGTTCCCGGAATGGGCACGGGAAGACGACGAGCTGATGAAGCGGGCCACGGCGGTGCTGGAGCAGCTCGAGCAGTTCCAGCTGTGGATGGGCGAGCACTTCGGGCTCGATGAGGAGGGCGTGCCGTTCTCGGAGAAGAAGCACCGCACGTCGTTCATGCGCAGGTTCGCCCCGGAGGGTGTGGCGACCGGGCTGGTGTGGACCGCGAACGTGCGCACGCTGCGGCACACGATCGAGGCCCGCACCGCCGTCGGCGCGGAGGAGGAGATTCGCCTGCTGTTCCAGCGCATCGGCGAGTTCATGCGTCAAGAAGCCCCCGCTCTGTTCGGCGACTACGTCGTCGAGGAGGGCGGGTCCTGGGTGCCAGGCTGGCGCAAGGTCTGAGCGGTCGCGTCAGGCTCCAGGCTGTTGGCGCTCATGCTTCCAGCGAGTCCGGGTCGCTAGCCGGAACCTCCCGGTATCGCCCGGAGTACAGGTTGCATGAAGTGGTTGATGATGGTGACGCTGTTGGTGGTCGCGGCTGGGTGTTCGGCCGAGGTGCCCGCGCCCGTGGCTCGGTCGGCCGTCCCGAGTCCCTTAAGCCCGAGTCCCGCGAGCTCCAGCGCCGTAGGCCCGAGCGCCGTAAGTCCCAGCCCGACGGTTACCAGGGCTGCGTGTAACGGGACCTCGGTGCTTCTCGGCGGAGGGTTTCCCGAGGTGCGGGGGGTGGGGCGGGATGCGGAGCTGTGGGGGCTGTTGTTCGTGGCGGGTCCGCCGCTGGCGCGCGGCGAAGAGATCAAGATCGTGTGGCGGATGACGGGTGAAGGGCCGCTGCGGGTCAAGGCGACGCTTCCCGACGGTACGCCCGCCAAGCTCGCCTGGGGGCCCGAGGAGCATGGCGGGTCGAGCTGGCACAAACCCGGCGAGGAGTGGGGTACGGGGTTCGTCTTCCCGAAGCGGGGCTGCTGGAAGATCGAGCTCACCCGTACGCGGGGCTCCGGGTACGTATGGCTGCCGGTCAAATAGCCCGGTCGATGAAGGCCGTCACGTCGTCCAGGACCTCGGCCTTGTTGGTCTCGTTGAAGACCTCGTGCCTGGCGCCCTCGTAGATCCGTTCGGTCAGGTCCGTACCCTTGATCGCCTCGACCCCCGGACGGCTCCCGTTCAGCGGGACGAGCTCGTCGTCGGCCCCGTGCACCCACAGCGTGGGCAGGGGCCCGAGCCTGCCGCCCTTGGCGATCGTGGCCAGCGTCGTGGCGAACGCCTCCAGCGTGGCGCGCTTGAACGGGCCGTGCCACACCAGGGGGTCGGCGGCGTAGGCGGCGCCCACCGAGAGGTCGCGGGAGAGGGTGGCCGGGTCGATCGGGACGTCCGGGGGCTCCTCGTAGGCCAGGAGGGTCGGGACGACCGCCCATTCGCCGATCACCGGGCCTGACAGCACGAGCGCCGCCAGGCCGTCGCCGTAGCGCTGGGCGTAGCGGGCCGCGATCATGCCGCCCATCGAGTGGCCGATCACCACGACCGGGACGCCGGGGTGGTCGTCCCTGGCCTGCTCCTCGATGGAGTAGACGTCGGTGACCACGTCCTCGAAGTCCGCGATGTGCACCCGGTCGCCGGCCGACTTGCCGTGGCCCGTGTGGTCGAGGCCGTAGACGGCGGCGCCGTGGCGGACGAGCCGATCCGCCACGTACTCGTAGCGGCCGATGTGCTCGCCGTACCCGTGGATCAGGACGGCCACGTAGCGCGGCCGGCCATGGGGCCATACGCGGACCGTGTTGAGGCCCGTGGTGCCGGTGAAGGTGTGCTCGCGCGACTCGGCCATGGTCACCGAGCGTACGCCCATGATCGCGTGATCGTCCACCGACTGGGACGCGGCTTGAGGTGTGCGGGTGGCGGGGACGGCCGGAGGCGGGAGGCGGTGGCGACGGGGGAAGCCGAGGCGCGGGGATGAGGGGGGCTGTGATGTCCGAAAACCGCTGACTTTTGGGGGCTCGGCGGTGTTGAAGAAGGTATGGACATCCACAGCATCATCGAAAGCCCGTTGGGCCCGATCCTGCTCGTCGGTGACGGCTCCGCGCTGACGCGCGTGTCGTTCGACGTGGGCGGAGGAGCTGGTCTGCGGTGGGAGCCGGCCGCGTTCGAGGAGGTCGAGCGCCAGTTCGCCGAGTACTTCGCGGGCGAGCGGGTCGCGTTCGACCTGCCGCTCGCCACCCGCGGCACCCCGTTCCAGGAGCAGGTGTGGGCGGCCCTGGATGAGCTGCCGTACGGGATCACGACGAGCTACGGCGCGCTCGCCGCGCGGGTGGGCGCGCCACGTGACCGGATCCGCGCGGTCGGCGCGGCCGTCGGCGCGAACCCGCTGCTCGTCGTCCGCCCCTGCCACCGCGTCGTCGGGGCGGACGGCTCGCTGACCGGGTACGCGGGCGGCCTCGAGCGTAAGCACGAGCTGCTCACGCTCGAAGGCGCTCCGCAGCCGCAGCTCTGGAGCGTCGTCGGATGAGCTCGGCGAAGCTGACGGAGGAGGTCAAGATGGACTGGGCGAAACTGACGGAAGAGGTCAACTCGTACGGGTGCGCGCTGACGCCGCCGGTGCTCACCCCCGAGGAGTGCAAGGAGATCGCCGGCCTGTACGACGAGATCGGGCTGTTCCGGTCCACGATCGACATGGAGCGGCACCGGTTCGGCGCCGGGCAGTACCGCTACTTCAGCCGGCCGTTCCCGCCGCTGGTGGAGAAGTTGCGGGCGGAGTTCTACCCGCGACTGCTGCCGATCGCCCGCGACTGGGCGGCCAGGCTGGGCCAGCCGGCGCCGTGGCCGGACGACCTCGACGAGTGGCTGGACATGTGTCACAGAGCGGGGCAGACCAGGCCGACGCCCATCCTGCTGCGGTACGGACGGGACGACTGGAACGCGCTGCACCGCGACCTCTACGGCGACCTGGTGTTCCCGTTGCAGGTCGTGATCGGGCTGGACCGGCCGGGCGAGGACTACACCGGCGGCGAGTTCCTGCTGGTGGAGCAGCGGCCGCGGGCCCAGTCGCGGGGGACGGTGACGCTGTTGCCGCAGGGGCACGGGCTGATCTTCACCACCCGCGACCGGCCCGTGCGCTCCTCGCGGGGCTGGTCGGCCTCCCCCGTGCGGCACGGGGTGAGCACCGTCCGGTCCGGGCTGCGGCATACGCTGGGGCTCGTCTTTCACGACGCGAAATGACGTACACGCTGGTGGGGGCCGACGGCCGCCCGTATGCGAGTCCGGTGCCCGGCACGCTGGGCGGGCATCGAGGGGCCCGGCTGTACGGGCGGCTGGACTGCCCCTCGGCGCTGCGCTCGATCGCTCGTGGGGGATATATCCGGCATCGTGTCTTCTTCGCGGACGCCGGTGACGCGGTGGCGGCCGGGTACCGGCCGTGTTCGAGGTGCTTGCCGGAGGCGTACCAGGCATGGAAGGGCCGGGAGACAGCGTGATGCGGGAGATCGCGCCGGGCGCGGTACACGTGCCCGGCTGGCTGACGCTGGACGAGCAGCGCCACCTGGTCGAGGCGTGCCGCGGATGGGCCATGGGGCCGGTGCCGATCCGGCACACCGTGCTGCCCCGGGGCGGCGTGATGTCGGTCCGGACGGTGTGCGTGGGATGGCACTGGCAGCCGTACCGGTACACGCGCATCGCCCACGACGTGAACGGCCGGCAGGTGGCCGAGTTCCCCGCGTGGCTCGGTGAGCTGGGGCGGCGCGCCCTGGCCGACGCGTACGGACGCCCCGGCGACACGTACGAACCCGACACGGCCCTGATCAACTTCTACGACGGCCAGGCCAGGATGGGCATGCACCAGGACAAGGACGAGAAGTCCGACGCCCCGGTGGTGTCGCTGAGCATCGGCGACCGGTGCCTGTTCCGCTTCGGCAACACCGAGACGCGCGGCCGGCCGTACACGGATGTCGAGCTCGCCTCAGGCGATCTGTTCGTGTTCGGCGGGCCGTCGCGCTTCGCCTACCACGGCGTGCCGAAGGTCCATCCGGGCACCGGCGATCCCGCCACCGGCCTGGCCTCCGGCCGCCTCAACATCACGATGCGCGTCACCGGCCTCCGGTGACATAGTCGAAGTCCTCGTCGGAGAGCGTGCGCCGCAGCGTCCGCAGCACCTTCGCCGGGTCGTCGTCCGGCCCCTGCGCGTAGAAGGGCCTGCCGTCACGGCCGAACGTGATCGCCGCGTCCCCCTCCCACTTGCCCAGCACGTCGGCCGCCGGAGCGAAGTCCTCCGTCGGCTCGAACCCGAGCGTCCGCGCGTAGTCGACGGACCCGAACACCAGGTGCCGGGCCAGCTCGATCGGCGCCTCCTGGAAGCCCGCGTACTCGCCGAAGAAGTACTGGCGGAAGCGCCGCAGGTCGCGGTCGTCGAGCACGTCGGGGCCGATCGCGTTCTTCGCCCCGAGGCAGTAGACGTCGGCGAGGTAGCCGGCCACCGTCATCCTGTCCCAGGTGTGCCGCCGCGCGACCAGCACGCACACCAGGCCGCCCAGGCCCGCGTCGGGGCCCTCGTCCACCCATCCGCGGGCCGGGTCGACGGTGAGCCCCTCGCTCCAGCCGATGTTGACCCAGCACCCGACCACCTCGGGCTCGGCGGTGGGGGCCTCCGAGGCGATGGCCCGCACCAGCGGCGCCACGACGGACGGCGACACCTTCAGCGCCTTGGCGATCTCCTTCGGGGAGCGGCCCTCGGCGCGCAGCTCGCGTACCCGATCCTTCAAGTCCATTCGGGCAGCCTAGCCGTCCTGGCCACCGCCGGCCGCGCCACCATGACGGTCAGGGCGGCGTGGCGAGAACGATGGACGCCGTCAAGCTCCCCGGTGGAAGTAGGACCGGCGCGGCTCCTGGCTGGTCAGGCGGCCGATGCAGCGCAGGAAGCGCGTGCCGGTCTCGAACTGCGCCTGCGACGGCGGCATCACGTCCGCCATCCAGCCGGCCGCGCCGATGTTCCTGGCCGTGCCGACCCTGCTGGCCAGGAGCACCGCCCGGCTGCAGATCCGCTTGATCGTGGGGTGCTTGGCGAGGTCCTGCTGCACGTAGGTGTCGGCGTCCGACGGGATCGGGACGACCGCGAACGTCTCCCACGAGTGCAGCTCCTCGCACCCGACCCGCCTGGCCTTCGTGTCGCCGGAGATGATGACCAGCCCGCCCCAGCACTCCGACTCCTGCACGCACGCCGCCTCACCGCCGCGCACCTTGCTCGCCGGGCAGTTCTCCGTGTACGTCTTCAGCCCCTTGAACACGGTCTTCGCCTCTTCCGTGGCGCTCGTGGAGGCCGACGCGCTGGGAGTCGACGCCTGGTTGCCGCCCGGCTCCCTGGTGACGTACGTGTAGACGACCACGCCGACGCCTATCGAGATCACCAGGGCCAGGGCCGCGGCGATCGAGACCAGCGCCCTCGAGGCACCGCGCCGGGCGGGTGGCATGGTGTCCGCGTGGCCGCCCGGCGGCGGGCCGGTGACCGGCGGACCCATCATCGGCTGCGGCCCCGGGTGACTCGCGTGCTGCCCCATCGGCGGCGGCCCCGGCCGGCTCAGGTGCTGCCCCATCGGCTGGGAGGGGGTCAGCGGTGCGGCGTGCCGTCCCCCGGAGGGTGCCGGGGCGGGCCCGAGCGGGACGGCGGCGAGGGCGTCGCGGAACGCCTCCGCGGTGGGCGTGCGCTCGCGCGGGTCGCTGGCCAGCGCCTGGCGCAGCACGGCGGTCAACTGGGGCGGCACGCCGGGAATGTCCGGAACGGGCAGGCGGTGCAGGGCCAGGATCATCGCCAGGTTCGGCACGCCGCTCTCGGGGAAGCGTGGCGGGCGGCCGTTCAGCAGCGCGTAGACGGTGGCGGCCAGCGCGTACACGTCACCGGCCGGGGTCGGCTCGGCCAGCTCGAACGCCTCGGGCGGCGCGTACGACGGCGTCAGGGACTCGCGCGTCACCGACGCCTCGGGCCCGGACGCGGGCATGGTCGCCAGCCCGAAGTCGGACAGCGCCACCTGGCCGTACCGGTTGACCAGGATGTTGCCCGGCTTCACGTCCCGGTGCAGCACCCCCTGCGTGTGCGCGGCGGCCAGCGCGTCGGCGATCCGTACGCCCACGTCACGCGCCTCGACCGGCGAGAGCCTCCGTCCGGACAGCGACCCGCCCGGGCACAGCTCAAGCACCATGTACGGCCGCCCGTCGGGCAGCAGCCCCGCGTCATAGACGGCCACGACGTGCGGGTGACCGGACAGGGCCCCGGCGGCCGTGACCTCGCGCATGAACCGGCGCCGGTCGCGGTCGGACAGCAGCACCCGGTTGTCGACCTTGAGCGCGACCTCGCGACCCACGGCCGACTGCACGGCGAGGTAGACGACACCGAAGCCGCCCTGGCCGAGAACACCCTTGATCTCATAGCCAGAAACCGATAATTCGGACACGCGCGGAAGCGTACAGGTTCGGGGCGACACCCACTGGAGCGAGGTGATTCAGCCGACGGTCTGGAGGACCTCGCGGAGCCGGGCCGCATACGCCCGGGGATGGCTGGTGTTGCCGTTGTGGCCGCCCGGGAACTCCACCAGCTCCGTGCCCAGCAGCTCCGCCAGCTCGACCGCGCACCGGCGGTCGAAGACGTGCTGCGGGGTGGCGTGCCCGGCCGCGGGCAGGATGCGGGTACGGCACCCGCTCAGGTCGAGCTCGTCCTCGACGACGGCGGTGAAGTCGTGGCGGATGAAGAAGTCGAAGTTCGCCTGCCGTTGCGGCGTGATGGGCTGCGGGGTCAGGTCGGTCTCGGCGTCCTCGGTGATGCCGAGCACCCGCTTCACCTGGCCGATCGCCGCGGGCAGGCCGCCTCCGCGATAGAGCGACTGGAGCTCGGCCAGCTCCTTGCGGTGTTCGGCCCGTTCGGGCTCGGGCAGCAGCCACGGCGAGACGGGCTCGTGCGCGATGAGCAGGCTGAGCTGTTCGGGGTGCTCGACGGCCAGGTGCAGCCCGATGGAGGCGCCCAGGCTCTGCCCCACCATGATCACGGGCTGGTCGGTGAGGTGGGCCAGCAGCCGGTGCACGTCGTCGGCGTGCTCGCGCACGCTCACGCCGGTGCCGGGGACCGTGCTGCGGCTGAGCCCGCGCCGGTCGTACGTGATCACCGTGTACGCGTCCACCAGCCGGTCGACCAGGTCAACGGTGCGACCGGCGTCGCCCTCGCCGCTCTGCGAGATCAGCAGGAGCGGGCCGTTGCCGCGCACCTCGTAGTAGAGGTCGACGCCTGGGATGCGCAAGATGTCTGCGTTCATGACCTCAAAGATAATCCATCAAATCTGATACATCAAGTTCGATGCATTATTCCGGGGATCAGTTTGGCGGCCAGTTCCTCCAGGACCGCCACGGTCTCCGCCACGCGTCGCGGGTCGTCCGTGCCCAGCGCGATCCCCAGCGCGGCGTCGATCGGGGTGTCCCTGACCTGCGTCACCCGTTCGGACACCCCAGGCGCCTCACGGATGATCGTGCGCCGCCGATCCGCGGGATCCGTCTCGGCGATCACCGCGCCCACGGAGCGCAGCCGCGCGATGGCCGCCGACACGGCGCTCTGCGGCAGCCCGGTACGGGCGGCGATCTCACCCACGGTGGTGTCGGGATGTCCGCGCAGGTCGCTCACCACGATCAGCACCGTGCGCACGCTCGTGGAGTGCTCACCGATGCCCTCGGTCGGCATGGCCTCCTCGCCGATCTTCATCAGCGTCCGGCCCAACAGGAACAGCTCGACCCCATTCACGAGCAGCAACATACCGGCGGTGATGGGTAGGGTCGTGCGACGTGACGACGGACTTGGAACGCCTTGCCGAACGCCTGCGCGAGTTCGCCAGGGTCAGGGACTGGGAGCAGTTCCACACACCCAAGAACCTGACGATGGCGCTGGCGGGTGAGGTCGGGGAGCTGGTGGCGGAGTTCCAGTGGCTCACGGCCGACGAGTCCGCGCAGCCCGATCCCGATGCGCTCGCCCGGATACGTACCGAACTGGGCGACGTCACCCTCTACCTGGTCCGGCTGGCCGACGTGCTGGGCGTGGACCTGGTGGAGGCGGCTCAGGCCAAGCTGGACGACAACGACCGCCGCTACGACGCCGACCGCTACCGCGGCTCGGCCAGGAAGGCCCCGCCCTCCTCGCACTCCGGCTGAAACCCGGCAGCACTCACGACCTTACAGACTGCGTCCTTTGCTGTAAGTTCGCTGGGAATCGGATCAAGGACGCGATGACGAGCCGTCGCGGCGACCTGGACCTTTCACTCCGCGTGACCGCCGAGCCGCATCGGCCCTGGAGCGGATCTTCGCAGCATGAGAGCCGACCACGCCACGTTCGACACTGTGTTCGATTCTTGGGTAGGTCACTTTCTGTACTTCTTGACCGAATGTGCCATTTTGTGGCGTGATGCGGATGTTTTGGATCGAGAGATCTTTAGATCCTCCTTATCTGCAACAAGAACGGAAAGATCAACTATGAGACGCACACTGACCGCGTTAGGCATCGGCCTGAGCCTGCTGGGATCCACCGCCATCTCCACCCCGGCGCAGGCCGAGGGCGAGATAACGGTGGCCCCTCTCGCCACTGTGTCGGCCGCTCAGGAGATCGCGCGGTTCTGGCTCGCCGACGGAGCCGCCAACCTGAAGAACGCCACACCCTATGCCGTACAGACCGAGGTCCAGGGGGAACGCGTGTCCACCCCCGTCTCCCCGGACACCAAGCCCGGCTCGGTCGCGCCGGTGGCGGGCCCGGCCGAGCCGAAGGGCAAAACGCCCACGAGCACGGGCAAGGTGTTCTTCATCGGTGGTGACGGGCAGCCGCACTGGTGCACGGGCACCGCACTGCAGTCGCAGTACCGCAACCTCGTCGCCACGGCCGGTCACTGCGTGTACGACATCGAGCGCTCCGACACCACACTCGGCAAGTGGGTCTTCGTCCCCGGCTACACCGCCGGCACCACTCCGTGGGGCCTGTACGTCGGGAAGCAGGCCTTCGCCCACTTCGACTTCTCCACGTACCAGAACTACGACCGCGACTTCGCTTTCGTGAACGTCTACAACGGCGTGGTCTCGCCCTCCCCCGACGTGCTGACCAACACCGGGAGGCTGGTCGACAACGCCGGCGGGCAGGGCTTCGCCTGGAACCAGCCGACGGACTCCATGATGGACGTCTTCGGCTACCCTGCCGGACCCAACCCTGACGGACGGCGGCCCTACACGGGCGAGAACCTGGAATGGTCCACCGGGTCGATCTCCACCATGACGCTGTCCGGCCTCCCCGACGACCTGTTCCTCGGCGTCGAGTCGCCGTTCACCGGTGAAGGCTCCCTCGGTTCTTCCTGGCTGTACAAGTACAGCAGCGACTACCGTGCCGGCTACCTCAACGGCATCACGATCAGCGTTGCCGACACCAATGGCGACGGCCGCTACGACACCGGCGTCTCGCCGTACTTCGACGGCGCGGTGAACGTCATCTACAAGGCCGCCGCAGCGGCCTGGACCGGCTCGATCGCGTAGAACAGCCACCGCGGCCGCTGCGCCTGCCCGGACAGGCGCAGCGGCCGCTGTCACGGACCGTCGCCCTCTCCGGTCAGGAGGCGGGCCACGTCGGAGGCCAGCGTGTTCGCCAGGGCATCCAGTTGGCCAGGGTCTTCCGACAGGAGGAAGAGCCAGGCGAAGATCGATCCCAGGAGCATGGCGTGGACGCGCGCGGGATCCGGCCGGGACGGCAGTTCGCCGCGCGCCACCGCCCGGTCCAGCACCTCGGTCACGCACTCCCGCTCGGCCCTGACGAACGTCCCCGCGAACGCGGCGGCCATCCCCTCGTCCGCGTGCACGTCCGCCAGCAGTCCCGGCACGACTCCGGGTGGCGGCGTGCTCAGGGTGGTGGCGATGACGTGGGTGACGGCGGCCAGGTCGGTGGCCAGGGAGCCGGTGTCGGGGGGTGTCTCCAGCTCCAGGTCGTGCATGACGGCCGCGAAGATCATGGCCTGCTTGGTGGGGTGGCGGCGGTAGATGGCGGCCTTTCCGACGCCTGCCCGCGCCGCCACCGCGTCCACGGTGAGCTGTGCGTATCCCTGCTCGGCCAGCAGTTCGCGGGCCGCCGCGGCGATGGCCCCGTCCACGCGCCCGTCCCTGGGGCGGCCCACCGGCTGTCTCATGTGCGCCAGCTTATTACGGAACCGACGGATCCGTAATACGATTCGGACCTATGAGTTCCGATACTTCCGTTCTCGTAAGGCGGGCGGGCGGGATGCTGGTGTTCCTGGGCTGCGTGCACCTGGTCGCCACCGCCGTGCTGAGCGCCGAGCACATTCCGGGCTGGTTCGGCGGGAGCATGTGGTTCTTCCCGCCGGGGCCGGAGGACCTGTCGCGGCTCGCGCCCGGCGTGGGGGCGTTCTGGCTGGTCTGGGGGAGCTTCGCGGTGCCGCTGGGGCTGGTCGGGGCGCTGGTGGTGGGGTTCGGGCGGCGGGGGCAGGTGCCGCCGGCCTATCTCGGGATCGGGGTAGGGGTGTGGGCGCTGGGTGGTGCCGCGCTGTTCGAGCCGTCGCCGTTCGTGCTCGCGGTGGTGCCGGCCGTGCTGCTGCTGGTCGCCCATCGCCGGGAAACCGTGGAACGCGACGACGCCGGACGGGCCTCGGGGGCCGGTCCGGCGTGAGTCGCGGTACAGGAGGTCATGCCGCGTGGCGCCTGAGGATGGCGAGCGTGAGGGCGGCCAGGCCGATGAAGGTGATCGCGCTGACCAGCGCCACCGTGTTGAGCCCCGTGGTGAACGCGGCCCGCGCCAGGTCCAGCAGGTCGGGCTGGTCCTTGGCGGCGATCACCGCGGCGGTGATGCTCTCGCGGACCGCCTCCACCGGCAGGTGCTCGGGGAGCTGCCCGCGGTAGACGGCGCTGCCGAGGCTGCCCAGCGCGGCCACGCCCACCGCGACACCGAACTCGCCGCCCGTCTCCGACAGCGAGGCCGCGGAGCCGGCCTTCTCCGCCGGTGCGGCCGTCATGATGACGCCGTTGCCCACGCCCATCGGCAGCGCGATGCCCGCGGAGGCCAGGACGAGCCCGGTCACGACCAGCCCGGTGCCACCGGCGCTCGGCACCTGCGTGTGCAGGAACAGCCCGACCGCGCCCACGGCGAATCCGCCGGCCATCACGTACGCGGTGCCGACGCGGCGGGCGAGGGCGGGGGCCAGCGTCAGGGCGACGATCATGGCGAGGTTCTGCGGCACGAGCCAGAGACCCGCCTCCAGCGGGGACATGGCCTCGACGGTCTGCAGGTACTGGGTGGTCATCAGCGTCGTCCCGGCCATCACGACGCCGCCGAGCAGCATGGTCCCGAGCGTGGTCGCGAAGGCCCGGTTGCCGAACAGGCGCAGGTCGAGCAGGGGGTCGGCGAGCCGGCGCTGCCGCCGTACGAACACCACGGCGAACGCCGCCCCGGCCACGACCGCCGCCACGGGCACCGGGTGCCAGCCGCTCCTCGCGATCTCCTTGAGCCCGTACACGACCGGCAGGATGGTCGCGAGCGACAGCGCGACGCTGGCGAGATCGAGCCGGCCCGCGTTCGGGTCGCGGTACTCGGGCAGCAGCGTCCGCCCGGCCACCAGCAGCGCCACCATGAACGGCACCCCCATCAGGAAGGCCGCCCCCCACCAGAAGTGCTCGAGCAGCAGCCCGCCCACGATCGGCCCGGCCGCCATGCCCAGCATGAAGCAGCTGAACCAGAGCCCGATCGCGGTCCCCATCTGCTTGGCGTCCTGGAACATGTTCCTGATCAGCGCCATCGACGACGGCATCAGCGTCGCCCCCGCGATGCCGAGCAGCGCCCGGGCCACGATCAGCATCTCGGCGCTCACCGAGTACGCGGCCACCACCGAGGCCGCGCCGAACGCCGTCGCTCCGATCATCAGCAGCCGGCGCCGCCCGATCCGGTCGCCCAGCGTCCCCATGGTGACCAGGAACCCGGCCAGCATGAAGCTGTAGATGTCCATGATCCAGAGCTGCTGCGGAGCGCTCGCCCCGAGGCCGGTGCTGAGGTGCGGCAGCGCCAGGTAGAGCACGCTGACGTCGACCGAGAGCAGCAGGGCCACGGAGGCCAGGACGGCCAGCCCGGTCCATTCCCGGCGGCCCGCGCGGGTGCCGGTGGGCGTGCCCTCGAGTGTGGTGGTGTTCATCTCGTTCCCCTTTCAGTTGTCTTCACCGTGCTGTAAGGGGCTTCCGATGTTCTTTTCGTGGACTTAAGGCCGCACATAAGGTGACGGTCATGCGTTTTGGGGTGCTGGGTCCGCTGGCCGTGTGGACGGATGCCGGCGAGAGCGTCACGGTTCCCGGGCTCAAGGTACGGGCGCTGCTCGTGGACCTGCTCGTCCACGAGGGCCATCCCGTGTCCGTGGACCGGCTGGTCGACGACCTGTGGGGCGCGGAGCCGCCGGGCAATCCGCCCGGGGCGCTGCAGGTGCGTGTCTCGCAGCTGCGCAAGGCGTTCGAGGACGCCGAACCCGGCGGCAAGAACCTCGTCGTCTCCCGCGCCCCCGGCTACCTGCTGCGCCACGAGGCCGGGGCCGTGGACGCGGCGCGCTTCGCCGGCCTGCTGGCCCGGGCGGAGGCCACCGACAGCCCGCGGACCAGGGCGGGGCTGCTGGCCGGCGCGCTGGCGCTGTGGCGGGGGCCGGCGTACGCCGACTTCGCCGACGAGGAGTACACCAGGTCGGCCATCCTGCGCCTGGAGGAGCAGCGGCTGTCCGCGCTGGAGCAGCACGCCGAGGCGCGGCTGGAGCTGGGCGAGCACGGCCTGCTGGTGGGCGAGCTGGGCGATCTGGTGGCCAGGCATCCGCTCAGGGAACGCCTGCGCGCCGTCCACATGCGGGCCCTCTACCGCGCGGGACGCCAGAGCGAGGCGCTGGCCTCGTACGGCGAGCTGCGGGACCGGCTGGCCGACGAGCTCGGCCTGGACCCGGGACCCGAGCTGGTCGCCCTGCACCAGGCGATACTCGGGCAGGACCCGGCCCTGAGCGTGCCCGCCGACCGCCCCGTCACGAACCTGCCCGCCTCCGTCAGCAAGCTCATCGGCCGGGACGAGGCGCTGGCCGAGGTGTGCGCGCTGGTCGGCGACGAACGGCTGGTGACGCTCACCGGCAGCGGCGGGGTCGGCAAGACCCGGCTGGCGCTGGAGGCCGCGAACCGGCTGGTGGACGGGTTCGCGGACGGGGCCTGGCTGGTCGCGCTCGACCAGGCGTCCCGCTCCCCCGCCGAGGCCGTGCTGGCCGCCCTGGACATCCGCGAGGACGCCGGCGCGCCCGCAGGGGAGCCGGCCTCCCAGGGGGACCGGGCGCTGGAGCGGCAGCTCGGCGCGGCGCTCAGGGCCAGGCGGATGCTGCTGGTCCTGGACAACTGCGAGCACGTGGTCGAGCAGGTCGCCGAGCTGGCCGAGGCGCTCCTGCGGGCCTGCCCCGACCTGCGGATCCTGGCCACGAGCCGGGAGCCGCTGGCCGTGGCCGGCGAGGTGCTGTGGAGTGTGCCGCCGCTCGACGTGCCGGGCAGCGCCGATCTGGCGGTCATGGCGCGCTCGGACGCGGTCAGGCTGTTCGTGACCAGGGCCGCGGCCTCCGCCCGCGGGTTCGCGCTCGACGCGCGCAACGCGGCGGCCGTGGCGCAGC
This sequence comes from Nonomuraea sp. NPDC051941, assembly GCF_044593615.1. NCBI lineage: Bacteria > Bacillati > Actinomycetota > Actinomycetes > Streptosporangiales > Streptosporangiaceae > Nonomuraea > Nonomuraea sp. NPDC051941. The sequence goes on from NZ_JBIUCF010000019.1 coordinate 226,119, forward strand.
TCTGCCTGCGGCTCGACGGCATCCCGCTGGCGCTGGAGCTGGCCGCGACCCGGGTGCGGGCGCTGGGCGTCCAGGGCGTGGTGGCCAGGCTGGACGACCGGTTCAAGCTGCTGGCCTCGGGGCAGCGGGGCGCGCCGGCCCGCCAGCAGACGCTCACCGCGGTGATCGACTGGAGCTGGGACCTGCTGTCCGAGGACGAGCGCCGCGTCCTGCGCCGCCTCGCCGTGCACGCCGACGGCTGCACGCTGGAGGCCGCCGAATCCGTCTGCGACGCCGCCGAGCTCGACGTGCTCGACCTGCTGGCGCGCCTGGTCGACCGCTCGCTCGTGGTCGTCGTCGAGGCCCCCGCCGGTGTCCGGTACCGGCTGCTGGAGTCGGTGTCGGAGTACTGCCGGGCCAAGCTGTCCGACGCGGGCGAGCTCGACCGGGTACGCCTCGCGCACCTGCGCCACTACCTGGCGCTGGCCGTACAGGCCGAGCCGGAGCTGTACGGGCACGACCAGCGGGACTGGCTGCTGCGCCTCGACGCGGAGGCCGCCAACCTGCGGGCGGCGCTCGACACGGCGGTCGCCGGCAAGGGCGCCGACAGCGCGGCCCGGCTGGTGAACGCGCTGGCCTGGTACTGGTTCCTGCGCGGCCGGCTGGCCGAGGGCCGCCGGTCGCTGGCGGCGGCCCTGTCCGTTGATGGGCCCGCCTCCCCCGTCCGGGCGAGGGCGGCGGCCTGGGAGGCCGGGTTCGCGCTCATCCTGGGCGAGGAGGTCGACTGGGAGCCCGTGCTGGCGGCGGTCGAGGACCCGGGCGAACGGGCCAGGGCCGAGCTGTTCGTGAGCATGCACGTCAAGGACATGCCGACGGGGCAGGAGCTGGTGGGCCGGGCGCTGCCCACGTTCAGGGAGACCGGCGACCGGTGGGGCGTCGCGGCGGCGCTCGCCAGGCAGGCCAGGGACGCGTTCACGACGCGGGACATCGAGACGCTCGAACGGACCGGCGAGGAGAGCGCGCGGCTGTTCACCGAGCTCGGCGACCGGTGGGGGCTGCTGCAGGCCACGGCCTGGCTGGCGTCGCTGGCCGAGATGGCGACCGACGCGGAGCGGGCCACCCGGCTGTTCGGCGAAGGGCTGCGGATGGCCGAGGACCTGGGGCTGTGGCCGGAGGTCTCCACGCGCATCGCCTGGCTGGGCTGGATCGCGATGCAGACCGGCGACTACGACCGCTCCATGGAGTTCTGCGAGCGGGCCATGAAGCTGGCGCAGAGCCAGGGCTACATGGAGGGCGCGATCATGGGTGAGATGGGCCTCGCCTTCGCCGCGCGCCGGGCCGGGCGGCTGGACCTGGCCGAGACGCATCTGCGCCGGCTGCTCGAAGGGGTGCCGCGCGGCGCGGACGTCGAGCCCCCCTTGTACGTGCCGGACACGCTGATCGAGCTGGGCTACCTCACGGAGCTGCGCGGGGACCCGGCCGCGGCCATGGAGCTGCACGTGGAGGCACTGGCCGCGGCCCGCAGGATGGGCGACGTCAGGACGATGGCGTTCGCCGTGGAGGGCGCGGCCTCGGCCGCCGGGCCGACCGAGAAGGCGGCCGTGCTGCTGGGGCTGGCGGCCGCGGCCAGGGAGCGGAACCAGACCCCGGCGGGGGCGGCCGAACGGGCCGACGCCGAGCGGGCGGCGGCGCGGGTACGCGAGGCGCTCGGCGAGGAGGCCTTCGCGGCCGCGTACCGGGAGGGCGCCACCCGCAAGCTCGACGAGGCGGCCGACCTGCTCTGAGGGCTAGGCAAGGTACTCGGCCAGGCGGTCGAAGAACTCGATCCAGCCCGCCTTGGCCTGCTCGGCGTGCGCGGGGTCGGTGTTGACGCCGTACTGGTGGAAGCGCATCCCCGTCCTGCCGTCCGCCTCGGTGAGGTCGATCGTGACGACCGACGCCGGCCCCTCGCCCGGGTTGTCCGGGTCGCCCGTGGTGAACACCAGCCGCTCCGGCTCCGTCACCTCGCGGTAGGTGCCGTCCAGCGTCGCCTCGAACCCCTCCTCGCCCACCAGCGTGGCCCGCCAGACACCGCCGGGGCGGGTGTCCAGGGTGATCCGGCCGACCGGCGTGCTGAGCATCCGCGGCCCGAACCACTGCGAGAAGCGCTCCGGTTCGGTCCAGGCGGCCCACACCAGCTCGCGGGGGGCGTCGAAGAGGCGGTTGATCTCGTATTCGGCGGTCTGGGTCATTGTCGTGTCCTTTCCGGTTCGTTCGATGGCTCAAAGGTCGCAGGGCGCGCTTCAGATCTCCTTCTCGTGGCCTTAAGGCGCATGGCAGGCTGGCGGTATGAGGATCATTCGCGCCGCCAGAGTGCTCACCGGCCGGCCCGGAGAGGTGATCGCCGACGGCGAGGTCCTCGTCGACGGCGACCGGATCGTCTCCGTGGGGCCGCGCGGCAGCGGGGGCGAGGCCGCCGAGGTCCTCGACCTGCCGGGCCACACGGTGCTGCCCGGGCTGATCGACGCGCACGTCCACCTGGGGTTCGACGCGAAGGTGGACCCGGTGACCCGGCGCAGCTCCGAGAGCGACCACCACCTGCTGTTACGCATGGCCGAGAACGCGCGCAAGCTCGTCTCCGCCGGCGTCACCACCGCCCGCGACCTGGGCTCGCGCGGCTTCCTCGACCTGGCCCTGCGCGACGCGATCGAGGAGGGCCTCACGGTCGGCCCGCACCTCGTGGCCGCCACCAGGCCCATCACGATCACCGGCGGCCACTGCTGGTACATGGGCGGCGAGGCCGACGACGAGCCCGCCATCCGCCGCGTCGCCAGGGAGAACCTCCGGGCGGGCGCCGACTGCCTGAAGGTGATGGCCTCCGGCGGCCTGATGACGCCGGGCGCGCCGCCGAGCTGGGTCCCGCAGTACGGCACGGAGCAGCTCAGGGTCGTCGTGGAGGAGGCCGCGTCGCGCGGCAAGGGCGTCGCCGCCCATGCCCACGCGCACGCCTCCATCCGCAGCTCCATCGAGGCGGGCGTCACGACGCTGGAGCACTGCACGTTCTTCGGCCCGTCGGGACACGACTACGACGCCGAGCTGGCCGACCTCGTCGCGGCGAGCGGCACGTACGTGTGCCCCACCGTGCACGGCGTGTTCTGGCGGATGCGCGAGGCCTACGGGCCCGAGATGATCGACGCCTGGCTGAACGCGGTGGCCGCCATGCGGGAGGCCGGGATCCGGCTCGTCGCGGGCACCGACGCCGGGTTCACCAACGGCGGCATCGCCAACGAGACCGACGGGTACATCGCCGGCCTGGAGGTGTTCGCGGAGGCCGGGTTCGGCCACGCGGAGATCATCGAGATGGCCACCGTGCGCGCCGCCGACGCCTGCGGGGTGGGCGGGGTGACCGGCAGCCTGGAGGCGGGCAAGCGGGCCGACCTCATCGCGGTCAAGGGCGATCCGCTCGAACGCCTGGCCGACCTGCGCAAGCTCACACTCGTCCTGATCTCCGGTCGTTCCGTCACGCAGACGGGCATCGACACGGTGACCTCGTCCGTCGGCTGAGAGGATTCTTCATGCTGCCCTGGTCCGCCGAACTGGCCGGCCGTCTCGACCACGCCGTCATCGACAGCGCCCTGCTGCGCGGCAACCCCCTGGGGGATCCGCACGAGCGCCCGATCATGGTGTACGTCCCGCCCGGGTACGACGACGATCCCTCCCGTCGCTACCCCTCGATCTACGTGCTGCTCGGCTACACCGGCCACGTCGCCATGTGGCTGAACCGGACTCCGTTCCGGCAGCCGTACCCGGAGCTCGCGGACGCCGCCTTCGCCTCAGGGGAGGCCCTGCCCGCGATCGTCGTGTACGTGGACGCGTGGACCGCGCTCGGCGGCAGCCAGTTCCTCGACTCCCCCGGCACCGGGCGCTACCACTCCTACCTGCGGGACGAGGTCGTGCCGTGGGTGGACGCCCGCTACCGCACGATCGCCGACCGCGACCACCGGGCGGTCACCGGCAAGTCGAGCGGCGGCTACGGGGCCATGGTCACCGCGATGCTGGCGCCCGACGTGTTCGGCGCGCTGGCCACGCACGCCGGCGACGCGTTGTTCGAGGTGTGCTCGCGCGGGTCGTTCCCCGAGGTGGCGCGCAGGCTGCGGGACATGTACGGCGGCTCGTACGACACGTTCCTCGCCGACTTCCGCGGCCGCCTGGCCGGGACCAAGGAGGGGGACCTGGAGCTGCTGGAGATGTACGCGTACGCGGCCGCCTACTCCGCGGACCCCGACGGGACCGTACGCCTGCCCTTCGACGACACCGGCGCCGTCGTGCCGGAGGTGTGGGAGCGCTGGCTGTCCTGGGATCCCGTGCTGATGGCCCCGCGGCACGCCGAGGCCCTGCGCTCGATGCGGGCGATCTGGGTGGACGCCGGGAGCAAGGACGAGTACTTCCTGGACTTCGGGGCGGTGGCGTTCCGGCGGGCGCTGGAGGCGGCGGGCGTCAAGGACGAGAACGTCTATTTCGAGCTCTTCGACGCCGGCCACGGCGCCATCGAGTACCGCTACCCGCTCGCCCTCGCCTGGTTGTCCCGCCGTCTGACCCCCTAGGTCCGCAGGCTGCGCACGCCGGCGAGGATCAGCTCCAGCCCGGCGCGGAAGGCCGCGTCGCGCTGCTCCCGGGGCCAGGTCTCGGCCTTCCTGGCCTGCTCCTCGACCGTGTAGCCGTTCACGTAGGCCATGACGGTGTCCACGGCCACGGCGGCCCTGTCCGCGGGGATGCCCGCCGCGGACAGGGCCGCGACGAGCGCGTGGAAGCCGGCCACGGCCTCGTCCCCCGCGTGCTGGAACGTCGCCATGAGGCGGGCCCCGTCCCGGTGGGCCAGCATGAGCTCGCGGATGCCGATCGCGACGATCCGCAGCTGCTCGTCCCAGGGGCCGTCGAGCGGCGGTGCGGGGCCGTCCTGCGGGGTGACCAGGTGCGCGACCATCGCGTCCAGTAGCGCCTGTTTGCTGGGGTAATGCCGGTACAGCGCCCCGGCCTGCACCCCGAGCCGGCCGGCCAGGCGGCGCATGGTCAGCCCGTCCAGGCCGACCTCGTCGAGCAGCTCGATCGCCGCCCGGAGGACCTGGTCGCGCCGCTCCCCCATGAGACCTCCTTGACAGTACGGCTCCGCTTACGTGAACAATGTACACGTGAACGTTGTTCACGTCGGACAGGGAGGACGGCATGAGCGGACAACGGGTTCTCGTGATCGGGGCGGGCCTCGGCGGGCTGGCCCTCGCGCACGCGCTGGTGCGCGCGGGCATCGACGTACACGTGTACGAGGCCGACGACGGCAGCGGCGATCGCTTCCAGGGCTACCGGATCGGGCTGGCGCCGCTCGGGTGGGCGGAGCTGCGCGCCTGCCTGCCGGAGCGGCTGTACGCGCTGGCGGAGGCGACCAGCGGCGACCTGGACGGCCCCGGGCTGCTGTTCGACGAGCGGCTCACGCTGCTCAGCAGCGACCTGCCCGGACCGCCGGACGAGACCAGGGCCGTCGATCGTCAGGTGCTGCGGCGGATCCTGCTCGGCGGTCTCGGCGACCGCGTCACGCACGGCAAACGCCTGACCGGGGTCGCCGAGACCGGCGAGACGGTGACGGCCCGCTTCGCCGACGGCACCCAGGCCACGGGCGACGTGCTGATCGGCGCCGACGGCGGCAACTCGGTGGTCCGCCGCCACGTGGCCCCCGAGGTGGGCCACGTCGATGCCGGACTATGCGGCGCGATGGGCCGCACGCCGATCACCGAACGCTTCGCGGAGCTGGTTCCGGGCCGGGGCACCATGGTCAAGGGCCCGGGGATCACGCTGATGCTGGGCCGCATGCGGTTCGCCAGGGAGCCCTCGGAGGCCGCCGCGGAGCTCGTACCCGGTCTGGACCTGCCCCACCGGGACAGCTACGTGCGGTGGGTGCTGCTCGTGCCCCCGGAGCACCCGGCGTCGCGGCAGACCCTGGTGGACGCCCGCGAGCTCGTCCTGGAGCTCATCGACGGCTGGCACCCCGACCTGCGGGAGCTCGTGCGCTCGGCGGACATGAGCGCCGCGGGCCCCGCCAAGGTCTACGACCGCCCCGTGCCCGCGTGGCCGGCGGGCCGGATCACGCTCCTCGGCGACGCCGCCCACCTGACGCTGGCCAGCGGCGGCAACGGCGCGAACACCGCCATCCAGGACGCCCGGCGGCTGGCCGACGGGCTGGCCGAGGTCCATCGGGGCGAGCGGGACCTCCGGTCGGCGCTGACGGAATACCAGGCCGACCTGCTGGAACGCGGGAACGCGGCGGTGGAGCACGGCAAGGAGGCCATGAAGCGGTTCGTCCCGGCGGACTCTCAATCATCCAGGTGACACTTGTCAACCAAACGATTGATGCTCTATCGTCCTTGCACATGGCGGCACGGAGGGCGCCGCGCCCTGAGGAGCGCGGCAAGGCGGCGGAGCTGACGCGGGAGCGGATCCTGCGGGCCGCCGTGAGCGAGTTCGGCGAGAAGGGATATTCCGGCGCGCGCACCGCCGGGATCGCCGCCCGCGCCGGCGTCAACCAGCAGCTGATCTCCTACTACTTCGGCGGCAAGCAGGGACTGCTGGAGGAGCTGCGGCGGCGCCGGCAGGTGGACGAGGCCGCGTCCGACGCCTCGTCCACCTCGTTCGCGGAGTCGGTCGGGGCCCAGCTGGAGCGCACGCTCGACGACCCGGAATGGGCGCGGCTGGTGGTGTGGCAGGCGCTGGGCGACTGCCCGTTCGCCGACGCCGAGGAGGGACAGCGGTTCGCGCAGGCGCAACGCGCCCGGATGGCCGAGTCGCTGGAGCGGATGCGCGGGCGGCAGGAGGCCGGGGAGGTCACCGATCGGGTCGATCCGGCGTTCGCGCTGCTGGTCGCCTATGCGGTGGTGTTCGCGCCGATCACGATGCCGCAGTTCGTCCGCGACATCTTCGGCGACGACCCGCTCTCGCCCGAGGTGCGCCGCCGCCTGCACGGTGAGCTGGTCAGGCTTCTCGGCCAGGCCGATGATTAGGGAGGTTCTGCGGCGATGGTGATGGTGGTCTTCGGGGCTCGGGGCAGTGTGGGGCGCCATGTCGCCGCCGGCCTGCTGGCGGCCGGCGAACGGGTGCGGGTGACGAGCAGGGACCCGGAAAGGGGCGGCCTGCCCGCTTCCGCGGAGGTCGTGGCGGCCGATCTGGACCTTCCTGAGACGTTGCCCGCCGCGCTGGAGGGCGCCACGAAGGTGTTCGTGTACGCCAAACCGGACGGTGTCGCGGGCTTCGTCGAGGCGGCCAGGTCGGCCGGGGTGCGGCAGGTGGTGCTGCTGTCGTCGGCGGCGGTCGTGATCGAGGGCTCCGAACACAACCCGATCGCCGTGCACCACCAGGTCGTCGAGACGGCCGTGGAGGGCTCGGGGCTGGACTGGACGTTCATCCGGCCGGGGATGTTCGCGACGAACACGCTGTGGTGGTGGCAGGCGGCGATCCGGGGCGGGGGCGCGGTGCGGCTGCCGTACCCGGAGGCCGAGACCGCCCCCATCCACGAGAAGGACCTGGCGGCGCTCGCGGTGACGGCGTTGACCGAGCCCGGGCACGAGCGGCGGGCGTACACCGTGTACGGGGTGGAGTCGCTCACGTTGCGGCGGCAGGTCGAGCACATCGGGGAGGCGATCGGGCGTGCGATCGCCGTCGAGGTGGTGTCGGAGGCGCAGGCGCGGGAGGAGATGGGCCGGACGACGCCGGCGGCCGGCGTCGAGGTGATCATGAAGCAGTGGGCGGCCCGCGACGGCATACCCGCCCAGACCTCGACGGCGGTGGAGAAGGTGACCGGCCGCCCGGCGCGCACGTTCGCCGAATGGGCCGTCGACCACGCGGACGACTTCCGCTGAGCGCGGGTGCGGCCGGCGTCTTCACCTGTTCTGCGGGGGTGTCTTCTTCCTGCGGCCGCGTCGGGGGCTCGATCCGCGCGGGTTCTGCGGCGGCCCGGGCCTGGGCTCGACTCCCGGCGCGTACCCGGGTGAGCGGTACAGGGGCCGGCCTCCGTACCAGCCCCACATGAGGCAGATCAGCCCCACGAGCAGGGCCAGGATCGGCACCAGGTAGAGCAGCGCGTCGAGCCGGAGCAGCCCGGCGGCGGTCACCCCCGTGATCGACGCGACCAGCACCCAGCCCGGCCCGTGCCAGTACGGTTTCCCCAACGGCCTGTCGGACTCCTCCCAGCCCCGTGGCGTGCGCCGCCGGAGCCGCCCCGCCGGCCACAGCCGCGTGCCGTCCCCGGTGATCACGACCGCTCGCCTGAACGGCCCTCCCCCGATCCGCACCTGCGCCTTCAGTCCCTCCGCCCGCTCGTCGACGGCGGGATCCCAGTGGACCCGCTGGTAGTACGGCCTCGCCCCGCGCTCGGGGACGAGCTTCAGGTACGGGCTGAACCAGCGGACCCCCTTCGTCCTGTACGCCAGGATCAGCGGCCGGACCTGCCACCGCACCTCGGCCGCCGACGCCGCGTGCCGGTTGAGCAGGAACCGGGCCAGCACCAGGACGAGCCCGAGCCCGTAGACGCCCGCGACGACGAACGGGGCCCGCCTGAGCATGTCCCCGGGAGGGGGCACGTCCTCATGCCCGGCGGGGAACACCAGACCGCCGGGCTCGGCAGGGTCGTAGCGGATGGGCAGCACCGAGCCCCGCACGAAATGTTCGGAGTCGGCCTGGATCATCGTCTGATGGCTGTTCCTGCCGTCGGACCAGTCCAGGTAGAACATCTCCGGATTGCCCTGGTCGTCGAAGTCGATGTACTGGACCGTGGCCGAGGCCCGCGCCGTGGCGCGAGACTCCGCGTCGGCGACGCCGGCGGCCTGGATCGCGAGTACGCCGAACGCCACCAGCGCTCCCAGCGTGAAACCCCCGAGCGACACCAAGGCGATACGCGATATCGGCTGTAAGCCATGCACCCACACAGTTTGGCGGGAGGGTCTTTCGCCACGCTTTCATCAGTCTGTCGCCGTTCTCCGTAGTGGGGGGGGGGGGGGGGGGGGGGGGGGGGGGGGGGGGGGGCGGGGGGGGGGGGGGGGAGGGCGGCGGGTGGGGGGGGGGGGGGGCGGGGGAGGGGAGGGGGC
>NZ_JBIUCF010000020.1:0-233327 GCF_044593615.1 Nonomuraea sp. NPDC051941
GCGGCCCCCCCCCCCCCCGGCGCGCGCCCCCCCCCCCCCCCCCCCCCCCCCCCCCCCCCCCCCCCCCCCCCCCCCCGCGCCGACCGGCAACCTCGACACCGCCTCCACGCACGACGTCCTGGAGATCCTGGACCGGCTCAGCGAGTCGGGCCGCACGATCGTGCTCATCACCCACGAGAACGACGTGGCCGCGCACGCCAAGCGGGTGATCAGGCTGGTGGACGGCGAGATCGTGGAGGACCGCCGCCAGGGCCCGGTGGACGGCCCGCCGCCCCGGATGGCGGGAGCGGCCCGGTGAACCAGCTCGAGATCCTCCGCTTCGCGCTGCGCGGCCTGCTGGCCAACAAGATGCGCAGCTCGCTGACCACGCTCGGCATCCTCATCGGCGTCGCCGCGGTCATCATGCTGGTCGCCATCGGCGAGGGCTCCTCGCAGAGCATCCAGCGCAACATCCAGCGCCTCGGCGCCAACACCCTGACGATCTCCCCGCAGTTCTCGGGCGGTGGCGGCGGTGGTGGTGGCGGCGTCGTGCGGGCGTCCGGCGGCGGCACGAACACCGGCCCGCGCACCCAGGCCAGGCAGCTCAGCCTGACCGACGCCAAGGCGCTGACCGACAAGACCCTGGCGCCCTCCGTCAGGAGCGTCTCGCCGGTCGTGACCGCCTCCTCCTCGACGGCCACGTACGGGGCCGCCAGCCACGCGATCTCGCAGTTCGTCGGCACCTACCCCAGCTACTTCGAGGCCGTCAACAAGCCGGTCACGAAGGGCACGTACTTCTTCAACGACGACGTGCTGGCCGCCAGGAAGGTCGTGGTGCTCGGCCAGACCGTCGTGGAGGAGCTGTTCGGCACCGTCGATCCCATCGGCAAGCAGGTCAGCGTGTCCGGCGTGCCGTTCACGGTCGTCGGGGTGCTGAAGGAGGCCGGGTCCACCGGCATGCAGGACGCCGACGACGTGGCCATCGCGCCGCTGCCCGCCGTACAGCAGAGCCTGAGCGGGTTCGGCTCGCTCAACTCGATCGTCGTGCAGGCGTCCGGGGCGGAGACCACGACGGCGGCGCAGGCCGAGGTCACGGCCATCCTCAACCAGCGGCACGGCATCAAGAACGACAACGCCGACTACCGCATCCTCAACCAGGCCACCTTGCAGGAGACCGTCAGCGCGGCGACCGGCACCTTCACGGTGCTGCTGGGCGCCGTGGCGGCGATCTCGCTGCTGGTGGGCGGCATCGGCATCACCAACATCATGCTGGTGACCGTCACGGAGCGCACGCGCGAGATCGGCATCCGCAAGGCGATCGGCGCGCCCAGGAGCGCGATCCTGGGCCAGTTCCTGCTGGAGGCCACGCTGCTGAGCCTGGTCGGCGGGCTGTCCGGGGTACTGGTGGCGTTCATCGGGACCAGGTTCACGGTGGCCGGCATCGAACCGGTCCTGGTGCCGTCGTCGGTGGCGCTCGCGCTGGGCGTGTCGGTGGGGATCGGGTTGTTCTTCGGCAGTTATCCCGCCAACCGGGCGGCCAAGCTGAGGCCGATCCAGGCCCTGCGCCACGAGTAAGGAGAATGACATGGCCCAGCTCGACGACTCCTCGCCGTACCCCGACGACCTGAAGGAGGAGCTCGCCGTCCAGCCACGGAAGGGCGCCTCCAAGCTCACGCTGGCGTTGGCCGCCGGCGTCGTGCTGGTGGCCGGTATCCTCATCGGCATTCAGGCCGCCAACCTGTTCGGCTCGCCGGCCGCCTCCGCCGCCGGGGCGCAGCAGCGCCCCATGGGCGGCGGGTACGGCCAGCAGCAGGGCGGTTTCGGCCAGCAGCGTGGCGGATCCGGACAGCCGCCCGGTTACGGTGGAGGCCAGCGGATGGGCGGCGGCGGGGGAGGCACCATCGGCACCGTCGAGAAGGTCGAGGGCGGCAAGGTCTACGTGAAGACCATGGACGGCTCCACCGTCACGGTCGCCACCGACGACCAGACGACCGTCCAGATCTCCAAGCCCGGGAAGGTGACCGACCTCCAGACCGGCACCACGGTGGTCGTCCGCGGCCGGCAGGGCGGCGACGGTTCGGTGACCGCGACGTCGATCACGCAGGGGAACCTGGGAGGAGGCCCGCGATGACGCGCGAGCCCGAAGCCCGGCTGCTGGTGGTCGACGACGAGCCCAACATCAGGGAGCTGTTCTCGGCCAGCCTGCGCATGGCCGGCTTCGAGGTGCTGACCGCGGCCGACGGCATGGAGGCGCTGCGGGTGGCCGAGGAGAGCTCACCTGACCTGGTGATGCTCGACGTCATGCTGCCCGACCTGGACGGCCTGGCGGTCGCGGGCAGGCTGCGGTCCCGCGGCCGCCGGGTCCCGGTGCTGTTCGTGACGGCGAAGGACACCCCCGAGGACCGCATCGCGGGGCTGGGCCTGGGCGAGGACTACGTGACCAAGCCGTTCAGCCTGGAGGAGGTCATCGCCAGGATCCGGGCGGTGCTGCGCCGCACCCGGCGCGGCGTGCCGCCGCCCAACCGGATGCGGGTGGCCGACCTGGAGCTGGACGAGGAGAGCCACGAGGTGTGGCGCGACGGCATCCCGGTGAAGCTGTCGCCGACGGAGTTCAGGCTGCTGCGGTACTTCATGCTCAACGTGGGCCGGGTGCTGTCCAAGACGCAGATCCTCGACCACGTCTGGAACGGCGACTGGCGCACCGACGTCGGGCTCGTCGAGTCGTACGTCTCCTACCTGCGGCGGAAGGTGGACACGGGGGACCGCAAATACCTGCACACGCTGCGCGGGGTGGGCTACATCCTGCGCCCGCCCCGCATATGAGCGGCGCCGTCTCTCCCGCTCAACACCTCCGCGCGAAGGGCGCGGCGGTGCGCAAACACCTGGCCAGGTCCCCGCTGTGGCTGCGGCTGGTGTCGGCGACCCTCCTGCTGGTCACCCTCGCCATCACCGTGACCGGCCTGTTCGCCGTACGGCTGATGCGCGGCTACCTCGTCGAGCGCGTGGACCAGCAACTGCTCGCGGCCAGCCGGCCGCTGCGCGAGCCGCCCCCGCCGCCCACCGACCAGCCCCGTCCCGGCACCCGCCCGCAGCGTTTCTTCGGCCTGTTCTACGCGGTGATCCTCGACTCCACCGGCGCCCCGATCAGGACGCTCAGCGAGTCCACCGAGGACCACACGCCCGCCCTGCCCAAGCTCGACCTCGCCACGGTCCTGGAGCTCCACGGCCACCCCTTCACCGTCGAGTCGCGCGCCGCCGGTGGCCCGAGCTGGCGCGTCACCGCCGTGCCGGTCCGGGACGGCGAGACCCGGGTGATCGCCGTCAACCTGAACGACGTGGACGCCACGGTCTCGCAGCTCGCCCTGATCGTGGGGGTCGCCGGCGGCGGCACGCTGGTGGTGCTCGGGTTCGCCTGCTATTGGCTGGTACGCCGCAGCCTGCGCCCGCTCCGCGAGATCGCGCGTACGGCCAAGGACATCGCGGGCGGCGACCTGTCCCGCCGCGTGCCCATGTGGGCGGCCACCACCGAGGTCGGCAAGCTCGGCCGCTCCCTGAACGGCATGCTCGCGCAGATCGAGTCGGCGGCGCGCGAGCGCGAGGCGGCCGCAGAGTCGGCCCGCCAGTCCGCCACGGCCGCGCGGCGCTCCGAGGAGCTGATGCGCAGGTTCATGGCTGACGCCTCCCACGAGCTGCGCACGCCGCTGACGTCGATCAGGGGGTTCGCCGAGCTGTACCGGCTGGGGGAGGAGAAGGACCTGGCGGAGGCCGTACGGCTGCTGAGCCGCATCGAGGGGCAGGCGGCCCGCATGGGGCTGCTGGTGGAGGACATGCTCCAGCTGGCCCGCCTCGACCAGCGGCGGGAGCTGGCCCGGCGGCCCGTGGACCTGCTCAGCCTGGCCGCCACCGCCGTCATCGACGCCCAGACGCTGGCGCCGGACCGCAGGATCGAGCTGGTGCGGCTGTTCGGGGGTGAGGGGGACGTGACCGTGACGGGGGACGAGTCGCGGCTCGGGCAGGTGATCAACAACCTCGTCACGAACGCCCTCACCCACACGCCGCCCGGCACGCCCTTCCAGGTGCGGGTCGGGCTGGACGGGGACCAGGCCGTGGTGGAGGTGGCCGACGAGGGGCCCGGCTTCCCGCCGGAGGTGGCCGAGCGCGTCTTCGAGCGCTTCTACCGGGCGGATCCGGCGCGGAGCGCGGGCGGGTCGGGGCTGGGGTTGTCGATCGCGGCGACGCTGGTGGAGGCGCACGGGGGGATCGTGATGGCGGAAGGCTCACCCGGCAAGGGCGCCCTCTTCCGCATCATCCTCCCCACCACCGTCACCCCACCCCCCACTTGACCACCCGCGTCACGCTCGGCCTCGACACCGCCACCCACGTCACGCTCGGCCCGAATCCCGCACCTGGCGATCCCCACCCCACGCCGTCCCTCGGAACTCAGCACGTCGGCGGCCGGGCAGCGGCTCAGCCGAAGGTGTACCCGTACAGCCCGGTGCCCTTGCTGAGCCGGCGCACCTTGCCCAGCTTCAGCCCCGCCTTCCGGGACCCGGGAGCGTACATGACCAGCCCCTGGTCCGGCGCCGCCACCACGAGCCCGTACAGCGGCCGCCGCGCCCCCAGCGCCCGATAACGCTCACTCAGCGGCAAAGAGGCCAGGGCGGCCCCGAAGTCCCGCCCCTCGCCCTTGATCAGCAGGTTCCCCACCCGCGTCAGCCCGCCGGACGCCCGCCCCGCCAGCACCTGGACCGCCTTCTCCCCGGGCACGCCGATCGCCAGCTCGTCGTGCCCGTCCCCGTTGAAGTCCCCGGCGGCCAGCGACGCTCCGAACCGGTCGTAGTACCGGGGCACCCCCTTGAGCGTGTTCTGCGACCACGCCTCGCTCTTACGGGTGGTCAGCCCGCCGCGCGACCCGTACAGGACGTCCACGGTGCCGTCGCCGTAGTCCATCGCCCGCTGGTTCGCGCTGAGCCCCTCGCTCGGCACCCCGATGGCCAGGTCGGCCCGCCCGTCCCCGTTGAAGTCGCCCGTGGCCAGCGAGGCCCCGAACGCGTCCCACTTCTCGGAGGCCCCCTTGATGCCGGGGCTGCTCTGGGTGAGCACCCGCGCCCGCTTCGCCCGTACGTCGACGACGGTCACCGACCCCTGCCCGTCCAGCGTGACGCTGTCGGCGGGCGCGCCGACGACCAGCTCGTCCTTGCCGTCCCCGTCGAAGTCCCCGGTCGCCAGCGCGGCGCCCCACTGGTCGGTCACGTTCGCCGCCTGCCGCACCCACGACGTCTTCTGCGTGATCTGGTACGGCTTGCGCCCCTTCATCCAGTACACCGTCACCGCCCCGCCCGAGCGGTGGCTGGGCGCGCCGACGACCAGTTCGTCCTTGCCGTCCCCGTCGAGGTCACCGGCGGCCAGCGCCGCCCCGAACCGGTCGCTGGACGGCTTGGCCGGCGCCAGCTCCTTGCCCGGGACCAGCCCGCCGACCGAGCCGTTGAAGATCTGGACGACCCCGTTCCCGTCCCCGCCCGGCACCCGCGCCCCCACGAACTCCTCCGACACCCCGACCGCCAGGTCGGCGCACTTGTCCCCGTTGAAGTCGCCGACGGCCAGCGCCGATCCGAACGAGTCACCGGGTTCGGCGCCGTTCTGGGTGAGCTTCACCTTCTTCCCGGACCCGTACATCACGGTCACCGACCCGGCCCGGGAGTCGTCGTAGGGTGCGGCCACGGCGAGGTCGGGCCGTCCGTCACCGTCGAAGTCGAGAGGGTGCCCGCCGCACGCCCGTGCCGCGGCGGGAGTCGTGCCGGAGGCGAGAGGGAGAACCAGGCAGGCGGCGAGGAGAAGGTTCATAACGGAAGTAATGTCCACACAGGTCGAACCGTGCCTGAACGGCGCGAGAACGGCCCAGGAGAGCCGGATGCACATCGCTTGGCGATCCACGGCGTGGTGGGAACGTGCCAGGATAGACGGGTGGACATCGATCTCGCGGATCTGGATTTCTGGCGTAAGCCGCCGAAAGAGCGTAACGAGGCATTCGCCCGGCTCCGGCAGGTGGAGCATCCGGTGTTCTTCCCCGAGAAGAAGGTGCCGTTCCTGCGCTCAGGCAAGGGTTTCTACGCCCTCGTACGGCACGCGGACGTGGTCGAGGCCAGCCGCAACGCCAAGATCTTCTCCAGCGAGCCCGCCGTCACCAACCCGGAGCCGCCCGGCTGGGTGAAGCAGGTCTTCGGGGAGTCGATGGTCAACATGGACGACCCGCGCCACGCCCGCCTGCGCCGGATCGTCACCCGCTCGTTCAGCCCGAAGATGCTGGCCGGCCTGCAGAGCGACATCGAGGCCGCCTGCGCCCGCATCGTCGACGACGTCGTCAGGGACGGGCCGCGCGACTTCGTCGCCCAGGTGGCCGCCCGGCTGCCCATCCACGT
Organism: Nonomuraea sp. NPDC051941; assembly: GCF_044593615.1. Taxonomy (NCBI): domain Bacteria; kingdom Bacillati; phylum Actinomycetota; class Actinomycetes; order Streptosporangiales; family Streptosporangiaceae; genus Nonomuraea; species Nonomuraea sp. NPDC051941. The sequence continues at coordinate 6,399 of NZ_JBIUCF010000020.1, forward strand.
CATCTGCGACATGCTGGACATCCCGCAGGAGCTGCGCGAGAAGGTCCACCAGCACGTCGACATCTCCACCGCGTACACCGGTGTGCGCCCCAGCCTGGCCCGCAGCGTCCAGATGGCCGGCCAGAACATGCTGGCCCTGCTCGCCCTGCAGCGCATGGTCATCAAGCTCGGCCACGAGCGCGTCGCCGACCCCAAGGGCGACCTGGTGTCCCTGCTGGTCAACGCCAACCCCGACGGGGAGAAGCTGGCCGACAAGGAGCTCGGCTCGTTCTTCTCGCTGCTGCTGGTCGCGGGCAACGAGACGGCCCGCAACACGATGGCGCACGGCATCAAGCTCCTCACCGACAACCCGGCGCAGCGCGAGCTGCTGATGAGCGACTTCGACACGCACATCAACGGCGCGATCGAGGAGATGGTCCGGTACGTGTCGCCGATCATGCAGTTCCGGCGCACGGTCACCGAGGACTACTCGCTGCGCGGGCTGGAGCTGAAGAAGGGCGACAAGGTCGTCCTGTTCTACGGATCGGCCAACCGTGACGAGTCGGTCTTCCCCGACGCCGACACGTTCGACATCACCCGCGAGACCAAGCCGCACGTCGGCTTCGGCGGCCCCGGGCCGCACTTCTGCCTCGGCGCCAACCTGGCCAGGCAGGAGATGCGGACGATGTTCCGCGAGCTGCTGACCAGGCTGCCCGACATCCGCTCGGTCGGCGAGCCCGACCTGCTGCTGTCGAACTTCGACAACAGCGTCCGGGCCCAGCCGTTCACCTTTTGACGCTGTGACGGGACTCAGTCGGGCTGGTCGTCGTCGACCGCCAGCACGTTCGTCCTGATCGTGAAGAACGTGATCAGCGCCGCCACCACCATCATCCCGGCGCTGACCAGCATCGCCATGTGGAACCCGGCGTTGAACACCGGCGGGTTCCTGAACGCGTCACCCACCAGCCCGACCAGCGGCGGCACGGCCGCCACGGCGAGAAGGCTCCCGGTGCGGGCCACGGCGTTGTTGACGCCGCTGGCGGTGCCGGCATGCCGCTCCTCGGCGGTGGCCAGCACGGTCGAGGTCAGCGGCGCGACCGCCGCCGAAAGCCCCAGCCCGAACAGGGTCGCCGCGGGCAGGACCTGCAGCGCGTAGGAGGCGCCCGGCCCGATCGTGCTCATCGCGAGGAACCCGCAGGCCGCGAGCAGGATCCCGCCCGTCATCGGCCAGCGTGGCCCGCGTCGCTTGGCGATCTCTCCGGCCCGGGGCGACAGGAGCAGCATCAGGATCGTCGTCGGCAGCATCGCCAGCCCCGCCGCGATGGGCCCGAACCCGGACACCACCTGGAGCTGGACCACGAGCAGGAAGAACACCACGCCCATGGCCGCGTACATGATCAGCGTCACCACGTTCACGGCGGTGAAGACCGGGTTGCGGAAGATCTCCACCGGCACCAGCGCGTCGGGCGACCTGCGGATCTCGGTCACCACGAAGGCCGCGCCCAGCACCAGTCCCGCGATCAGCGGTATCGGCGCGCCCGTCTCGATCAGCCCGTACGTGATCCCGGCCAGCGCCAGCGCCGCCAGCACCGCCCCCAGCACGTCGAACCGCCCCGCCGCCTCCTCGTCCTTGCTCTCCGGCACGTGGCGCAGCGTCACGAGCACGATCAGCGCCGCGAACGGTAGGTTGATCAGGAACGCCCAGCGCCACCCCACGCTCTGCACCAGCCAGCCGCCCAGCAGCGGCCCGATCGCGCTGGCCACACCGCCCAGCCCGGACCACACCCCGACGGCCCGGGGCCGGTCGTGCCGCACGAACGACGCCTGAATGATCGCCAGTGAACCCGGCGTGAGCAACGCCCCGCCGATGCCCTGCAGGGCTCGGGCCGAGATCAGGAACTCGATGTTCGGCGACAGCCCGCACAGCGCCGAGGCCACGGCGAACCACACCGTGCCGATCAAGAAGATCTTCCGCCGCCCGTACCGGTCGCCCAGCGACCCGCCCAGCAGGATCAGCCCGGCGAGGGTGAGCGTGTACGCGTTGATCGTCCACTGCAGGCCGTCCATGCCCGCGTTGAGCTCTTTGCCCAGGAACGGGAGGGCGACGTTGACCACGGTGCTGTCGAGCAGCGCCAGCCCGGAGCCGAGCACGGTCGCCGCCAGGATCCAGCGGCCGCGGGCGGACCCGAGCTGGACATGGCCGTTCACAGGCGCCGTCCCCGGGCCGTCAGCCGTACCGCTCACGCGAGTCCGCCGATGGCCCGGAGCACGAACTCGGACACCAGCTCCCCGGCCCGGTCCACCGTCACGCTCCCGCTGATCAGCGGAACCCGCTCGGCGCCGACGACGGCGAGGATCATGCGAGCTGTGGCCTGCACGTCGAGCACCCGGAAATCGCCGGACTCGACCCCGCTCTCGAGGATCTCCACCAGAATGCGCTGCATGGGAGCGACATGCTCGGCCAGCTGCTGGTAGGCGTCGGGCCCGAGCGCGGCACTGAGATCAGCGGCACCCGGGTGCGGATGGGCGACCAGCCCGGTCAACTGCAGCCGCACGAACGCCCGCAGCCGATCAGCCGGTGAGGCACCCCCTGGCAGCTCCTGCTCGTAGCTGTCGATGAAGTACTGGGTCACCCGCTCGGTGAACGCCAGCAACAGCGCCGCCTTGTCGGGGAAGTAGTTGTACAGGACGGTCCTGGTGATCCCGGCCTCGCCGGCCACGTCCGTCATCGAGATCGCGTCGATACCGTGCACCCTGGACAGCCGGGAGACGGCCTGCAGGATCCGGTCCCGCGTCTGCGTTCGATGCTCGCCGATCGTGGCGGCGGAGATCCGAGGCATACGCCCATCGTAGGCCGAGATCGTCACAAGCCAACGCGCACTCCCCTCATTCACCCTCCCCTCCGAATCCCCCCACCGCCAACGGACACCGGACCAGCGAGAACGGCCCGTCGGCGGTTGATGGCTTGCCTTGATGATGCGGTGGGGCACCTGTGGGTGGTTGGTGGCCTGTCTTGATGATGAGGCGAGGGCTTCCACCGGCGGTTGGTGGTCGGTCCTGATGATGTGGTGGGGCACCTGTGGGTGGTTGGTGGCCTGTCTTGATGACGTGGCGAGGGTTTCCACTGGCGGTTGGTGGTCGGTTCTGATGATGTGGTGGGGCGCCTGTCGGTGGCTGGTGGGCTGTCTTGATGACGTGGCGAGGGTTTCCACTGGCGGTTGGTGGTTGGTCCTGATGATGTGGTGAGATGCACGCCGGTGGTTAATGGGCTGTCCTGACGACGTGATGAGGGCGCCCGCCGGTGTTTGGTTGGGCGGCCGTGACGGCGTGGCGGGGTCGGTCGTCGGATGTTGGGTGGCCGTCCGTGGCGAGGGGTTGCTGGTGCGTGGATGGCGATTGCGGCGATGGGGGAGGTGCGGCTGCCGGGGGTCAGGTCCCGGTTCCGGCGGCGTGGTGAGGGCGCCCGCCGGTGTTCGGATGGCAGCCGCGGAGGTGTGGCGTCGCCGGTCGTCGGTCGTCAGGTGGCGGCCGTGACGAAGGGCCGCTGGTGGCTGGGCGGCGCACGTAAGGGGGCGTCGGTGGCTAATTGGCTGGCTGTTGTGACCGCGTGGTGAGGTCGGCCGCTGGGTGGTGGGTCCTGATGACGGGCGGCTGGTTGCTGGGCAAGGGGCGCGGAGGCACGTTGGTAGGAGGCGACAGCCGTAACAGCGTGGCGAGGCCGGTCGCCGGGCCGTTAGGCGGCAGCCGTGACGGCGAGGCCTGCTGGTTAAGCGGCGGTCCTGACAGCGGGCCGCTGCTGCTAGGCCGAGTTGTGACGGCGGGTCGCTGCTGTTAGGCGGCAGTTGTGACGGCGTGGTGAGGCCGGTTGTCGGGCGTTGGCCGGCGGTCGTGGCGGCGGGGTGCTGGTGGTTAGGCGGCGGTCATGACGGCGTGGCGAGGCCGGTCGCCGGGCGTTGGGCGGCGGTCGTGGCGGCGGGGTGCTGGTGGTTAGGCGGCGGTCTTGACGACGTGGAGGAGTTCGGCGAGTACCTCGGTGTTGAGCTGGTACGCCAGCTTCACCTCGCGGATCATGCGCTGACGCTCCCGGTCGTCCAGCTCGAGCTCGTCCAGCCGCGCACGGTACTCGTTCTTGAACCTCGGCAGGCTACCCAGCCCGTCGAAGATGTAGAAGTCGACGCCCCCGCCCGTGCCGTACCCGTAGATCTTCTGCAGCTCCATGCGGATGAACTGACCACCAGACAGATCGCCCAGGTAGCGCGTGTAGTGGTGGGCGATGTAGCCGCTCGGCCAATCGGCCACCTGGTGAATCCGCGCGACCAGCGTGCGGGTGGCCTTGGACGGCACGATCCGGCTCCGCCAGCTCGTACCGTAGATCGTCGCAAGGTCCCGCTCCAGCGCTCGCTCCCGATACAGCTCAGGGAAGACGAACCGGCCCGCCATCGGATGGTCGGCGAGTTGGCGTGACACGCCGTCAAGCGCTATGTACGCGAAGTAGTGTTGAGCTACCATCTCGCCGTATTCGTGCTCGCTCAGCCGGCCGCCCATGAGCTCCGCGAGATAGCTCTCGCCTTCGGCGGACTCGTGGTCAGCCCAGGTGGCGTTCTTCAGGGTTTCGGAGAACGGGGTGGTCACGGCCTACCTCAACTCGCACGGAAGTTTCATGACAAAGTGTCACAAACATCGGCATCCGGCGTCAAGCTGATGACGACACCATGTCATCAAAATCCGGCTCTTCTGTCTCGTACCCAGGAAACACCACGTCAAGAGGTCACCTCGCCTTCGTGTCCGAGAGCGATGAGGGTCAGGTTGCGCAGCGATGGGGTCCCGGGGGTGAAGTAGTCGCTGTGACCGCCCGAGCCCACCGCGAAGACACGAGCTCCGAACGAAGGGCTCATAGGGTCGGCGCCGAAGCCCACGGGCCCGAGCTTGACCTTCGGCACGAACCTGACCCAGTCGTTCTCCCCCAGCCCCGCCCACACCCGTAGCGGCACCACCGCCACACCTTTCGCGCCGCCCTGAGCACCCTTTACGCCTGCCGTGCTCCAGGAGCCCGGCAAGTCTGCTGCGTCCCCGGTATCGGGCGGGCTTGGCGTGCCTGTGGTGTCCGGCGAGTCCGCCTCCTGCGCGCCTTTGGGATCCTGTGCGCCGACCGAGCCTGTCGCCTTTTGGACGTTGTATGAGTCTGCCGCGTCCTGATCGTCCTGCGCGCCGGTCGTGCCGCGGGTGTCCTGCGGGTCTGTTGCACCTTGAGCGTCGTGTCCGCCTGTGATGCCACGAGTGGTGTCTGCGGTCGGCGCGCTGACGGCGGCTCGGGCCGTCTCCGCGGCGCGGACCGGAGGGGTCAGGGCGGCGGCTCGGGTGGCTTCTGTGGTGTGGGTTGGCTGGGTCAGGGCGGTGGCTCGGGTGGTCTCCGGGGGGCGGGCTGGTTGGGTCAGGGCGGTGGCGGAGGGTGCGTCGAGGCCGGGGCTGCCGAAGACCGCGAGGTCGGTCACGGGTAAGCCGGGGACGGCTTTGGCGCACAGGACCGAGCCGTAGCTGTGGCACAACAACGCGATCGGAGCCGGGGTGCGCGCGTGGAGCTCCGTGATGGTGCGGCGCAGTGCGCGGGCACCTTTGACTGCCGCATCGCTGGTGAGCACGCCCAGGCTCAGCGTGGGTGGGGAGTCGTAGCCCAGCCAGGCCACCACCGCCAGTCGCTCGTGCGGGGCGAGCCGCGCGGCCTCCGCCAGCAGGGCCCTCGCCGCGCCTCCGGGTCGCTTTGTGCCGTCGTCGAACGTGGCCACCGTCGTGTCGGCGCCGGGCACGATGACCGCCACCCGGTCGGCCGTGGCCAGGTCGCCGTAGACCCGCACCAGCCGCCCGCCCGGTTGGCCCGGCCACACCACGAGCGCCCCCACCGTCACGAGCCCTGCGAGGAGAAGGTTTCTGAGCATGCTGGGAACGTTACGGAGAGTGGCCTGTCGTCCGCGTCACCGCAGGGTTTGACCTTTCCCGTAGTACCGGAGGGGGATACGGGACTACGGTGCGTGCCCGGTCGGCCTGATGCCCGGTCGGCCTGATGCCCGGTCGGCCTAATGGCCGGCGATCGCCTTGAACGGGGCTCCACCTCGGTGTGCCCGTCAGGGCCGTCCAACGGTGCGTGGAAGCGCGCGGCATCCCGGCAGTTCTTCGGATCAGACTTGGAGGACGGTTCGGCGAGCCGGCCACAGATCGCCGCTTCCTGCGCCGCCTCGCGTCGTCGGAGAACGCCGTGTGGAACGGGTGCCCGTACCCCATCACCCCGCCCGGCCCGCGATCCGACCGGTAATGCCGGGCACTGTGTACGGCGACGGCCTGCGTGCGTACTCGCGAGAGACCGTCCATCCACGACTACGGCCTGGCCACGGCCGAGCGGCGGGTCGCGGAGTTCCGCATCACCCCGCCCGGGTCAGCGGGTGTAACGGTGCTTGGCGCCTGGGGGGAAGTACTCGGGGTCGCCGGACTCCCGTAGCCGGATGAACGGCACCTGCTGCGGGACGGGCACATAGTTGGCGAACTCGCTGTTCAGCCGCCGCAGCTGGGCCAGGACCGACCCTCCCACCGCCTGGGCGATCTCGTCGGTCGGTTTCTCGCCGGGCATCAACTCCACCGTGATCGTCAGGTGCCGGTCCCGGTCGGCGTCCTCCACCACCTCCACCACGAACTTCCCGGTGACCGAGCCGCTGACCTCCGGCTGCTCCAGGCCGACCGCGACGTTCTCCGGGTAGACGTTCGCGCCGTAGTAGGACACGGTGAAGTGACTGCGGCCGAAGACGTACACGAACGGCCGCTCCGGCCCTCCGGCCGTCGGCTCGAAGCCGTGCCGCCGGACGAAGTCCAGCATGTCCTCGTACGGCACCACGCCGCCCTCGTCGGCGATGTGGTAGCGGATGAGCGGGATGCCGTTGTCGCCGGAGAAGAGCAGGGTGCCCTCGTGCTCCTCGAAGAAGCGGACCTGCGGGTCGTACTGGATGAGCGTCGGAAGCCTGGACTCGCCGAACAGTTCCCTGGCCGTGTCCGGACGCGTGGACAGGAAGCGCCGGATCTCGACGGACAGCGGGGTCTCGTTGCCCAGGACGCCCGCGTCGGCGGTGCCGTACAGGGAGGCGATGCCCCGGACGGGGTCCGCGATCCCCGCCCGCCGCGCGACCAGCGTGCGCCACTCCTCGCTGAACACCTCACCGGCCGTGACGAGTTTGATGTTCCAGTCGGCCCAGGGGAGGTCCTCGGTGTCGATGACGTTCTTGAGGAACGGCGGATAGCCCAGGAGCACGACCTGGTCGAAGTGGGGCGCCAGCTCTGGGATGACCCGCAGGATCTCCCTCCGGTCGGTGCCGGGGGCGACCACGGTGATCGGGTAACCGCGTTCGGCCAGGTGGCGGCAGCAGTTGACGGTGAACAGGCCGCCGACCCAGGTGCCCAGGGCGAAGCAGACGACGGCGAGGGTACGGCGCTCGCGGGCGTCGAAGGAGTCCCTGAAGACCTCCTCGAAACGGGCGGCGATCACGCGCTCGTCCGCCGCCGAGCGCGGCCAGAAGGACGGGACGCCGGTCGAGCCGGAGGACACGGCGATGATGTCCCCGATCGTGCCGTTCCTGCACAGGTCGGGGAGGGGGTGGCGGCGGGTGTAGTTCTCCTTGGACGTCATCGGCAGTCCGACGAAATCCTGAAATGTCGAGATCTGCTCGGGGTTGATGTGGTTCTCCGCCAGAAAGGCCCTGTAGGCGGGAACGGTCGCCGCCACCTGATGGAAGAGCTCAACCGGGTTCATCAGCCGACTGTACGGCGGCGGCCCGTGAAGGGGAACGGGGGTTGTGTAAGGGAGGGGTGCCATCGGCAAGGCTGGCACGGATGCTGGTCGGGTGAGGGGGAACGCGGCCGTGCAAGGGAGGGGCGCCACCGGCAAGGCCGGCACCGACGCTGGTCGGGAGAGGGGGAACGCGGCCGTGCAAGGGAGTGGGTGCCACTCCCAGGGTTACTCGCCGGGGCGGACCAGGCCGGTCTCGTAGGCGAAGACGATCGCCTGGGCGCGGTCGCGCAGGCCGAGCTTCATCAGCACCCGCCCGACATGCGTCTTGACCGTCTGCTCCGCCACGAACAGCTTCTCCGCGATCTCCTGGTTGGACAGCGCCTGCGCGACCAGCGTCAGCACCTCCGTCTCGCGCTCGGTCAGCTCGGCCGGCCGCTTGCCCGTCACAGGTCGCGGCGCGCCCAGCTTGGCGAACTCGTGGATGAGCCGCTTGGTGATCGCCGGGGCGATGAGCGCCTCCCCACCCGCGACCACCCGCACCGCCTCCACGAGCTGGGTGGCGGAGGCGTCCTTGAGCAGGAACCCGCTGGCCCCGGCCCGCAACGCCTCGTAGACGTAGTCGTCGAGGTCGAACGTCGTCAGGATGAGCACCTTCGGCGTCCCGCCACGCGACAGGAGCTCCCTGGTCGCCTCCAGACCGTTCATGACCGGCATGCGCACGTCCATGAGCACCACGTCGGGGCGCAGCGCCGAGGCCCGCTCCACGGCCTCCCGCCCGTTGGCCGCCTCGCCCACGACCTCGATGTCCGGCTGCCCGCTCAGGAACACGGTGAACCCCGTGCGCACCATCCCCTGGTCATCGGCGATCAGAACCCGGATCAAGCCCTCTCCCTCTCCATGGTCATCCGACGTTGTCCCCTGTGATGAGGTGCTCATGGGCCTCCTCGTCGGCGTCGGCGACGGGCAGCGTGGCACGTACCTCGAAGCCTCCACCCGCCATCGGACCGGCGTCGAGCGTGCCGCCGAGCAGCGTCGCCCGTTCGCGCATGCCCACCACCCCCCGACCGGCGCCGGGCCCCGCGCCGGGCGCGGCACTCGGGCCGTTGGCGACGCGCAGCCGCAGCTCACCCCGCCGGTGTGCGACGTCCAGCGCCACCGTCGAGCCGGGCGCGTGCCGCATCGCGTTGCTGAGCGACTCCTGCACGATCCGGTACGCCGACAGCCCCACAGCCGGAGGCAGCCGGTCGAGCGGGCCGGCGCGCTTGACGAGCACGGTCAGCCGGGCGGCGCGGGCGTTGGAGACCAGCTCGTCGAGCCGGTCAAGCCCGGGCTGAGGGGCGGTGTCGACGCGTCCGTCCTGATCGCGCAGCACGCCGAGGACCTGGCGCAGCTCGGCGATCGCCTCCAGCGACAGCCCCCGGATCTCCGCCAGCCCCGCCTCCAGCTGAGCGGGATCGCCCCTGGCCTTGAGCGGCACCGCCTCCGCCTGGATCGCGATCACCGACATGTGGTGCGCGACCACGTCGTGCAGTTCCCTGGCGATGCGGGCCCGCTCCGCCAGCACCGCCTGCGCGCTCTCGGCCTGCCGGGTGCGCCGCTCCTCCGTCTTCAGCTTCGCCGTGGCGGAACGGCGGACCCGCACGTTGTAGCCGAACAGCACCGCCACCGACACGACGACCATGGCGACCGGCATCGAGTTGGGGTCGATGATCCAGGTGGCCAGGAACGTGACGACCCAGACGGCCACCGTGATCCGCCGGTCGCAGCGCACGGCCACGGAGTAGAGGACCAGCAGGTAGGAGACGATCAGCCACGTCATGTACGGCATCTCGCCGTGAGGGAACCCGATCGTCCTGGTCACCCCGACGGCCACGGGCATCAGCGCGAACGACACCCGCCAGGCCGCCAGCGGCCACCGGTCGCGCAGGGCGATGGGCAGCGCGACCGCCACGGCGGTGAGGTAGACGAAGCCCTCCCAGATCGGCCCTTGTCGGTAAGGGCCGATCTGTGGGCCGATGTTCCACGACCACACCGTGCTCTGCGTCTGCCTGTAGAGCAGCAGCGCCAGTATCAGCTCCGCCACCTGGACGAGGCTGATCACGGTGAACGGGACGAGCAGCCTGAGCCGCTGCGGCACCCCGAACGCCAGCCGCCGCACCTTCGGCGGCGGATCGGCGTCGCCCTGGAAGAAGGCGAGCCCGACCGCCCCCGAAACGGCCCACACGGCCCGTCCCGCCGACGTCCCGAGCCGCCCGAGGAACCCCCGTTCCGCCCACGCCCCGAGCCGCCCGAAGAGCCCCCGTTCGCCGCCGCTCCGTTCGCCGTCCGTGCTGGACGGTGACCGGCCGATCCGCTCGCCCGAACGCTCCCCGCCGCCACGCCGCCGGGCTGCCGCGTCATCGTCGTGCGGCTCGGCCGCCGCCTCGTCGCGACCCCCGCCTGGCACGCCTGCCCGCTCCTCACCGCTCCCGCCTGGCGCGCCGGCCTGCTCCTCGGCGGCCGCGCCACGACGGCGGCGGCCGATGAAGCGGCGGCGGGGGACGGAGATCACCTGGTCAAGGGTACGGGCGCGCGCCCCGCCAGGCGTCACACCAGGGTTTGATCCCGCACGTCCCTCTCAGGTATCGCTTACACAATTACGATCGCCGTGAGCGAACATCGGCAAGAGAGGGAACAACGAAGGGCTCCAATGAATTGAGTCGGTATAACTCAACCCTTTGGAGTTCGCATGAGTGAGAGCCTGATCCTTCCGGTCCTGCCACTGGACGACGAGGTCGTCCTGCCGGGCATGGTGGTTCCGCTGGACCTGTCCGACTCCGAGGTGCGGGCTGCCATAGACGCGGCCCGTGCATCCGGTGGCAACAAGCCGCGGGTCCTCCTCGTTCCCCGGATCGACGGCCGTTACGGCGCCATCGGCGTGCAGGCCGTTGTGGAGCAGGTCGGGAGGCTGCCCGGCGGCGAGCCCGCCGCCGTGGTCCGGGGCGTCAACCGCGTCCGCGTGGGCACCGGCACGACGGGCCCGGGTGCCGCGCTGTGGGTCGAGGCCGACACGATCGACACCGTCGCCGCCGGTGAGCGCGCTCAGGAGCTGGCCAAGGAGTACAAGGCGCTGGCCACCACGATCCTCCAGAAGCGCGGCGCCTGGCAGGTGGTCGACCAGGTCAACCAGATCGACGATCCCTCGGTGCTGGCCGACAGCTCCGGCTACACCCCCTGGCTGACCACGGCGCAGAAGGTCGAGCTGCTCGAAGCCGCCGACCCCGCCGAACGGCTGGCCAGGCTGATCGAGTGGTCCCGCGAGCACCTCGCCGAGCTCGACGTCGCCGAGACGATCCGCAAGGACGTCCAGGAGGGCATGGAGAAGCAGCAGCGTGAGTTCCTGCTGCGCCAGCAGCTCGCCGCCGTGCGCAAGGAGCTCAAGGAGCTCAACGGCGACACCGAGACCGAGGAAGAGGACTACCGGGCCCGCGTCGAGGCCGCCGACCTGCCGGAGAAGGTGCGCGAGGCCGCGCTCAAGGAGGTCGACAAGCTGGAGCGGACCTCCGACCAGTCCCCTGAGACCGGCTGGATCCGCACCTGGCTGGACACGGTGCTCGACATCCCCTGGAACGACCGTACCGAGGACAACTACGACATCACCGGCGCGCGGGCCGTGCTCGACACCGACCACACGGGCCTGTCCGACGTGAAGGACCGCATCATCGAGCACCTGGCCGTGCGCAAGCGCCGCCAGGACAAGGGCGTCGGCGTGGTGGGCGGCCGCCGCAGCGGCGCCGTGCTCGCCCTCGCCGGCCCTCCCGGAGTCGGCAAGACGTCTCTGGGCGAGTCCGTGGCCCGCGCGATGGGCCGCAAGTTCGTACGCGTCGCGCTCGGCGGCGTGCGCGACGAGGCCGAGATCCGCGGCCACCGGCGCACCTACGTCGGCGCGCTGCCCGGCCGCATCGTCCGCGCCATCCGCGAGGCCGGCTCGATGAACCCGGTCGTCCTGCTCGACGAGGTCGACAAGGTCGGCTCCGACTACCGCGGCGACCCGACGGCGGCCCTGCTGGAGGTGCTCGACCCGGCCCAGAACCACACGTTCCGCGACCACTACCTCGAGGTCGAGCTGGACCTGTCCGACGTGCTGTTCCTGGCCACGGCCAACGTGCTCGAGGCCATCCCCGGGCCGCTGCTCGACCGGATGGAGATCGTCACGCTCGACGGCTACACCGAGGACGAGAAGGTCGCGATCGCCCGCGACCACCTGCTGCCCAGGCAGCTGGAGCTGGCCGGGCTGAGCGCCGAGGAGGTCAAGGTCGAGGACGACGCGCTGCGCAAGCTGGCCGCCGAGTACACCCGCGAGGCGGGCGTCCGGTCGCTGGAGCGCTCGGTCGCCAGGATCCTGCGCAAGGTGGCGGCCAAGGACGAGCTGCCCGTCACGGTCGGCGAGGGCGACCTCGTGGGCTACCTCGGGCGGCCGCGGTTCGTGCCGGAGTCGTCGCTGCCCGAGTCCACCCAGCGCACCTCGGTGCCGGGCGTGGCCACGGGCCTGGCGGTCACCGGAGCGGGCGGCGACGTCCTGTACGTCGAGGCGTCCATGGCCGACCCGGAGACCGGCGAGACCGGCCTCACGCTGACCGGCCAGCTGGGCGACGTGATGAAGGAGTCGGCCAGGATCGCGCTGTCCTACCTCCGCTCGCACGGGGCGGAGCTGGAGCTGCCGGTCACCGCGCTGAAGGACCGCTCGGTCCACGTCCACTTCCCGGCGGGCGCCGTGCCCAAGGACGGCCCCTCGGCCGGTGTGACGCTGACGACCGCGCTGGCCTCCCTCCTGTCGGGCCGTCTCGTACGCAGTGACGTGGCCATGACCGGCGAGATCTCCCTGACCGGGCGGGTCCTGCCGATCGGCGGCGTCAAGCAGAAGCTCCTGGCCGCGCACCGGGCGGGCATCACGACCGTCCTCATCCCGGCCCGCAACGAGCCGGACCTGGACGACGTGCCCGAGGAGGTTCGCAACGAGCTGACCATCCACGCGGTGAGCGACGTGCGCGAGGTCCTCGACATCGCGCTGACCCCGGCGCAGGTGGCCGCCACGGCAGCCGCCTAATCGGGGCATAAATGGGCGAATCATTCAGTCGTTTGACTGGATGATTCGCCCATGCTGTTATGTGGGCATGTTGTACGAGACCCCGGCGCTGGAGCCCGCGGACAAAGCAGTCCTCGAGGAGATCGAGGAGATGCGGCGCGACCTGAAGTACCGGCTCGCCGAGACCCATCGGTGGGACGGGCAGCTGCGCAGGCAGTTGCAGGCGCGGGCGATCCAGGGCTCCAACTCGATCGAGGGCTACCAGGCCAGCGTCGAGGACATCCAGTCGATCATGGCGGGTGAGGAGCCGCTGGAGACGTCGATGTCGGTGGCTCAGGAGATCGCGGGCTACCAGCAGGCGCTGACGTACATCCAGGTGCTGTCGCGGGCGCCGGTGTTCCGCTACGACGCCGGGATGCTCAACGCGCTCAACTTCATGGTCATCGGTCACCATCGCAACAAGGGGCCGGGCGTCATCCGGCCGGGAGCCATCTTCATCCGTGACTCCGACACGGGGGAGGTCGTCTACGAGGGCCCCGACGTCGAGCTGGTCCCCGGCGCGATGAACGAGCTGGTCACCTGGCTGAACGAGGGCGACCTCGACGTCCCCGGCTATGTCCGGGCCGCCATGGCCCACTTCAACCTCGTCAAGATCCACCCGTGGCGTGACGGCAACGGCCGGATGTCGCGGGCGCTGCAGACGCTCGTCCTCGGCCGGGAGCAGATCCTGCTGCCCGAGTTCTGCTCCATCGAGGAGTGGCTCGGCCAGCAGCGCGTCACCCTTGACTACTACGACGTGCTGGGCGAGGTCGGAGGGCGGCGATGGGGCCCCCACGGGGACACGCTGCCGTGGGTGCGGTTCTGCTTGAAGGCGCACCACATGCAGGCCCAGCGGGTCCGCCAGCGCCTGGCCGAAGCCGGAGAGATCTGGATGCTCCTGGAGGAGCAGGTCGACGCCGACGGGCTCAACAGCCGTACCGTCTCCGCGCTCTACGAGGTCTTCGTGAACAGGCGGCTGCGCAGGAGCCGCTACCAGTCCGACGAGGGCCTCAGCCAGGGGCAGGCCGCGCGTGACCTGCGCGACCTGGCCGCCAAGGGCTGGCTCCGGCCGTACGGCGAGACCAAGGGCCGCTTCTACGCGCCGGGGCCCCGCATGGAGCGGATCAAGGCCGACTTCGCCGAACGCGTCACCCCGCTGCGCGACCCCTACCGCTAGCGGAGCTGTTCGAGCAGGTCGGCGGCCACCGCCAGGATGCGGCACTCGGCGGGGGTGAGCTTGCCGGCCATGGCCTCGGCCAGCCACAGATCCGTGGTGCCGACCTGCTGGGTGAGCGCCGCCGTGCCGTCCTCCGTGAGGACGATGTGGTGCCTGCGGCGGTCGGCCTCGCCGCGCGAGCGGCGGATCAGGCCCTGCTCCTCCAGCGAGGCGAGCACGCGGGTCACGGACTGGGGCTGGAGGTGCTCGGCGGCGGCAAGCTCTCCCGCCGTCATCGCGCCGCGCCGGTGCAGGTGGCCGAGCAGGGAGAGCGCCAGGCGGCCGAGGCCGTGCGCGGGGCGCTCGTCGCGCAGCCGCCGCGCCAGGCCGATCGTCGCCCGGCGGAGTGCCACGGCTGTGGCCCGCAGTTCCTCATCGTCCATGATTATTACGATAGCACTTACTAATTCGACAGCATCTAGCGAAGAAAGCGCGCTTACTTACTACGCGATGCGTAGGAAATTGGGATAGGCTCCCGCGTCGGGAGGTGCCGACGTGCGGATCGAACTGCGACACATGGTCGCCGCCGGGCTGGGGCTCGGCGGGCCGGTCGCGTGGGGAGTCGCCTTGGGGTGGCCCGCGCTCGGAGCCCTGGCCGCCATCGGAGCCCTCGCCGTGAGCGGCCTCTTCGGAAACGAGGCCCGGCCGGGCCTGGTCCATGGCGCCGCCGCGGTGGCGGGCACGGCTGTGGCCGGGTTCGCCGGGGTCGTGGTCGCGGGGCGCGGGTGGCTCACCGCCGTCGCCGTCGTGCTGATCGCGGGCCTGCTCGCGGTGGCCGGCGGCATCAGCCGCCCCATGGCCGAGCACAGCACCCGCTTCATCGTCTTCATGGTCATCAGCACCGGCGTGGCCAAGGGTGTCGAGCCGGTCGCCGCCGCCGTGCTCTTCGCCGGAGGGGCGGCCTGGGGCCTGCTGGTCACCGCGCTCTGCCTCCACGCCCGGAAGGGGCCCGCCGAGCCGGGGGAGCCCCGGCCGGCTCCTCCTCCGGCGAGAGCGCTGCTGCGGCGCTGGTGGCGGACGCTGGGGAGCGTGCCCGGGTGGCAGTACACCATCCGCCTGACCACCTGCCTCGCCGCCGCCGAGGCCGTCGGGCTCCTGTGGCCGCAGCCGGCCGCGTCGTGGATCGCCGTCACCGTGGTGATCGTCGTCCGGCGCCGCCTGGACGGCGCGGCCAGGCGGTCGGTCGAGCGGGCCGCCGGCACCGCCGCCGGAGTCGTCGCCGGATCCGCCGTGCTGCTGTGGGTGCCGCCGTCGTGGCTGTTCCTGTTGCTCGTCGCCGCGCTCGCCGCGGTCAGGCCCGCGCTCAAGGAGCGCAACTACACCCTGTACGCGACCGTCATGACCCCGCTCGTCCTGCTGCTCATGGAGGGCGGCGCACGTGTGCCGCCCGCCACGATCGGGTACCGGCTGGCGGACACGGCCATCGGCTGCGTACTGGCCCTGGGACTCGGGTATCTGCCCTGGGTGGTACGCCGGGAAAGGAGCGTTCGTGCCGTCGTGGGCTGAACATGCGATCTGGTGGCACGTCTACCCGCTCGGCTTCACCGGAGCCCCCGCCACGGCAGAGCCTGCCGAAGGCATGCGGCACCGGCTGCGGCATCTCGAGTCATGGCTGGACTACGCGGTCGAGCTGGGCTGTTCGGGCCTGCAGCTCGGCCCGATCTTCGCCGCCGAGTCCCACGGGTACGACACCGTCGACCACCTCAGGATCGACCCGCGCCTCGGCGACGATCGGGACTTCGACTCCCTCGTCGCCAAGGCGCGCGACCGCGGGCTGCGGGTCGTCCTCGACGGCGTGTTCAACCACGTGGGCCGCTCCTTCGCGGCCGGCGAACGATGGTTCAAGCGCGCCCCCGGCGGCTTCGAGGTCTTCGAGGGCCACCACGGGCTCGTCACGCTCGACCACGCCGAACCCGCCGTGCAGCAATACGTGGCAGGCGTGCTCGACCACTGGCTCCGCCGCGGCGCCTCGGGGTGGCGGCTCGACGCCGCGTACGCCGTGCCGGCGTGGTTCTGGCGGAAGGTCCTGCCGGAGGTACGCCAACGGCACCCCGAGGCGTGGTTCGGCGGCGAGGTGATCCACGGCGATTACGCCGGTTACGTCAGCGAGTCGGGGCTCGACTCGGTCACCCAGTACGAGCTGTGGAAGGCCATCTGGAGCTCGCTCAACGACCGCAACCTCTTCGAGCTGGCCTGGGCTCTCGACCGCCATGACAAGCTGCTCGACACGTTCGTGCCGCTCACGTTCGTCGGGAACCACGACGTCACGAGGCTCGCCACCCGGCTCGACGACCCCCGCCACCTGGGCCACGCGCTGGCCGTGCTGTTCACCGTCGCGGGCCTGCCCAGCGTCTATTACGGGGACGAGCAGGCGTTCCAGGGGCTGAAGGAGGAGCGGGCGGGCGGCGACGACGCGATCAGACCGGCGTTCCCCGCGGAGCCGGGCGGCCTGGCGCCGTACGGGACCGAGGTCTACCGGCTTCACCAGCGGCTCATCGGCTTCCGCAGGCGCCACCCGTGGCTGCACCGAGCCCGGACCACCGCCGAACAGCTCACCAACACCACCGTCGCGCTCCGCAGCCGCGGGGGACCCGGCGAGGGGGTCGTGACGCTGCTGAACCTCGGCGACCGGCCGCACCGCTTCCTCATCGGCGACGCGCGGGCCGCCTTCCGGGACGATCGGGGGGATCCGGCCGTGGTCCCAGGCCACGGCTGGCGCATCGTGACTCAGGTCACCAAAGAAGTAGGGAATAAGGGGAGTCAAGGGATCCGTTGAATCGGGCGTGAACGAGGCATACGCGTACGACACGAGCGCCCACCGGGACGGCTCGTGTTGTCGTATGGGGCGAATGCCGAGCTGAAGCAGAGATCCGCCCGTTCCTCCTCGAAGGTCACCATGATCGCACCTTGTTTCGTGCTGCGCAGGCTGAGCCACCTGCCCTTCCACCCCGGCACCCGCTGACACCGGCCCCCTGACTTCGGCCCCCTTTCTTCCTTCATGTGATGTACGTTTCCGCGGCCCGCCGACGGGCCGCTCTCAGTCGTGGGGATATTCCGTGATCCAGGCTTCAGGCCTGCGCAAGCAGTACGGGGACACCGTGGCGCTGGACGGCGTCGATCTGCACGTGCGCGAAGGCGAGATCTACGGCGTGCTCGGCCAGAGCGGCGCCGGCAAGAGCACGCTCCTGCGCTGCGTCAACCTGCTCGAACGCCCCACCGCGGGCACCGTCACCGTAGCGGGGCAGGACCTGACCGCGCTGCGCAGCGCCGAGCTCAACCGCGCCCGCCAGCGCATCGGCATGATCCACCAGCACTTCGCGCTGCTGAACTCGCGCACGGTCGCGGGCAACGTCGCCTTCCCCCTGGAGATCATGGGCGTGCCCGGGGCCGAGCGCGACCGCCGCGTGGCCGAGCTGCTGGAGCTGGTCGGGCTCGCGGGCCGCGGCAAGGACCGCCCGAACCAGCTCTCCGGCGGCCAGAAGCAGCGGGTCGGCATCGCCAGGGCGCTCGCGGGCAACCCGTCCGTGCTGCTGTCGGACGAGGCCACCTCGGCGCTCGACCCGGCCACCACCCAGTCGATCCTCGCGCTGCTCAAGCGGCTCAACGCCGAGCTGGGCCTGACGATCCTGCTCATCACCCACGAGATGAACGTCGTCAAGAGCGTCTGCGACTCGGTCGCCATCATGGCGAACGGGCGCATCGAGGAGTCGGGCGCCATCGCGGACCTCATCCGCACCCCCGGATCCCGCTTGACCAGGGAGATCTTCCCGCTGCCCGAGCCCGCCCCGGCCGGTTCGGTGACGCTGACGTTCACCGGCGACCCGCGGCAGCCGGTGGTGTCGGAGGTGGTCAGGAAGTTCTCCGTGGACCTGAGCATCCTGGGCGGCTCGATCGAGGACCTCGCCGGCGGCTCGGTGGGCCGGCTGCGGGTCGCGCTCGACGGCGCCGAAACCGCCGCCGCGCTGGCGTACCTGCGTGACGCAGGCCTGATCGTGGAGGAAAGCGCATGAACTGGGACGAGATCCTGCCGCTGCTCGGTCCGGCGACGCTGGAGACGGCGCAGATGGTCGGCTGGTCGACGCTGTTCACGGCGCTGCTCGGGCTGCCGCTCGGCGTGGCGCTGGTGGTGTTCGACCGGAACGGGCTGCGGCCGGCGCCGGCGCTCAAGTCGGCCCTCGGGTTCGTGGTCAACATCGGGCGGTCGCTGCCGTTCATCGTGCTGATGATCGCGATCATCCCCTTCACCCGGCTCGTCGTCGGCACGACCATCGGGACGGCCGCGTTCGTGGTGCCGCTCACCGTCGGCGCGGTGCCGTTCTTCGCCCGCCTCGTCGAGACGGCGCTCAGGGAGGTCGGCCCGGACGTGGTGCAGGCCGCGCAGGCCATGGGCGCGAGCCGGGCCACCATCGTGCGCAAGGTCCTGCTGCCCGAGGCGCTGCCCGGGCTGGTCGCGGGCCTGACCGTGACCGTCGTCGCGCTCATCGGCTACAGCGCCATGGCCGGCACGCTCGGCGGCGGCGGGCTGGGCGACCTGGCGGTCCGGTACGGCTACCAGCGGTTCGAGACGCTGCTGATGATCGTGACGGTCGTCCTGCTCCTCATCATCGTGCAACTTCTGCAAAGCCTGGGCGACTGGGTCGCTCGGCGCCTATCTCACAAATAAGGAAAAATCATGAAATTTCGTTATATAGCGGGTGCTGTTGCGCTGGCCTTGTCGCTCGCCGCATGCGGAACGTCGCAGTCCGCGACGACGGCCACTGAGTCGGCCACTGGGTCGGCCGCCGAGTCGGCCGACACCGTGCTGAAGGTGGGCGCCAGCCCGGTGCCGCACGCGGAGATCCTCAACTTCGTCAAGCAGAACCTGGCCCCGGCCGCCGGGCTCAAGCTCGAGGTCGTGGAGTTCACCGACTACGTGCAGCCGAACGTGCAGCTCGACGAGGGCCAGCTGAGCGCGAACTTCTTCCAGCACAAGCCGTACCTGGACGACTTCAACGCCTCCAAGGGCACCAAGCTGACCTTTGTCACGCCGGTGCACCTGGAACCGCTGGGCCTCTACTCCAAGAAGATCACCTCCGTGTCCGCGCTGGCCGCCGGTGCGACCGTGGCCGTCCCGAACGACGCCACCAACCTGGGCCGCGCGCTCAAGCTGCTCGCCGACAACGGCCTGGTCAAGCTCAAGGACGGCGTCGGCACCGCCGCCACCGAGCGCGACGTGGTGGACAACCCGAAGAAGCTGCAGTTCAAGCCGCTCGAGGCCGCTCAGCTCCCGCGCTCGCTCGAGGACGTGGACGCCGCCGTCATCAACGGCAACTACGCCATCGAGGCGGGGCTCAAGCCGGCTTCGCAGGCGCTGGTGCTGGAGAAGACCGAGGGCAACCCGTACGTGAACGGCCTCGTCGTCAAGGCCGGCCACGAGAAGGACGCCAACATCGTCACGCTCGGGAAGCTGCTGCAGGACCAGAAGGTCAAGGACTTCATCAAGCAGAAGTACGAGGGCTCCGTCATCCCCGCCCAGTGACCCCTCCCGCGCGAAGCCGCGTCGCCCGTCCCGCCGACACGCAAAGGGGATGGGCGGGCGCGCGGCCTGGCGTGGGCGCGAGGCACCGAATAGTGTTCGGTCATGTATCCGGGAGCCATCGCAGCAGTCACCCCAGACAAGCCCGCTGTGATCATGGCGGGCTCCGGACGGATCATCACCTACCGCGAGCTGGACGAGGAGTCGAACCGGCTGGCCCACCTGCTCCGCGCCGCCGGGCTGCGGCCCGGTGACCACATCGCGTTCATGCTCGCCAACCACCCCCTCTTCCTGGCCGTCGCCTGGGCGGCGCAGCGCTCGGGGCTGTACTACACGCCGATCAGCTCCCGCCTGCAGACCGACGAGCTGGCCTACATCATCGGCAACTGCGGCGCCCGGGCGTTCATCTCCAGCGCCGACCTGGCCGCCGTCGCCACCTCGGTCACCGCCGCCACTCCCGGGGTCGAGCTGCGGCTCATGCTGGACGGCACGGCCGAGGGCTTCGCGTCGTACGAGGAGGCGGTCGCCAAGCAGCCGGCCACCCCGATCGACGACGAGTGCATGGGCGTGGACATGCTCTACTCCTCGGGCACCACGGGACGGCCGAAGGGCGTCAAGATCCCCTCGGCGCACGGCCCGCTCACCGAGCCCGGCATGCTGCTCCAGCTCGTCCAGGCGCTGTTCGCGCCGTCGGCGGACAGCGTCTACCTCTCGCCGGCCCCGCTCTACCACGCCGCCCCGCTGCGCTACAGCCTGACGTTCCAGCGGCTCGGGGCCACGGTGGTGGTGATGGAGCGCTTCGACCCCGAGCAGTTCCTGGGGCTGGTGGAGCGGTACGGGGTGACGCACGCGCAGCTCGTGCCCACGATGTTCATCAAGATGCTCAAACTGCCCGAGGAAACCCGGACAAAGTACGATATTTCCTCGCTCGCGTACGCGATCCACGCCGCCGCCCCCTGCCCCGTCCCCGTCAAGGAGCAGATGATCGACTGGTGGGGCCCGATCATCCACGAGTACTACGCGGGCACCGAGGGCAACGGCTTCCTCTACGTCAACTCCCAGGACTGGCTCCTGCACAAGGGCACGGTCGGCCGTTCCCTGCTCGGCATCGTGCACATCTGCGACGAGGACGGCAACGACCTGCCCCCGGGCGAGCACGGCACGATCTACTTCGAGAAGGGCGGCCGGTTCGAGTACCACGGCGACCCGGGCAAGACCCGCTCCGCGGAAGATCCCCAGGGCAGGGGCTGGACCACGCTCGGCGACATCGGCCGCCTGGACGCCGACGGCTTCCTCTATCTCACCGACCGCCGCTCGTACATGATCATCTCCGGCGGTGTGAACATCTACCCGCAGGAGGCCGAGAACGTCCTGTCGGTGCATCCGAAGGTGGCCGACGTGGCGGTGTTCGGGGTGCCGGACGAGGAGATGGGCGAGCAGGTCAAGGCCGTGGTCGAGCCGGTCTCCATGGCCGAGGCCGGCCCGGGGCTGGAGGCGGAGCTGATCGAGTACTGCCGGGAGCGCCTGGCCCATTACAAGTGCCCGAAGTCGGTGGACTTCCGCGAGCAGTTGCCCCGCCATCCGACGGGCAAGCTCTACAAGCGCCTGCTCAGGGACGAGTACTGGCCGGCTTCCGGGTAAATTTTCCGCATTTCTCCGGACCGTCCCCGACGGTTTCACCTTGGCGGATAAGGCGCCCGTTCAGACTTCTCATAAAGCTCTGATCAGCGGCTTAACGTGCGCTTACGCGTCGCTTGGCACCCTGGAGTCATCGGTACTCGAGGGAGATGACAGATGAACGCGAACGAGCCTCACGAGCAGGGGACCGGCGGGTGGAGCCAGTTCGGCAGCAACCCGCCGGCCGCCGGGGGCTTTCCCCGGCGGGACACGCAGATCATGGACCAGCCGGCCCCGCCTTCCTCGCCACCGAAGAAGCTCGGCTTCGCCGCGGGTCGCAAGACCGTCGCCGGGCTCGCCCTGGCGGCCACGGCCATCGGCGGCGGCGTCGTGGGGGCCGTCGTCGCCAACGCGTTCCAGCCGACGCAGCTGGCCAGCAGCGCAACGCCGAGTCCCGTCTTCAAGTCGGCCTCCAACCAGCTCACCATCGCGCAGGTGGCCGCCAAGGTGCAGCCGACCGTCGTGATGATCCAGGGTCAGACCGGTGAGGGCTCCGGCGTCGTGCTGTCGGAGGACGGGCTCATCCTCACCAACAACCACGTGGTCGTGGGCGCCGGCGAGGGCGGCGGGCAGATGACCGTCAAGTTCAACGACGGCAAGACCGCCAAGGCCAGCGTCGTCGGCACCGACCCGGCCACCGACCTCGCCGTCATCAGGGCGGAAGGCGTGTCGGGGCTGAGCAAGGCCACGCTCGGCGACAGCGACATCGTCAAGGTCGGCGACCCCGTACTGGCCATCGGAAGCCCGCTCGGCCTCGACGGATCCGTCACCGCGGGCATCGTCAGCGCGCTCGACCGCACGCTCACCGTCGGCGGCGAGCAGCGCCAGCAGATCCCGCCCGGCTGGGGCTGGGGCCAGCAGCAGGACCAGGGGAGCGGGACCACCACGATCGCCGGCGCCATCCAAACCGACGCCTCGATCAACCCCGGCAACTCCGGCGGCGCGCTGGTGAACGCCGCGGGCGAGCTGATCGGCATCAACACCGCGATCGCCTCGGACGCCGCGGGCGGCGGCGTCGGCTTCGCCATCCCGGTCAACACCGCCAAGCAGGTCTCCGAGCAGCTCATCGGCAGCGGCAAGGTCAGCCACGCGTTCCTCGGCGTGAGCGTCACCGACGCGACCGGCGACGTGCCGGGAGCACTCGTCAGGCAGGTCACCGACGGGAGCCCGGCGGCCAAGGCGGGACTGCGGCAGGGCGACCTGATCACCAAGATCGGTGACAAGGCGGTTGACGGGGGAGATACTGTAGTTGGGCAGGTCAGAGGTTTTAAACCCGGCCAACAGGTCAAGATCACATACATGAGGGACGGCAAGACGGCCGACGTCACCGTGACCCTCGAAGAGAAGAAGTAACAAGGACCCCCTCCCGGACGGGTGTGCCGTTGAGATCGCTGCGGACTCGGCGGCACACCCCCCCATTTCAGGAGAAGCGTCTGCCCTCGTCGCGGCGGTAGGCCCAGCCCGCGGCGAGGGCGAGGACGACCGTCCAGACGGCCAGCATGACGACGGCGACCACGTTCGGGGGGCGGTCCGCGGTCACCGCCCAGAGCAGCTCCGCCGCACCCCGGGTCGGCACGTACGGGGAGACGGCCTCGATGAAGCCGGGCAGGACCTGAGGCGGCAGCAGCAGCCCGCCCAGCACCGCCAGCGGGAAGAACAGGATCTGCGACACCGCGATCGCCCCCTTCGAGCTCAGCAGGAAGCCGATGAGCAGGCCCAGCAGCATGAACGGGATCCCGCTGACGACCAGCACGGCCAGCCCGAGCAGCAGCTTCACCGGCGTGATGGTGGCCTCCGTGAGGAACGCCGCCACCAGCAGCACGGGGATCACCGAGATCAGCATGACGGCCACCGTCGTCAGGATCCGCCCGGCGAAGCGGGGGAACGGGCCCGCCGGGAGCGTGCGCAGGTACGGGTTCCAGGGCTGCTCGCGGTCCTGGGAAACGGTGATGCTGAGCCCGATCAACGCCCCCGACATGGCCCCGAAGAACATCAGCGACGCCGTCGCCATCGTGGCCTGCTGCGGATCCTGCCCCGCGAACGGCACCACGAACGCCAGCATCGACACGGCCGGGAAGAACGCGCTGGCCAGAAGGCTGATGGGCACCCGCAGCTGCTCCAGCATGAGGTAGCGGGTGTGCGCGAGGACCAGGCTAGACATGGGCCGTCTCCTTCGAGGTGATGGTGAGGAAGGCCTCCTCCAGGGTGGTCGGCCTGATCTCGAGGCCGGAGAACGGGGTGCCGCTGCGCACCAGCTCGACGACCAGCCGGTCGGGGTCGGTGGTCACCAGGTGGGTCCGGCCGTCCTCGTGTTCGGTGCCGATCACGCCGGGCAACTCGGGCAGGTTCTCGGCGACGAGCGAGACGCGCCGCACGCCCACCATGTCGCGCACGGCCCGCACCGTGTCGTCGGCCAGCACGCGGCCGTGGCCCACCACCACGACCCGCTCGGCCAGAGCCTCGATCTCCTCCAGGTAGTGGCTGGTCAGCAGGACCGTGCCACCGCCCTCGTGGAAGGATCTGACGCCCTCCCACAGCGAGCGCCTGGCCTCGACGTCCAGGCCGGTCGTGGGCTCGTCCAGGAAGACCAGCTGCGGGTCGCCCGCGAAGGCCAGCGCCACGGCCAGCCGCCGCTTCTGGCCACCGGACAGGCCGCCGACCTGCCGTTTGGCCAGGTCGTCGAGGCCGAAGCGGGCCAGCAGCTCCCCTTTATCCGCCTTTTTCGTGAAATGTGAGGAGACGAAGTCGACGATCTCGCCGACGCGTAACGACTCGGGCAGCCCGGTCTCCTGCGGGGTCACGCCGATCCCGCGCCGCATGGCCGGGTCCTGCGGGGAGCCGCCGAGCAGCTCAACCGTGCCGGAGGTGGGGCGGCGCAGCCCCACGAACAGGTTGATCAGAGTGGACTTGCCCGCGCCGTTCGGGCCGAGCAGTCCGACGAGCTCGCCCGCCCGGATGTCGAGCGAGACGCCGTCGAGCGCGAGCACGTCGCCGTAGCGACGGGTGACCTCGATCGTTCTGGCGAGGATGGTCATGGCATCACTCCAGCGTTGTCCCAGCGTTGTCCAGCAAGGCGCGGATCGCCTTGGTGTAGTCGTCGAAGGCCAGCCGCCCGCGCTTGGTGAGCGCCGCGAACGTGACCGGCGTGCGGCCCTTGTGCGTCTTGGTGATCTGGACGTATCCGGCGTCCTCCAGCTTGCTGAGGTGCACCGACAGGTTGCCCGCGGTCATGCCGAGCAGGTCCTTCAGCGCGGGGAAGGCCAGCTCGTTCCCCTCGCCGAGCACGTTCAGCGCGGCGACCACCCGGAGCCTGGCCTGCGCGTGGATCACCGGGTCGAGCTCCGGCGGCGCCTTGTCCGCGGTCACCGGGCGCGCCGCCTGAGCCACAGGCCCGCGACGATGTAGCCGCCTCCGAGCAGCACCGCCGTCAGCAGCGCGTGCCAGCCGGCGCCGAGGAGCACGCCCACGGCGTCGACGCCCGCCACCCACGCCCCGATGAAGAACATCGGCCAGTTGAGCCAGATCGCGCCCCCGGCCATGTGCATGACCGCGACGACCATGAGCGACGCGCCTCCCCAGACGAGGCCACTCTCAGCGGGTGGCAGCAGGGTGCTCACCCTGGTGGCGATGACGACCACGAGCATCATCCCGGCGAACCATGCGTAGCCGTACATCGTGCCCCTGGCGGTGTGGTCGCCGCGGATGCCCTTGTTCATCCGCACGATCCCGAACGCGGCCACCGCCCCGGCCACGATCTGCGCGCCCATCAGCACCGCCAGCGCCTGCGTCTGGGAGATCGGCGCGTACGGGCGGCCGTCGAGGCCGTAGTGCAGGAAGAACGCGGTGAAGCCGAGCAGCCAGGCGACGCCCCAGGGGGCGTAGAGCAGGAACGGATCGCCGCGCAGCCACCTCGTGGTGGCGGCCCGCTGCTCCTCGATGACGCGCAGCATCTCCTCAGGGCTGGTCACCTGGTCGTCGTCGCTCGTCATCGCAAACTCCTCGGTCTCTCAAACTGGTTTGTATTTTAAACCAGCTTGCCGCGCCAACTCAATCCCGTGTTCGTCGGGGGACTCAGCGCCTGGTCAGGACCTCGGACTCCCACAGATCGCGGTAGTAGCCGGGCACCGAGACGAGCTCGTCATGCCGTCCCCGCTGGACGACCCGGCCCTCTTCGAGCACCACGACCTCGTCCACGCTCTCCAGCCCCCTGAGCCGGTGCGTCACGAGGAGCGTGGTGCGGTCGCGGGTGACGTCGAGCAGGTCGCCCATCAGCCGGTCGGCCGTCTCCTCGTCGAGCGCCTCGGCAGGCTCGTCGAGCAGCAGCACCGGCGGGTCGTACAGCAGGGCCCTGGCCAGGGCCAGGCGCTGCAGCTGGCCGCCGGACACGGTCCTGCCGTCCTCGCCCAGCTCGGCGTCCCACCCGGTCCGCTCGACCCAGCCGTCGAGCCTGGCGTCGCGTACGGCCCGCTCCAGCTCCTCCTCGCCGGCCTCCGGGCCCGCGAGGCGCAGGTTGTCCTTCAGGCTGGCGCGGAAGATGTACGGGTCCTGGGTGAGGCCGGTCATGAGCGCCCGCACGTCGTCGCCGTCGAGGTCGCGGACGTCCACGCCGTTGACGCGGATGCTGCCCGACTCCGGCTCGACCAGGCGCATCAGGGCGGCCAGCAGCGTGCTCTTGCCCGCCCCGCTGGGGCCCACGATCGCCACCCGCCTGCCGGGCGTGAGCGTCAGCGACACGCCGTCCAGGGCGGCCCGCGCGGACCCGTGGCGGACCACCAGGTCGTCGATCTCGACGGTCAGCGGGGCCTCGGGCCGGGGCGCGGGCCGGGCGGGCTCCGCGACGGCCGGGGTGGCGGCGCGGACCTCGCGCAGGCGGCGCAGCGCCGCCGTGATCCCGGCCAGGCGCTCGCCCGCCGCCGCCAGCGGCAGCACCGGCTCGAACGCCACCAGGGAGGTCAGCGCGAGCACGGCCGTCGCGACCGAGCCGGCGCCCGCGCCCTGTGCGAGCAGGACGACGGCCGCCACCGTCAGGCCCTGCACGAGAGTGCCCCCGGCCAGGGCGGCGGCGTGGACGCGGGCCTGGCGGCGTTCGAGCGCGGCCAGGGACTCGTCGGCGGCCAGCGCCTTGGCCAGCGCCTCCTCGTCGGCGCCGTAGGCGGCCAGGTCGGCGGAGCCGTGCACCAGGTCGGCCACCCGGCCCGCCAGCGCCGCCCTGGCCGGGGCGATCCTGGCCGACCAGCGCCGGGCCGCGGCGGCCGTACCGGCGGGCAGCGCCACCCCGGCCAGCACGAGCCCGGCCACCAGTACGAGCGCCGTCACCGGCAGGACGGCCAGCCCGATGACGACGGCCGCCAGCCCCGCCAGCGCCGCCGCCGCGGCGGGGAGCAGGCAGCGCACGAGCAGGTCCTGTACGGCCTCGGTGTCGTCGACCATGCGGCTGAGCAGGTCCGCGCCGCCGTGCCGGGGCTGCTGGGGCGGGATGAGGGCCCGGTAGAGCTGCTCGCGGGTGCCCGCCTGGGCGCGGAGCGCGACGTCGTGGCCGGTGAGGCGTTCGGCGTAGCGGAAGACGCCCTTGCTCGTGGCGAACGCCCTGGTCGCCACGATGGCCACGCTCAGGGCGGCCAGGCCCGGCTGCTGCGCGGCCCTGGTGATCAGCCAGGCGGCGGCGGCGATGAGCCCGAGCCCCGCCAGGTCTGCCGCCGCGCCCGCCAGCACGGCCCAGAGGAGCCGCGTGCCCATGCGCCGGTTCACCGGCCGCTCCCTTCGCCCCGCCGCGCCGCGGGCTCGGCCTTTCGGTGCACGCGGGTGGTGTCGGAGACGACGCGGCCCTCGTGCACCCGGATGACGCGGTCGGCCAGGTCGATCATGGCCGGGCGGTGCGCGACGATAACGGCCGTACGGCCCTGGGCCAGGTCCGAGGTGGCCGCCACCACGGCGGCCTCGCTGCGCCCGTCCAGGCGGGCCGTGGGCTCGTCGAGCAGCAGCACCGAGGCCGCGGGCCGGCAGAAGGCCCGCGCCAGCGCGATCCGCTGCCGCTGACCGGCGGACAGGTTGGCGCCGCGCTCGCCCACCACCGTGTCGAACCCCTGCGGCAGCGCGTCCACGAAGTCGGCGTGCGCGGCGGCCGCGGCGCTGCGGACCTCCTCCAGGGAGGCCGCGGGAGCCCCGAGCCGGATGTTGCCGGCCACGGAGGTGGCGAACAGGTGGGGCCGCTGCGCCACGAATGCCAGCCGCGCCCGCCAGCTCCCCAGGTCGAGCTCACGGAGGTCGGTGCCGTCGACGAGCACCCGGCCCTCCGACGGCCGGACGAACCCGAGGACGAGATGGAGCAGGGTGCTCTTGCCGCCGCCGCTCTCGCCGACCAGCGCCACGCGTTCCCCCGGGCCGATCGTGAGCGAGACGTCCTCCAGGGCCGCGACCTCACGGCCGGGATAGCGCACGGTCACGTTCTCCAGGCGGATCTCCGGTGCCCCCTGCCCGGCCGGATAAACCCGCCCATATGCGGGCTCGGGCTCGTCCGCGCCGTCCAGCACGGCGAAGGCCGCGTCGGCGGCCGCCACCCCCTCCATCGAGGCGTGGAAGCGCGTCCCCATCGCCCGCAGCGGCAGGTACGCCTCTGGCGCCAGCAGCAGCACCAGCAGCGCCGTCGTCAGATCCAGCGACCCCCCGAGCAGCCGCAGCCCGATCGGCACCGCCACCAGCGCCAGCGACAGCGACGCGCACAGCTCCAGCACCAGCGACGACAGGAACGCCACCCGCAACGTCCGCATCGTCGCGTTCCGGTGCGCGTCCGCGACCTGCTGGATGACGCCCGCCTGGTAGCGGGCCCGGCCGAAGGCCCGCAGGGTGGGCAGCCCGCGCACCACGTCGAGGAAGTGGCCGCCGAGCCGCGACAGGGCCAGGAACTGGCGCTCGGTGACGGCCTTGGTGGTCATGCCGACCAGGGCGCCGAAGACGGGGATCAGGGGCAGCGTGATCAGGACGATGACCGCGCTCGCCAGGTCGGCGGCGAACAGCCGTACCAGCACCGCGAGCGGCACCACCCCGGCCACCGCGATCGACGGCAGGTAGCCGGTCAGGTACGCGTCGAGCCCGTCCAGGCCGCGCCCCGTGAGCGTGACCAGCTCGCCCGAGCGGTGCTGCGTGAGCCGCCCGGGGCCCAGGTCGCGCAGCCGGGCCAGCAGCCGGTGGCGCAGAGCCGACTTCACGCCGGTGGCGGTGCGCCCGGCGAAGACGCCCTGCGTCCAGGCCAGCAGCGCCCGCACGCCCACCACCGCCGCCAGCCCCGCCAGGGCGACGGCGGTGAACCTGCCGGACAGCACCCCGGCCAGCAACTCGGCCTGCACCAGCACGAGCAGCCCCGCCAGCACCGCCGCGACCATGGTCACGGCCAGGTGGCGGCGGACCGACCGCTCGGCCCGCATGAGCCGTAGGAGATCCTTGTGCACGAGCCCTCAGAAGCCCTCAGAAGAACGACGGAAGCAGGACGGCGTCCTTCCCTGGGCGGAAAGTGCGCCACACCCATACTTGCGCGCCCAGGACGATGGGTGCGAACGGCAGCACCATGACACTGAGCACATTCAACGTGGCCGCCGGCGCGCTGTTCGCCAGCAGGTACGGCATCGCGCCCACGAGCACGCCCACCGCCGGGACCGCCGCCACGACTCCCGACACCACCAGGGCCCGCCCCGACCTGGACGCCCCGAAGACCCCGGGCGCCCGCCACGCCAGGAACGTCCACCCGTGGAAGGCGAACAGCAGCGTCACGACCGCCCCCAGCATCACCCCCACCGGGTGCACCACCGGGCCCGCGAACCCCGTGGCCGCCGCGTGGATCGTCATGCCCCACCCGAACGACAGCCCCAGAGACCCGAACGCGATCATCGCGTCCCAGAACCCCCGCCACCTGAACCCGTCCAGCCTGCGCCGGAACCACAGCCCCGCGTCCCGCAGGATCCAGCTCAGCAGCATGGCCACCACCAGCGGATACAGCTTGAACAGCACCTCGCCCTCGAGCAGCGGATAGACGCCGAACAGCGTCCCGGCGACCGCCACCAGCCACACCTCGTTGGCCAGCACGAACGGCGCCATCGCGGCCACCATGCGGTCGCGGCCCTCGCGGGTCCTGCCCAGCAGCGGCAGCAGCAGCCCCACCCCCAGGTCGAACCCCTCAAGGGCGAAATATCCGGCCAGCAGCACGGCGAAGAGAACGAACCAGATCACTTCCATGTCGGCACCTCACTCAGTAGCTCAGGGCGGGGGAGCGGGTCTCACCGGCGGGGACGGCGCCCAGGGCCACGTCGCGCGGCCCGCGCCGGACGATCCTGGCGATGAGCACGTAGTCGACGACCGCCAGCAGCCCCAGCACGCCCGCGAACCCGACGAGCGAGGCCGTGACCATGCCCGAGGTCAGCCCGGGGGACATGGCGTCGGCCACGGTGAGCTTCTCCCAGATCATCCACGGCTGCCGGCCGACCTCCCGCGCCAGCCAGCCCATGATCGCCAGCACGAACGGCAGCGGCGTCATCAGCATGAGCAGCGGATGCGTCCACCGCCAGCGCGGCAGCACGGCGATCATCGGCAGCATCACGAACAGCACGACCAGCGCGAGCAGCTGCCCGAACTCGATCATCATCCCGAGCGCGACCGCCGCGCCCACGTTGCCGCTGAACTTCCCGTCCTGAATCCCGGCGAACTGCGCGTACCCGAACCCGATCGTGACGAAGATCCCGATCGCCGCCGCGACCACGCCGGTCCGCAGCGACCTGGTGAAGAACTCCACGTGCTCGGTACGGCGGCGCAGCTGGTACGCGCTCGCCCCCACCAGCACCATGGCCCCCGTGAACAGCCCGGCCCCGATGACATGCGGGAAGGAGAAGACCAGGCTCTTGTTCGTGAGCAGGGCGCCGAAGTCGACCAGCTCCAGGCGGTCGCCGCGGGCGACGGAGCCGACCGGGTTCTGCAGGAACGAGTTGGCGAGCATGATGTAAAAGGCGCTCGCGTACGCGGTCAGCGTCACGAGCCAGATGCAGGCCAGATGCGCCCATTTCGGCAGCCGCCCCCAGCCGAAGATCCACAGGCCCAGGAACGTGGACTCCAGGAAGAAGGCCACCAGGGTCTCCATGGCCAGCGGTGCGCCGAACACGTCACCGGCGTAGTGGGACAGGCCGCTCCAGGAGAGGCCGAACTGGAACTCCATCACCAGCCCGGTCACGATGCCCAGCGCGTAGTTGACGACGTAGATCTGGCCCCAGAAGCGGGCCATGGCCTCGTGGAGCGGTTTGCCCGAGATCGCCCAGCGCGTGTTCATGATCGCCACCAGTGGCGCCAGGCCCAGGGTGAGCACGACGAACAGGAAGTGGAGGCTTCCCGTCACGGCGAACTGTGTCCGGGCCAGTTCGAGTACATCCATCGCGAACTCCGTTGTTGTGTCTGCCTACATATAGAGAGCCTACATGTAGACTGCCTACATGAGCGCACGCGTCCGCACTTCGGCCGATGTCCCCCGGACGGAGGGGCGGGGCGCGGAGCATGCCGGGTCGCCCGTGCGGTGTCTAGGATCGGAATCATGAATCCGGACGCGCTGCGCGGGCACATGGACGCGCTCCTGCTCTCCGTGCTGGAGCGGGAGCCGCTGCACGGCTACGCCATCATCGAGGCGCTGCTGGAGCGCAGCGGCGGCGCGCTGAACGTGCCGACGGGCACCGTCTACCCGGCCCTGCGCCGGCTGGAGCGCATCGGCTACCTGTCCAGCGAGTGGGCCACGGTGGGCGGGCGCAAGCGCCGTACCTACCGGCTGACGGATTCGGGCAGGAAGCAGCTCGAAGGGGAGCGCTCGGCGTGGCAGGAGTTCGCCAGCGTGATCGGCGGCGTGCTCCGCGCGGACGCCGTGGAAGCCGGAGAGGTCAGCGGCGCGCGAAGGGCGGCCGGCTGATGCGCAGGCAGCGCGTCGCGCCGTAGATCTGCAGGCCCCAGCAGGCGGACGTCACCGCGTTGGCCAGCATGGAGGGCAGGACGTCCAGATGGCTCGCCCCGTTCGAGCCCAGGGTCAGCAGCATGCCCAGCGCCACGGTGACGGGCAGCATGCCCCAGACGAGCACGCCCAGCGACCTGGTCACCAGCCGCGGCCGGCGGATCCACCGGGCGCCCCGGCTCAGCGCGAACAGCGCGAGCCCGCCGTAGAGCCCGACGCAGAGCTGCAGGACGTCGAGCAGGCGCGAGACGGGCCGGTACCAGGCGGGCGCGAGGCGCCAGGCCTGGTCGTCGCCGGGATAAATGCGCCAGATCACCGACCACATCAGCGCGGTGATCGGCACGCTGATGAACAGCAGGAAGCCCAGCCGGCGCCCCGCCACGGCAGTCAGCTCGGACTGGTAGCCGGGGGCGACCTCCGCGACCTCCCCGAACTCCGCCACCGCGACCCGCTCCGCCTCCGCCCGTGCGAGCCCCTCGGCCTCCAGCGCGTCGGCGGTGTCGGTCAGGCTGTCGCGCGCCTCGACGACCAGATCGCGCTTCGCCCCCTGCGGGCCGGCCAGGGCGCTGTCGAGCTCCGCCACGTAGTCGTCGATACGCATGGACCCCAGTCTACGGAGGACGATCTCGGTCTCCCATCGGGGAATTCCCCGATATTTCCGGGGCCGGGTTGATGTGTAGGAAAATTCCTACGTATAGTGTCCGACATGCCGATATCTCAGATCCTCACCATCACCGTGCCCGTCGCCGACCAGGAGCGGGCGCTGGCCTTCTACACCGGTGTCCTCGACTTCAAGGTGCGCACCGACAACCCGTTCCCGATGGGCCGCTGGCTCACCGTCGCCCCCAAGGGGTCCGGGACCGCGCTGCTGCTGGCCTCCTGGTTCCCCGGCATGGCCCCGATCGGCGGCCTGGTGGTGGCCGCGCCCGACCTCGACGTCCTGGCCGCGCGGCTGCAGGAGCACGGCGTCTCGTTCGAGGGGCCGAGCGACGAGCCGTGGGGGCGTCAGCTGCTGTTCCAGGACCCGTTCGGCAACGGGTTCGTGGTCAGTCAGGCATGACGGCCGACCACGTGTTCACCGCGCTGGCCAGCCCGGCCAGGCGGGAGCTGCTGCGCCTGCTGCTCGACGAGGGAGCCCAGCCCGCCGGCCGGCTGGCCGAGCGGTTCGACATGAGCAGGCCCAGCGTGTCGGAGCACCTCAAGGTGCTCAGGGACGCCGGGCTGGTGGCCGAGAGCCGCAAGGGGCGGGAGCGGCACTACCGGCTGGAGGCGGCACCGCTCATGGAGATCCGCGACTGGCTCACCCCGTACGAACGGTTCTGGCGGGAGAAGCTGGCCGACCTCACGACCCTGCTGGACGAGATGGAGGACGACGACCATGCCCCGTGACACGGCGGCCGAGGACCTGCGCGCGATCAGGATCGACCAGTTCATCGCGCATCCCCCGAGGAAGGTGTGGCGGGCGCTCACCGAGCCCGAGCTGGTCGCCCGCTGGCTCATGCCCAACGACTTCAGGCCGGAGGTGGGGCACCGGTTCACGTTCACCACGGAGCCCAAGCCGCAGGTGGGCTTCGACGGGATCGTCTACTGCGAGGTGCTGGAGCTGGAACCGGAGAAGCTGCTCAAGATCAGCTGGAGCGATCGCAAGCGGGCCGACTGGACGGTCACGTGGCGGCTGGAGCCCGAGGGCAAGGGCACCCGGCTGTTCCTCGACCATGAGGGCTTCGACCCGGGCGACGAGTTGCAGCAGCTCTCCCGCCGCATCATGGGCGGCGGCTGGCGCTCGCGCCACTTCCGCGCGATCGCCGCCGTCGTGGAGGAGCTGGACGCCTAAAGGTTCAGGGCCGGGCTCGGCGGCTCCGCCCGGCGTTCGGCGTGCTAGGTGGACGTCCACATCACGGTGGCCGTGGTGATCGCCAGCAGCAGCGCGAACCAGCCCGCAGCCCGCCCCATGCGCATGCCGTACCCGCACACGAGCCAGGAGACCGACAGCCACCAGCGGTGACCGGCCTGGCGCCGCATCTCCATGGCCGCGAACGCGAAGTCGGCCGAGGTGGCGCGGTCGCTGGGCTGCAGCCCGGCGTAGAGGTCGGCCAGCCGGTCGGGTGTGGCGCCGGGGTCGCCCGCCGCCTCCCAGCCGCGCATGGTGTGCTCGTCGGCCAGCGCGCGCCGGCGGGAGAACCAGCGCAGCATCGGCCAGCGCAGGCTCACCCGCAGGCCGCGCGGCGTCAGCGCGAACGTGCAGTCCTTGACCCGCACCGCCGACGGATGGGCCAGCCCGGCGAACCTGCACGCCGACAGGTCCAGCCCGTACAGCGCCAGGTCGCTCGCGTTCACCTGCCGCAGCGAGGTCAGCACGGACCTGCCCCGGCCGGTCACGGTGGCGGGGCCGCGCAGCACCGCGCCCTCCAGGTCGGCCTGGGAGTCGGTCAGCCGCAGCGTCGTCGTGCCCGCCACCTCGACGCCGCGCAGGTCGACGCCGCACCGGGACACCGCCACGTCCAGCAGCCCGTCGGCGCGGGCCCTGGCCGCCGACAGCCTGCCGGTGGCCGAGAGGTACGCGTCGGCGGCGAAGTGCGCGGCCTCGAACCCGGCGTGCCCGCTGACCTTGCGGAAGGACAGGGTACGGCCGAAGCGCGCCCCTCTGAAGGCGGCCCCGTCGCCCAGCCTGGCCCCGTCGAAGGTGGCGTACCCGTCGAACCTGGCCCGCTCGCACGACAGCCCGTGGCCGAAGACGGCCTGGCTGAACAGCGCGTCGCGGGACATCACGGCCCGGTCGAGGGAGACGTGCCCGCGCACGGTGACGCCGTGGAAGGACAGCTCGCGGGTGAACCTGGCGCCGGCCAGCGACACGTTGCCCTCGAAGCGGGCGCCGAAGAACGAGGCCAGCCGCTCGAACCTGGCGCCGTCGAGCGACACGTCGCCCGTGAACGTCACGCCGGACAGCCGTACGTCGCCGGTGAATCTGACCCGGTCGAGCCGGGCCCTGCCGGGCCTGCCGCCGGCGGCTTCGAGCACCCGGGACAGCAGCTCGGCGCTGACGGTGGTGCCGCGCAGGTCGAGCAGGCGGCCGGGGGAGATCTCGTCGAGGGCCTGGGGGAGTTCGTCGGGTGCGAGGTGTGCGAGGCAGAAGCCGGTCGTCCGGCTGGCGATTCCGGTGCAGGCAGCGGAATGCGCGCAGGTGACCCAGTCCATGAAGAGGTCATACCCGCCGGAGACGGCGTCAAGGTTCGATGTTTTAATGTTGTATCCGCTTTTATGTGGAAATATGCGCTCTAAATAGGCTCTAAGTGCCGGGCATGCGCGCTTTATCCAGACCCTCCCTTGCTGCCCTGATTGTGGTGGCTCTCTCCGCCTCGCCCGCCGTGGCGGCTCCCGCATCCCGGCAGACCGTACGGGTCGAGGGCGTCGTCACCGGCGACTTCCAGTGGACCGACCAGGAGTACAACCCGCCCGGCCTCTACCGGCCGGACGCGTTCCGCTCCTCCGACCACGACCCGCTGGTCATCGGCCTGACCCTGCCGGGGTGATGAATGTCACAACGCCCGCCCGCCCAGGTCTCGCGCGGGGCAGCGCAAATAGGATGGATCTTCCGAACCCCCCTGGGAGAGGGTGAGCCTGCATTGGCGCACGTTGATCGACCCCGGACGCGCGCGCCGCGCGTCGGGACCTACGACGGTGGCGATCAATCGGGCACACGCGAGGTGGCGCGGCTGATCAGGGAGCCGGCCCCGCGGGAGGTCGTCTTCGACGGCACCCGATCCCCGATGCACGACGTCAGGCGCGCGCTCCTGCCCGACCCCGGCCTTCTGCGGCCGTCCGCATGGACACTGGAATGTCGGTGAGAGGGTAGGGGTTCATAACGATGGACAGTTTTCAGCGAGGGACGAGGAGCCACTTGTGGCGACCATCGAAGTAACAGAGCAGAACTTCAACGACATCGCCGACAAGGGGATCGTGCTGCTCGACTTCTGGGCGGAGTGGTGCCCGCCGTGCAAGAAGTTCGGTCCGATCTTCGAGCAGGCCTCGGGCCTGCACGAGGACATCACGTTCGGCAAGATCGACACCGACGCCGAGCAGGGGCTCGCCCAGGGCTTCGACATCACCTCGATCCCGACGCTCATGGCCATCCGCGACGGCATCGTGGTCTTCGCCCAGGCCGGCGCCATCCCGGCGCCCGCACTGGAGGACCTGATCAGGCAGGTGCGGGCGCTCGACATGGACGCCATCAGGGCCGAGCTCGCCGAGGAGATGAAGCAGAACTGACCCTTCCCAGGGGTCTCAGGGCTTGCGGGCGACCCCGACGTACCCGAATGTGATCCCGTTGCCGGGCGCGTCCGGGTCGTCGGGCCTCCAGCCGTTCGGGTATGTCAGCCCGGGCTCCTCCAGCTCGTACCCCTCGAAGAAGCGCAGGATCTCCTCACCCGTCCGCAGGCTCAGCGCGGCCGTGGCCCGCCGGTAGATCTCGATGGCCTGCGGAGTGGTGTCCGGCGTGGTGTCGATGGCATGGCTGATCACCAGCCGGCTCGCGGGCGCGCTCGCCGCCCGCAGCTTGGCCACCATGTCGTACGCGACGTAGTCCGGGATGAAGTGCAGGATCGCCAGCATCAGGAACGCCACCGGCCGGTCGAAGTCGATCACGTCGCCCAGCTTGTGCAGCAGCGTGTCGGTCTCGCGTACATCCGCCTGCAGGAAGTGCACGTTCTCGGTCCTGGCCAGCAGCGCCCTGCCGTGCACGCAGACCACGGGGTCGTTGTCCACGTAGACGACCCCCGCCTCAGGGGCGATCTCGTGCGTGTTCCCCTGGGTCGGCAGGCCCGCGCCGAGGTCGACGATCTGCCGCACCCCCGAATCGACCAGGTGCCGCACGGCGCGGCGCAGGAACGCCCTGTTCGCGCGGGCGCCCTCCTTGGTGTTGGGGAACGTCTGCAGGATCTGCTCGGCGGCTGCCCGGTCGGCCGCGAAGTTGTCCTTGCCGTCGAGGAAGTAGTCGTACATCCGCGCGACGTTGGGGACGTTAGGGTCCACCCCCTCCGGGGCACTGTCCACGATTTCTCCTGAAATATCGCCCTTATTGCGGGCGATCATAGCCGTGGTTTACCCGGTTTCCCCGGAATTTGGTTCTACTCGCGGCATCAGTGAGACATACATCACGTATCACCATCACCCCCCGCCCCACACCCCTCGCACCCCGTGACACTGCCCCCCCGGCGGGCCCCTTGAGACCCACCCGCCACCGCACCCCCGACCGCGCCGCCGTCGCGGGCGAGGCCCCGCATTTCACCCGACCGCCGCCGCGCTGCCGCCGTGCGCTGGACCCTCTGGCGCCGCGGCCGCTCGCGCAGGGGCGGCACGTCGAAGGGAGGCGGGCGGCAAAAGGCGGGCGTCGAAGTGGGGCGGGCGACAAGGCGGGCGTTGAAGTGGAGCGGGCAGCAGAAGGGGACGCGGGCCTGGAAGGCGGACGCGTCCCCTTGAATGCGCGATGAGGTCAGCCGCGGTAGAGCTCGGCGACGCGGAAGGCGAGGTCGAGGGACTGGCTGCGGTTGAGCCGCGGATCGCAGGCCGTCTCGTAGCGGGTCGCGAGGTCGTCCTCGGCGATCTCGTGCCCGCCGCCCACGCACTCCGTCACGTCGTCACCGGTGAACTCGATGTGGATCCCGCCGGGATGCGTGCCCAGCGACCGGTGCACCTCGAAGAAGCCCGCCACCTCGTCCAGCACGTCGTCGAGCCGGCGGGTCTTGTGCCCGCTGGGCGCCTCGAAGGTGTTGCCGTGCATCGGGTCGCAGATCCACGCGACCCGCGCCCCCGTGGCCGTGACCTCCTTGACCAGGGCCGGCAGGTGCTCGCGGATCTTGGAGGCGCCCATGCGGGTGATGAACGTGAGCCGCCCCGCCTCGTTGCCCGGGTTGAGCTTCTCGATGAGGCCCAGGGCCTCGTCGGGCGACGTGGTGGGCCCGAGCTTGACGCCGATCGGGTTGCGGATGCGGGCGAAGAAGTCGACGTGCGCCCCGTCGAGCTGGCGGGTGCGCTCGCCGATCCAGACCATGTGCGCCGACACGTCGTACGGCAGCCCCGTACGCGAATCGATGCGCGTGAGCGCGCGGTCGTAGTCGAGGATGAGCGCCTCGTGCGAGGAGTAGAACTCCACGGTGTGGAACTCCTCGGGATCGGCCCCGCAGGCCCGCATGAACGCGAGCGCCTGGTCGATCTCCCTGGCCAGCTGCTCGTAGCGGCGCCCGGCGGGCGACTCGGCCACGAAGTCCTGGTTCCACGCGTGCACCTGGCGCAGGTCGGCGTAGCCGCCCTTGGTGAACGCGCGGGCGAGGTTGAGGGTCACGGCCGAGGAGTGGTACGCCTTGAGCAGCCGCCACGGATCGGGCCGGCGAGACTCGGCGGTGAAGTCGAACCCGTTGACCATGTCGCCCCGGTAGGCGGGCAGCTCGATCCCGTCACGGGTCTCGCTGCCCTTGGAACGCGGCTTGGCGAACTGGCCCGCGACCCGGCCGATCTTCACGACCGGCACCTTGCCCGCGTACGTCAGCACGATCGCCATCTGCAGCAGCGTCTTGAGCTTGTTGCGCACGTTGTCGGCGGTCGCGCCGGAGAAGGTCTCCGCGCAGTCGCCGCCCTGCAGGACGAAGGCCTCGCCCCGGGCGACTGCGGCCAGCTGCTCCTTGAGCTGGTCGCACTCGCCGGCGAAGACCAGTGGGGGCAGGCCGCCGAGCTCGGCGACGACCTTGTCGAGCTCGCCGCGGTCGGGCCAGTCAGGTTGCTGCGCCGCGGGGAGGGCTCGCCAGGAATCGAGATCCACGAGATTGCTGCTCACGAGATACGAGGGTAATCCACTGGCTACGGGCCCACGGACCTCGTTGTCCACGTTGTGAGAATGCAGTTATACCCCTGGGGACTCTGAGGCGGTCAAACTTCCTTTACGGACACGTGCTCGGGCCGCACCCCCAGCCCGATGAAACGCCGGGCCACCCGCCTGAGCAGGGGGATCCGCGTGAGGTCGCGGGGCATCCTGGACGGGTCGAGCCTGTTGCTGAGGGCCCGCTTGATCACCAGATTCTGGACCACCCGCTGGGCCGCCTGCGTGACGCGCGTGGGCGGCATCCGCCGCTTCTGCACCAGGCGCAGGGTGGATTCGGGGATCGGCGCGCCGGACCTGAGCGAGCCGGCCAGCAGGTTGGCGGTGGCGACCGCGTCCTGGACGGCCAGGTTGATCCCCACCCCGAACACCGGCGACATGGCGTGCGCGGCGTCCCCGATGCACAGGAATCCGGGCCGGTGCCAGCGGTGCAGCCGGTTGAGCGCGACGGTGAGCACGCTGACGTCGTCGTAGCTTCCGATCTGCCCGATCCGGTCGGCCAGCCACGGCAGCAGCGTCGCGACCGGCTCGCGGAGCGCGTCGATCCCGGCGCGCACCAGCTCGTCGAACCCGCCCTTGGGGATCGCGTACGCGAGTTGCCAATAACTTTGCCGGTTGATGGACACCATCATGCGTCCGCCGGAGATCCGCAGGAACGAGTCGTCACGGTCGGACGGGTGCCGGGGCAGCCGGAACCACACCACGTCCATCGGCGCGCCGAGCTCCTCCGGCACGAGCCCGGCGCGCTCGCGCAGGGTCGAGTGCCGCCCGTCGGCGGCGACGGTGAGGTCGGCCCTGATCTCGTGCTCGCCCGACTCGTCCCGATAGCGCAGCCCGCGCACGGTCTGGCCGTCGCGGATCAGGTCGTACGCCTCCGCGTTCATCAGCAGCCGGAAACTCGGATACCGGGCGGCGGCCGACGTGATGAGGTTGAGGAAATCCCATTGCGGTACGAACGCGATGTAGTCGTACTTGCCGGGCAGCCCGCGCAGGCTCGCCAGCCTGGCGTCGCCGCGGTCGGTCACCATGCTGATCCCGTACGCCTTGCGATGGGGGATCTTCAGGAACTCCTCGGCCAGCCCCAGCTCGTCGAGGACCTGCAGTGTGGACGGATGGATCGTGTCGCCCCGGAAGTCACGCAGGAAGTCGCCGTGCTTCTCCAGCAGCGTGACCTCGACGCCTGCCCTGGCCAGGAGCAGCGCCAGCATCGCGCCGGCCGGTCCGCCCCCCGCTATTACACAGCTCATAATTCATCACCCGATGAGATTGTCTCACGCCATGAGAAAAGAGCAAGCCCCGCAGCCATCCGACATGCCCGAGCCGCCGAAGTACATGCGTGAGCCGCCTCTCACAAAGGGAGTGGATGATGACGGACGACCTCCACACCCTCTCGGGCGCCTACGCCGTGCACGCACTGCCGTACGCCGAGTGGGTGCTGTACGAGGAGCACCTGCTGGCGTGCTCGGCCTGCTGGATGGAGGTCCGGCGGCTGCGGGAGACGGCGGCCAGGCTCGCCGAGGCGGTGGCCGAGCCGCCGCCCGCCACGCTCCGGCAGCGCCTGCTCGCTGCCGCCCACGAGCTGCGGCGGCCCGAGGAACGGCCGGAGCGGGGGTCAGGAGCGGTGCCCGACGACAGCCCGACCATCTGGCGGCCCCCGGCGTCACGCACGCCCGCAGCCCCGCCTGTGGCCCCGCACGTACCCTCATCCGCGCCCCCGTCCGCGCCCCCGTCCGCGCCGGAGGACTCGCCGACGCTCAGGATCCCGCCCGAGCCCGAGCAGTACCCCCCGTTCAGGACCGCGCCGGAGCTCCCGGCGGCTCACGAGGGCGGCCGCGTCGTGCTCCTCAGGCGCCGCCGGGCCAGGGTAACGGCGGGCCTGGCGGCCGTGGCCGCGGCGGCCGCGGTCGCGCTCGGCGCCGTCGCCGTGGACGCCCGCCGCGACCTGAGCGACCTGACCGCCAGGAACGACGAGGTGATCGCCGTGCTGGCCGCGCCCGACGCCGAGACGGTACGTCAGCCCGCCACCTCCGGCGGCACCGGCACGGTCGTGATCTCCCGCGCCAGGGGACGCATGGTGTTCGCCTCGTCCGGCCTGGCCGAACTGCCCGGCTCCAAGGGATACGAATTGTGGCTGATGGGCCCGGACGGCCCCCGCCCCGCCGGGATGCTCGACCGGGCCGAGAGCGGCCTGACCGCACCGCTGCTGATCACGCCGGAGCGGGGGGACGACCGCGTGGCGCTCACGGTCGAGCCGGCGGCCGGTTCCGGCAGGCCCACGACCCAGCCGATCCTGCTGGCCGAGCTCCCTGAGGCCTGACACGCAGTTAGGGACTTGGTCACGCGCGTTTGATCGTAGATAGTGCAGGGCATGCGTATCTTCGCGGCCCTGGCGCTGGCCGCCGCACTGTTACCCGTGTTACCCGTGCCCGCGGCGGCCGCCGCGGCGGGCGCGGCCACCGTGGTGCCCGTCCAGGTCACGGGCTCCCCGGCCAGGCGATTCAACCTGATCATCATGGGGGACGGCTACACCGAGCCGGAACAGGCCAAATTCCGGGCCGACGTGGACCGGCACCTCAACGTGATGTGGTCGATTGAGCCGTTCAAGACGTATCGCAACTACATCAACATCTACCGCGTGGACATCGTCTCCGGCGAGTCGGGCATCAGCTGCGACCCCGGGCTGGACTCGCCGAAGAAGGTCACCCCGCTCGGCATGGGCTTCTGGGGCCGCTGCAACCCCGGCAGCGTCCAGCGCCTGATCACCATGGACAACACCGCCGCCACCCGCTACGCCGACCTGGTCACCGGCACCTCCTCCGGCAACCGGCAGATCCTCGCGCTCGGCAACAGCGGCACGTACGGCGGCGCCGGCGGCTCGTACGCCACCGCTTCGGGCAGCAACAGTATGTCCGCCCTGATCAGCCCGCACGAGCTGGGCCACTCCCTGGGCGGCCTCCAGGACGAGTACGACTACTACCAGCGCGGCGTCCCCGGCGGCGCCTACCCCGGAGCCGAGCCGTCCAGCCCCCACCACACCCTGCTGACCGAGCAGCAGCTGAAGGACCAGCAGAAGAAGTGGTGGCGCTGGCTGGGCGAGCCCAGCGAGTCGGGCGGCCCCATCGGCCGCTACGAGGGCGGCCTGTACTACACGACCGGCGTCTGGCGGCCCAGCCGGCACTCGATGATGAAGACCCTCGGCTACGCCTACGACCAGGTCAGCCGCGAGGTCATGGTCCAGCGCATCACCGCCAAGACCATGGTCATCCAGGACGCCACGCCCAACCAGCAGCCCGTCGGCGCCGACCGGGTGCTGTGGGTCGAGCCGATGCGCCCCGTCGGCCACTCGCTGACGACCACCTGGAACGTGGACGGCAAGGACCTCGCGAGCCACGAGGACGCCCTCGACCTGCGCACCCTCGGCCTCGCCCCGGGCACGCACACCGTCACGGCCACCGTCTCGGACCCGACCGAGTTCGTCAGGGACCCGGCGATCAGGGCGGCCATCACCAAGTCCCGCACCTGGACGGTGGACACGTCGCTGACCACCCCGCCGGACGGCGCCGAGCCCGCGTTCGTCTCCTCCACCCCTACCGACCGGCCGCTGGGCCGCGCCGACGTCGTGTACGTGGAGACCACCCATCCGGCCGCGACCGTGCCCGAGGTGACGTGGACCGTGGACGGCCGCCCGGCGGGCACCGGCACCGACCTCGACCTGGGCAGGCTGAACCTGCAACCGGGCACGCACGCCCTCACCGCCGCCCTCGGCGGCCAGACCCTCAACTGGCAGATCGACGCGAGCCGGCCCGCCACCCGCTACGAGCTGTCCGAGCCGCTCGCCGCGGTCGGCGACGCCTACGTCTACAACGGCCCCTTCTCCATGCGGCTGGCGGGCGAGGACGACCGCGGCGGCTACGTGGTCTCGGAGTCCAGGGTGGACGGGGACGGCTGGTTCAACTACTTCGGCTGGCCCACCTCCTCGGAGCTGCCGTGGACGTTCAGCGAGGAGGGCACGGTCATCGACTCCCTCGTGTACGGGAAGCTGCCGCGCGGCCGGCACACGATCGAGTACCGCTCGATCGACGCCGCGGGCAACCAGGGCACGCCGAAGAGCTTCACCGTCACCACGATCGCCCCGCCGCCCGCCTGCACCCGCACGGTCACCGGCGTCTACCAGGGCGCCCTCGTCGCCGCCGACGGCGTCACCTGCCTGGACGGCGCCCAGATCAGCGGGCCCATCACGGTGAAGCCCGGAGCCTCGCTCGTGGTCAAGGGCGGCCGGATCGCCGGCACGCTGACCGCGGCGCAGCCCGCCGCCGTACACCTGCTCAAGGCCTCCCTCACCGGCGCGCTCAACGTCAGCGGCGCCAAGGCGCTGACCATCGTGGGCGCCGACCTGCGCGGCGCCGTCCTGCTGACCGGCAACACCGCGCCGATCCTGTCGGGCAGCACGATCAGCGGCGCGCTGCTGTGCACGGGTGACAAACCCGTCGACCTCGGCGTGCCCAACAAGGGCGCGAGAGCGTGCATCCGGCTAGCCGCGGCCGCCAGGGGAGGCGCCTACGAGGCGGTCGAGCACCGCGGTAAGTGAGCCGAACGAGGCCTCGCGGAGCCTGGCGTACTCCTCCTCCGGATACTGCCGGGGTCCGTTCTCCACCAGCAGGATCAGGTAGAGGTAGGCGCGGTAGAGGTCGATGCGGGTGCGCGCCGCCGGGGTGAGCTCCAGCGGCGTCACCTCGCGGTAGCCCGCCAGCAGCGGGTCGTCCTCCGCCAGCTCGCCGAAGATCGTCGGCGTGACGAACTCGGCGAGCGGGTCGCCCCAGAAGGCCCGTTCGTGGTCGATGATGGCCTGGATCCGGGGCGGGCCGCTGACGTCGAGGAAGACGTTGCCCGGCCAGACGTCGAAGTGCACCAGCCGCGGCGTCGTCACCTCGTCCAGCACCGGCGACGCGGCCTCGATCAGCGCCATGATCTCCCCGGGGGAGCGCGGCAGCGGTGTCGGATAGCGCTCGGTGTCGCCGACCAGCGCCCCCACCATCGCCAGGAACGCCTGCCGCCAGGTGGCGCCGACGATCCCGGCATGCGGGTAGCCGAAGACCTCGCCGCTCACCGCGTTGAACCTGGCCAGGTGGCGGCCCAGCTCCCGGCGCAGCGCCTCCTCGCCCTCCGGCTTGACGTCGTTCCACGAGACCCCGTCGAGCGCGTCGAGCAGCAGGTAGTCGCCGCCCAGCACCGGGTCGTCGAACTCGGCGCGCAGCAGCGTCGCCACCGGCACGCCCGCCTGCGCCGCCAGCTCGTACGCGGCGGCCTCCATGCGCAGCAGGTTGCGCTCGTAGCTGAGCTGGTCGAGGTCGGGCGGCGGGGACAGCTTGAGCACCACCTCGCGTCCGTCGTCCAGCTTGAGCCGCCAGACGGCGTTGGCGTAGCCGTCGGTGAGCTCGGTGACGGCCACGACACCCGTGCCCAGCGCGCGGCGGAGCAGGGCGTCGAGCTCGGCGTCGGATAAGCGGCGCTTGGTTCTACTGTCCACGGGAGCCTTTCACGCTGACTGCCGGCGTACCAGGTGGGTGTCGAGGATCACGACCGGCTGGCGCAGCTCCTCGCCGTTGATCCGGGCCACCAGCAGCTGCGCCATCTGCCGGCCCATCTGCTCGGTCGGCTGGTGGACGGTGGTCAGCGGCGGGTCGGCGTGCAGCGCGGCCTTGGAGTCGTCGAACCCGATCACCGCCACGTCCTCCGGGATCGCCCGCCCCGCCGCCTTGAGCACGCGCATCGCGCCCAGGGCCATCGGGTCGGACGCGGCGAAGACCGCGTCGAGATCGGGATGGCTCGCCAGCAGCTGGGTCATCGCCGCCGAGCCGCTCTCCTCCGAGAAGTCGCCGTACACCACCAGCTCCGGCAGCCCGGCGGGCAACAGCGCGTCGCGATAGCCGGCCAGACGGTCGACGCCCACGCCCATGTCCTGGTGACCGGCGATGGTGGCGATGCGCGTGCGGCCGAGGCCCAGCAGGTGTTTGACCGCCTGCCGGGCCCCCGCCCGGTTGTCCATGTCGACGTAGCTGTAGGGGTCGAGCCCGACGGGCCGGCCGCCGAGCACGGTCGGCACGCCCATCTCCTCGAGCCGCCCCGGCAGCGGGTCGGCGCCGTGCAGCGACAGGAGCAGCACGCCGTCGACGTGCTGCCCGGTCAGGTAGTGCTCCAGCCGGTCGTACTCCTCGGTGGTGCGGGCCATCGCCAGGATGAGCTGCAGCCCGGTCTCCGACAGCGCCGAGCCGATGCCGCGGATGGTGCCCGCGAAGAACGGGTCGTCGAACACCCGCAGCTGCGACTCGGACACCACCAGGGCCACCGCGTCGGTGCGGCGCGTCACCAGGGCGCGCGCCGCACGGTTGGGCACGTAGCCCAGCTCGCGGATGGCCAGCTCCACGGCCTCGCGGGCCTTGGCGCTGACGTTC
This sequence comes from Nonomuraea sp. NPDC051941, assembly GCF_044593615.1. NCBI lineage: Bacteria > Bacillati > Actinomycetota > Actinomycetes > Streptosporangiales > Streptosporangiaceae > Nonomuraea > Nonomuraea sp. NPDC051941. Next base: position 50,948 of record NZ_JBIUCF010000020.1, read on the forward strand.
GGCGAGCCGTTGATGACTCTAGACACCGTGCCCCGGCCCACCCCGGCCCGAGCCGCGACTGCCTCAAGAGTCGGTCGGTTCATGGCGCCTATTCTGCCGGATGATCTCCGAGTACCAGAGCGCGCTGTCCTTGATCAGCCGTTCCTGCGTCTCGAAGTCCACGCGCACCAGGCCGAACCGCTTGCCGTAGCCCCAGGCCCACTCGAAGTTGTCCATCAGTGACCAGGCGAAATAGCCCTCCAGGGGCACGCCGGCCTCGATGGCCGACTTGCAGGCGCCGAGGTGCGCCTCCACGTACGCCTGCCGCTCCCGGTCGTGGATCCGGCCGTCCTCGATCACGTCCTCGAAGGCGGCGCCGTTCTCGGAGACCACCATGGGGATCGGCGGGTACTCCCGCGCGATCCTCGTGAGCACCTCCACCAGGCCGCTCTCGTCGATCTCCCAGCCCATCGCGGTGACCGGGTAGCCGGCGCTGACGAACGACACGTGCTCGCTGCCCACCCACGGCGAGGCCGAGTCCGTGGGGGCCGCCGCCGCCGACTGCCTGCCGCCTGGTGCTCCCGAGACCGTGAAGCGGCTGTAGTAGTTGACGAGCAGCAGGTCGATGGGTGCGTTGATGGTCTTCATGTCGCCGGGCTCGATGAAGTCGATCTCGAGCGGCAGGTCGGCCAGCACGTCCTCCGGGTAGCGGCCGGTGAGCAGCGCGTCCAGGAAGAACCTGTTCTGCAGCCCGTCGATGCGCCGGGCGGCCTCCAGGTCCTCCGCGCTGTCGGTCGCGGGGGTGACCGCGTACAGGTTCACGCAGCCGCCGACGCGCCGGGCGTCCATCGCCTGCACGGCCAGCCCGTGCGCCAGGTTGAGGTGGTGCGCGCCCCTGATCGCGTTCTGCGGCTCCCGCCTGCCGGGGGCGTGCTCCCCCGAGGCGTAGCCGAGGAACGCGGCGCACCACGGCTCGTTGACGGTGCTGAAGGTGTGGATGTGGTCCTTCAGCGCCTCGTGCACGGCCGCGGCGTAGTCGGCGAAGCGGTAGGCCGTGTCGCGGTTGGGCCAGCCGCCCTTGTCCTCCAGCTCCTGGGGCAGGTCCCAGTGGTAGAGGGTGAGCCAGGGGTCGATGGAGTGCCGGCGGAGCTCGTCGGCGAGCCGCTTGTAGAAGTCCAGACCCTTCTGGTTGGTCTGGCCGGAGCCGGTGGGCTGGATGCGGGGCCAGGAGACCGAGAAGCGGTAGGCCGACAGGCCCAGCTCCGCCATGATCCGGACGTCTTCCCGGTACCGGTGGTAGTGGTCGATGGCCACGTCCGCGTTGTGGCCGTTGAGAATCCGGCCCGGCGTCTTGGTGAAGGTGTCCCAGATGGAGACGCCGCGCCCGTCCTCGTCGACCGCGCCCTCGATCTGGTACGCCGAGGTCGCCGCGCCCCACGTGAAGCCCGCAGGGAAGCGCAGCCCGGCACGCGTCTGTTCCTCTTGTGTCGTCACGCCTTGACCGCACCTTCCATGAGACCGCCGACGATCTGGCGGCCGAATGCGACGAATACTGCGATGAGCGGAATGATGGACAACGCCGTTCCCGCGAAGATCAACGTGTAGTTCGTGGAGAACCTGGCGTTGAGCGAGGTGATCGCGATCTGCACGGTCGGGTTGTCCGGGGTCAGCACGATCAGCGGCCACATGAAGTCGTTCCACATGAGCATGAACGTGTTGATGCCGAGCACCGCCATGCCCGGACGTACGGCGGGCAGGACGACGTTCCACCAGATCCGCAGCGTGGCGGCGCCGTCCACCCGGGCGGCCTCGACCAGCTCCATCGGCACGGCCTGGCGAGTGTACTGCGTCATCAGGAACACGCCGAACCCGTTGAGCAGGTACGGGAGGATGACCGCCTTGAGCGTGCCGGTCCACTCCAGGCTCACCATGAGCCGGTAGAGGGGCACCACGCCCATCTGCTGCAACGGCACCGCCATCGTCAGCAGCACGAGCACCAGCAGCAGGTTCCTGCCCTTGAAGCTCAGGTTCGCGAAGGCGAAGCCGGCCAGCGTGGAGATGATCACCACGGAGACGGTGACGATGCTCGACACGATGAACGAGTTCGTCAGGCCCAGCAGGAACTTGGCGTCCTCGTTGTTGAGCACCGCGACGATGTTCTCGCCCAGGTTCCCGCCCGGCAGGAACGGCGGCGGCATCGCGACGGCGTCGGCGTTCGTACGGGAGGCGATGACGAGCATCCAGTACAGAGGGAACGCCGACAGCAGGACGGCCAGGGCCAGCATGAGCCGGGTGGCGAGGGTCGGGGAGAAGTTGTTCATCGGGTGCCCCCGATCCTGCGCACGAACAGGAAGTTGATCGCCGCTCCTATGAGGATGAGCAGGAACAGCAGCCAGGCGGCCGCCGCGGCGTAGCCGTAGTCGAACTCGCGGAAGCCCTGCTTGACGATGAACATGGCCACCGTCTGGAACTGTCCCTGCGAGCCGCCGTCGACGTTGCCGTTGTAGAACGTGGTCGGCTCGGAGAACAGCGTCAGGCCGCCGATCGTGGAGTTGAGCACCACGAAGATCATCGTCGGGCGCAGCATCGGCAGCGTGATCTGCCAGAACTGCCTGCGCCGCGACGCGCCGTCGATCGCGGCGGCCTCGTACAGGTCGCGGGGGATCGTCTGCATGCCGGCCAGGAAGATGATCGCGTTGTAGCCGGTCCAGCGCCAGTCGACCATGGTGGCGATCGCGATCCACGACGGGAGGCGCTCGGCCCGCCAGTTCGTCTTGTCCACGCCGAACCCGCTCAGGATCCAGTTGACCAGGCCCCAGTCGCGGGCGTACAGCTGCGTGAACACCACCGCGACCGCGACCACCGACGTGACCAGCGGCAGCAGCACGCTCATGCGGATGGCCAGGCGGAGCTTCAGGCGCTTGTTCAGCGCGTTGGCCAGGAGCAGCGCGAGGATCATCTGGGGGACGGTGGCGAGGATGAACATGCCCACCGTGTTGACCACGGCGTTCCAGAAGTCCTCGTCCGCGAGCAGGGCGGTGTAGTTGCCCAGCCCGGTCCACTCCACGGTCCCGGCCAGGTCGTAGTCGTAGAGCGAGTAGTACAGGGTGAAGGCCAACGGGAACAGCCCGAAGGCGGCGAACAGTAGGAAATAAGGGGACACCAGGGCGTACGGCATCGCTTTGACGTCGAATCGTGAACGCCAGCGGTGGCCGGGCGGACGGGCGCGGCGATGGTTGTTCCGCGCCGCCCGCGGAAGGGTGTCGAGGCTCATAACGGAACCTTTCGGCAGCTTGTCGTCGGCAACACGCCCGGCCCGCTGCTCGCGGGCCGGGCGGGGAGACTAGCCCGCGGCCTTCACCGCGTCGTCGACCAGCTGCTGCCAGGCCTTGTCGTACGGGACGGAGCCGTCGTCCATGCCCTGGATGACGGACTCGATGGCGTTCTTGACCTGGGCGTGCTTCACGCCGAGGAAGACCGGCTGCAGGCTCGACGCGGACTTGGCGAAGATCTCACCGATGGGGGCGTCGTTGAAGAACTCGTTCTTCGCCCCCTGCACGGCCGGGTCCTGCTGGGCCTTCGTGTTGCTCGGCATGTTGCCGAAGTCCGTGAAGATGCTCGCCTCGGTCTGCGCGTTGGTCAGGAAGTCGGCGACCATCGCGGCTTCCTTCGGGTGCTTCGACTGCTTGGGCACGGCCAGCCAGGAGCCGCCCCAGTTGCCGCCGCCGCCCGGCACGCCGGCCACGTCCCACTTGCCCTTGCCGCCGTCGCCGGCGTTGCCGCTGACCACGCCGAGCATCCAGGACGGGCAGCCGACCGTGGCGAACGCGCCCTTCTGGGTGCCCGCCGCCCACTCGTCGGTGAAGTTGCGCAGCTTGGCGGTCAGGCCCTGCTGGCTCATCTTCGTGGCGAAGTCGAAGCCCGCCTTCACCGCCGGGTTCTTGTCGACGATGAGGTTGTTGTCCTTGTCGAAGTACGTCACGTTGCCGTTCTTGGCCGCCTCCTGGTAGAGGACGACCTGGTAGAGCGTGTTCGTGCCGTCGGCGAACTTGGTGCCCTTGACCTTCGACTGGAACGTCTTGGCGACGTTCATGAACTCGTCCCACGTCGGCCAGAGCGCGCTGACCTTGTCACGCTCGGTCGGCAGCCCGGCCTTCTTGAACAGGTCCGTGCGGTAGCAGAGGCTCATGCCGCCGATGTCGGTGCCCAGGCCGAACAGCTTGCCGTCGGCCGTGACGCCGTTCTCCCACTTCCACGCCGGGAAGTCCGCCTTGCGGGACTCCAGGCCGTACTCCTTGAGGTCGGCCCACCATTCGGGGTGCGCCTTGGCCAGGCCCATGCCGCCCTCGTCGATGCCGACCACGTCGCCGGCGCCGTTGCCGGCCTGCAACCACTGGATCATCTGCGGCCAGTACTGCTGCTCGAACTGGTCGGTCAGGTGCTCTTCCTTGATCTGGATGTCCTTGTGCTCGGCGTTCCACTTCGTGATGGCGTTCTTGTAGCCGAAGTTGGTGCCGCCGCCAAAGGTCTGAACGCGGATGGTGACCGGCTCAGCCGCCGCGGAGGAGGCGGGAGCGCTGCTGGACCCCGTGGCGGTGCCGCCGCCGGAGCTGCAGGACGCGACGGTCAGCGCCGCCACGGCCAGGGCAGAGGCCGCGGCGAGACCGCCGCGACGCTTGCTGATCATCATGGGTGGACCCCTTCTCGGGTGAATGTTGGGGGAGTGCACCGCGGCTCGCGCTCCGCCGCGGTGGGATCTTTGGGAGCGCTCCCACAAAGGGTGCACTTACGTGGTCTGCACGTCAATCCACCGAAACGCAACCGTTACCAATGAGGCGGTTTGTCACTCTAGAACCGGATTTTTCGCGTTATACCTCGCAAAAGGCTGCTTGGGAGCGCTCCCACCTCAAGAGGCATCTTTTGTGTCGCATCAAGGGCATGTCACCCGCACCCACCACGCTTTCTCCCGGTCACACCACCAGTGAGAACCCCAGTCGGAAGCCCGGGGCCGCACCCGTGGTTCGGGGCGAACAGCACGGCCTTCCGCAATGAGGGCGCTGCGCGCGACGGAGCTCCAGACAGCGCCTCCCAGGAGGCTCACGCCCCCCTTCGACCCCCCACCCTGTGGGTCGCCCGCCCTATGCGCGGCAGGCGGTGGCGCGTTCCCGGAGGAGGGTGCGTTCGCGGGCGTTGCGGGTCATGTCCGCCGCCCTTTCGAACTCGGTCCGGGCCTCCTCCTTCCGGCCCAGCTTGAAGAGCAGGTCTCCTCGTACGCTCGGCAGCAGGTGATAGCCCTTGAGGGACGGCTCGTCGGCGATCTGGTCGAGGAGTTGGAGGCCGACCGCCGGGCCGTAGGCCATGGAGAGGGCGACGGCCCGGTTGAGCTCGACGATGGGGGAGCGGGACAGCTTGGCCAGCGCCTCGTACAGGCTCGCGATGCGTACCCAGTCGGTGTCCTCCGGGTTGAGGGCTCGCGCGTGGCAGGCGGCGATGGCGGCCTGGAGGGTGTAAGGGCCGAGCGTGCCGTCCCCGAGCTTCTCGGCCTGGTCCAGGGCGGTGAGGCCGCGGTGGATGAGGAGCCGGTCCCAGCGGGCGCGGTTCTGGTCGAGGAGGAGGATGGGCTCGCCGGACGGGCTCACCCGGGCCGCCGATCTGGAGGCCTGGATCTCCATGAGGGCGACCAGGCCGTGCACCTCCGGCTCCTTGGGCATCAGGCCGGCCAGGACCCGGCCCAGCCGGAGCGCGTCCTCGCACAGGGCGGGACGCATCCAGTCGTCGCCGGCCGTCGCCGAATAGCCCTCGTTGAAGATCAGATAGATGACCTCCAGGACCGATTCCAGGCGCGCCGACAGCTCGGTCGCTTGGGGGACCTCGAAGGGGATCTCCTTGTCGGCCAGGGTCCGTTTGGCGCGGACGATCCGCTGCGCCACCGTGGACCCCGGGACCAGGAACGCCCGGGCGATCTCGTCGGTGGTCAGGCCGCCGAGCACGCGGAGCGTGAGGGCCACCCGGGCCTCCACGGAGAGCGCCGGGTGGCACGCCGTGAACACCAGCCGCAGGAGGTCGTCCTCGATCTCGTCCACCTCGGGCAGGTCCTCGTCCGTGTCGAGCCGGTGGCCGAGCTCGATCAGGTTACGTTCGAGGCGTTCGTTCCTGCGGATCAGGTCGATGGCGCGGCGCTTCGACACCGTCATCAGCCAGGCGCCGGGGTTGCGGGGCACGCCGGTCTCCGGCCACTGCTCCAGGGCGGCGACCAGCGCGTCCTGGGCCAGCTCCTCGGCCAGGCCGACGTCGCGCACCAGCCCGGCGAGCCCGGCGATGAGCCGGGCCGCCTCGATCCGCCACACCGCCTCGATGGCCCGATGGGTCTCCGTTCCACGGCGGGAGGTGGCCTGGTCGTCGGTGTCGGAAGCCGTCACCGGCCCATGAGAGCAGCACGAAGGCGCCGCTGGCAACCCGCGTCCCGTCTCCTGAGCGCGTGCCTGACAGTGCCGGGGCGGGCGCGTGCGGGTGGGTCAGGGGTTGGGCGTGTGGGCGCCGAGGCGGTCGCGTAGTGCTTGTTCGTGTTCCCGCTCGTCCGCGGGCAGCGAATCGTCCGGTACGTCCGAAGCGTCGAACACCCGCCACACGTCCAGCCCGATCCCGTCGTGCCCCGGCGGCACCGGCACGCGCATCGCCCATTCGATCGCCTCTTCCCGGGACTTGACCTGGATCAGCCAGAAGCCGGCGATGAGCTCCTTGGTCTCGGCGAAGGGGCCGTCGATCACGGTCGCCTTGCCGCCGCTGTACGCGATCTGGGCCCCCTGCGAGCTCGGGTAGAGCCCTTCGGCCGCCAGCAGCACGCCCGCCTTGGTCAGCGCCTCGTTGTAGGCGTGCATGTTGTCCACGACCTCCTGGCTGGGCAGCGCCCCGGCCTCGGTCTCCGCGTTGGCCTTGCCGACGATCATGAATTTCATGGGTGTCTCTCTTTCGTCCGGTTCGAGCTCTCGTCGAACGCGTCGAACGGCGACAGGCGGGATCGACACGTACGCGAGAGATTCAATGCGCGAACAGCCGGGCCGCGATGCCGTCCAGAACGTACTCGAGCCCGGTCTCGAACTGCCAGCCCGGCCGGTCCTTATGCCTGCCCTCGTAGATGTACTGCCGGAAGCCGGGGTAGCGGCCGGTGTCGAGGAGGTACGTGAGCTGCGGGGCCATGCTGAGGTAGACCTGCTGCTCGCTGGACCAGCCCTGACCCGCCATGAGCCGGCGCATCGCGATCTCGGCGCCGGTGACTCCCTGCGTGTAGGAGCCGACGGTGTTGACGACGGCCATCTTGGTGTCGGCGTCCAGGTCCAGGCCGTCGACGGCGCGCAGCGAGCGTTCCGCCACCGCCAGGCGGTTGGGGGTGACGGCGAGCATCGCGCTCGGCGGGAGCTGGGCGAGCCAGAGGTGCTTCAGCATCAGCTCGCGCGTCCTGACGGCGATCTCCCGCAGCGTCTCCCGCCATCCCGCCGTCTCGCCGGGCAGCTCCAGCTCGCCGTAGGCGTGGTCGGCCATCAGCTCCAGCAGCTCGTCCTTGCCCGACACGTACCGGTACGCGGCCATCGGGGCGACGCCCAGCTCGGTGGCCAGCCGCCGCATGGTGATGGCGTCGAGGCCCTCCGCGTCCGCGACGCCCACGGCGGCGGTGGCGATGCGGTGCGGGGACAGGGTCTGGCGGGGGGCGGGCGCCGGGCGCTCGAGGCGGGCCCACAGCGGAGGCCTGTCATCGGGCTTGCGCGGGGCAGCCATGGATCACCCTCCTCTCGACGAATTGTGTACAACGTATCAGAAGTAGACGACGTACACGCTGATCTACAATGTAAAGGCGCCGAGCTGGTCGAGAAAAGCGCGTGCGGTCGGGGCGCAGTCGTCCGCCGACGGAACGGCCAGGGCCAGCGAACGGGTCATCTTCGGCTCCAGGGGCCGGGTGGCGACGGTGCCCAGGTCGGCGGGGAGGCCGAGGGTCGGGACGATGCTGACGCCCAGCCCCGCGGCCACCATCTCCAGGATGGCGGCGGGCCCGCTGGCCTCGAAGGCGACGTCGAGCCGTACCTGGGCCGTCAGCGCAGCGCCCATGATGAGGGGACGGCAGCCGGCGGTGGTCAGGATGAACGGCCTGTCCTCCAGATCGGCGAGAGTGACGGCCGGGCGGGCGGCCAGGGGGTGGTCGGCGGGCAGCACGGCGACCATGTCGTGGGTGCTCAGGTGGACGGTGTGCAGGCCGGGCGCGGGCAGGGTGACGACGCCGACCTCGGCGGCGCCGCGGTGCAGCCATTCGCGGATGTCGTCGTCCATGCCCTCGAAGAGGCGTACGCGGACCTGCGGGTAGCGGTCGGTGAACGCGCGCAGCAGCTTGGCGACGAGCGTGCCGGTGGCGCTGGGGAGACTGGCCAGGCGGAGTTCGCCGGTGATCTGGCCGCCGGCGGCGGCCACGTCGGCGCGGATGAGGTCGAAGTGGCGCAGGGTCTCGCGGGCGCGGGCGAGGGCTCGCCGGCCGGCCTCGGTGAGGGCGATGCCGTCGCGGTGGCGGACGAACAGGGCGGCGCCGAGCTCGCGTTCGAGGGCGGCGATGGCGCGGCTGACTGCGGGCTGGGACATGCCGGTGTGCTCGGCGGCGGCGGTGAAGCCGCCGTGTTCGGCGACCGCGACCAGGGCCCTAAGCTGCGCCAATGTCATACCGGCATACCTTAATTGGTATTTGACCGGGACACTTCCAGAACATGATGGTTATGCCCATGTTCGAGCGAATGACGATCGAAGTCGACGGCCGCGTGGCCAGTTATCTGACGGCGGGCGAGCGGGGCCCGGTGGTGTTGCTGTTGCACGGCACGTACTGGAGCCGGGTCTGGGCGTCGGTGATCGACGGGCTGGCGGCGGCGGGGCTGCGTCCTGTGGCGGTGGATCTGCCGGGGCTGGGGCGTTCCGGCGGGGAGTTGACGGCGGAGACGGCGGCGGTTCCGGCGCTGGCGGCGTGGGTGGCACGGTTCGCGGCCGCGGTCGGCGCGGGGGAGCGGCTCTCGGTGGCGGGGCACGACATCGGCGGTGCGGTCGCCCAGCACCTGCTGGTGGAGGGGAGGCCAGAGGTGCGGCGGCTGGCGCTGGTCAACTCGGTCACATACGACTCCTGGCCGGTGCCCGGCGTGGCCCGTTACCGGGATCCGGCCGTGGTGGCGGCCACGACCGTGGAGGAACTGCTGGCCGCCCGCCGCAAGGCGGTCACCACCGCGCTCGCCCGGCCGGCCACCGAGGCGGAGCTGGCCGATTACCTTGATCCGTGGAACGACCCGCGGGTGGGCCGGTCGTGGATGGCGCTGGCGGGTGCGGCCGACAGCCGTTACACGCTGGACCTGGTGCCCGCACTCAAGGCCGATGGGACGCCGAAGCTGCTGGTGTGGGGGGAGGACGACACGTTCCAGGAGGTCCGGTACGCCGAGCGCTTCGCCGCCGAGGTGCCGAACACGACGCTGGTGCGTGTTCCCGGGGCGGGGCACATCCCGATGGAGAACGATTCGGCCGGGGTCACCCGGGCGCTGGCGGAGTTCTTTCTCGGCTGAGACCACTGCGGGCGACGAGGGCGACGGTGGTGAGCAGGGCCAGGGCGGCCGCCAGGGCGGGTGCGGGGCCGGTCGTGAGGTGGAGGAGGGCGCCGGTCAGGGCGCCGAGGAACATCGCGGCAATGGAGGCGGATCGACGCAGGGCGGCCCGGCCCGGCGTGTCGGCGGCCAGGCTCGTGAGGGTCGTGGTGAGGACGTTGGTGACCAGGTCGGGTACGCCGAGCGCCCGTACGGACGCGTTCTGCAGGCCCATGCCGCAGGCGAGCAGCACGATGAGGGCCGCCTGGGGCCAGGTTGTGCGGTGTCCGGCCGTGAGGGCGACGGCGAGGGCGGCGGCGACGAGGAGCGCGTGTACGGCGGTGGCGGCGGCGAACGCCCGTCGCGGGTTTGCGGTCCGCCTGATCACCCGGCCCGCGCTCCAGGCGCCGGCTCCGAAGGCGACGAGGGCCGCCGGGGAGGCCCATCTGGACATCTGGGCCTCCCCGGCCAGGGCGAAGCTGAGGAAGACGATGTTGCCGGTCATGTTGGCGACGAAGACGCGGCCCAGGCCGAGGAAGCTGACGGCGTCGACGAGGCCGGTGACGAAGGCGAGGAGGATCAGCAGGGCGGGCAGGACGCCGTGCGGGTTGGCGCCGCGCGGGAAGAGCTCGTCGGCGACCCGTCGCAGCCCACTCCGCACCAGCCTTCCGGGGCGTCTGCGTGCGGCTGGCATGGTGGGCGGCTCCTTGGCGAGGTCGCGGGCGGTTCGCCTCGGGTCTTCCCCGGTGACGGGCCGCCGCACTCGCGGGGGTGAAACGCGACGGCCGAACGGCACCGATCGCCGGGTTCCGCTCGGCACGCCGCCGCACTCGCCGGGGGCGAAACGCGACGAGCGCGCGTCCCGTTGCGGGACGCGCGCTCGTTCGGCGCTGGGGGAAGGCCGGCCAGGAGCTGCCTGGGGGAGTCCGGTCAGTAGGCGCCTGGGGGAAGTCCAGCCTGGAGGGGGACGGTCCGGTCAGGAACGGTACTGGGGGTAGCCGTAGCCGACGACCTGGGACTTGGGACGGACGCGCTCCTCGACCTTGCCGTTGCCGGTGTTGCCCTCGACGGTCGAGATGGTGCCGTCGCCGTTGTCCTTCTCGACGAACCCGACGTGCTTGATGTCGTTGAGGTTCTTGCTGCCGCTCCACGAGAAGTACACGATGGCGCCGGGCTTGGCCTCGGTGCCGAAGCGGTGGTTGGCCTGGAACCACTTGGCGTGGGCGACGGTCCAGGCGTCCCAGCCGATCTGCGAGCGGGCGCCGGTCTGATCGCCCACCCAGGAGACGAACATCGCGCACCAGGCGGCGTTCAGGTAGTCGGCGCGGCTGCCGCCGTCACGGGCGATGGTCTCCGCGGCGCGCTGCGAGTTGGCGTACCAGCGCTGGAACTTGGTGCCGCCGCCGGCCGCGTTCTCGGTGATGCCGACCTGGGACTTGGCGAGGGCCAGGACCTCGCCGGCGGTGGCGCTGACCTTGGCCTCGCGCGAGCGCTCGGTGTGGTCGGCGACGGTGGCGGTGCCGGCGACGGTGCCGATCGGCTGCTTGTCCGCTGCGGTGGCGCTGGTCATGTGGGCGCCGAACGCGGTCCCGAGGATGGTGGCGCCGAGAAGGGCGCGGGCGATGTTGGTCTTCGCAGCGGAGGTAAAGCGGATGTTGGCCATCGAGGGGGTTTACTCCTTGCTTCCATGCCGCTTACCGGGTTAGCTGACGGGTTCGGACGTGGAAGCTGCCCTACGGCACCGAAGTGCCGATTCACCCCAAAGGACGTGGGTCCCCGGTTCCGCCCGAGGGCGGATTCAGCGGTCACAGGACGTTCCTGTGATGTGTCTTGCGATGGTCGGACAAGTCCGGACAAACCGGACGTATGCCTCAAGAATGCCTCAAACGTAATGCATAAGGCAAGAGCGTTACAAATCGATAAAGGCCCAGCTAGGCGACCTGCCTGCGAGCCTCGGCCAGAAGCCCCATCATGGCAAGGGATTCGTCGAGCGGCATGATCGAACTTTCGGTCCTGCCTTCGGCCGTCGCGGCCCGGACCTCGCGGAGCTCCCCGGCGTACCCGTTGTCGGCCGGATCGAGGATGTACTCCTCCGGCTCCATGGAGGGCCCGGAGAGCAGAATCCGCGGCGTAGCCCAGAACGGTGCCTGGAGGTCCGCCCGCATCTGAGTCCCTACAACACTGGCATGGTTCGGGTAATTCCCGAGCAACGAAGTCTCCACGAGAGCCTTCCTGCCACCGGGGTAGAGCAGCACGCCGCCGGCCTCCGCGTCGACGCCGTTGGGCGCCAGAGTGCCGGTGATCCGCAGGTCGGAGGGCATGCCGAGGATCAGCTGGGCCAGCCCGAACGGGTAGATCCCCAGGTCCAGGAGCGCTCCGCCGCCGAGCTCCGGCGCCCACAGCCGGTGCTCCGGGTCGTAGGGCTTGGCGAAGCCGAAGGAGGCGTGCACCGAGCGGAGGTCGCCGAAGCGCTCGTCGGCCGCGATCTTCTGGACGAGCGGGTTGAACCGCATCCACATCGCTTCCATCAGGAACACGCCCGCCTCGCGCGCCAGGCGTACCATCTTCTCCGCGTCGTCCACGGTGGCGGCCAGCGGCTTCTCGCACAGCACGGCCTTGCCCGCGGCGATGGCGACCTCGGCCACCTCCAGGTGCTGGGCGTGCGGCGTCGCCACGTAGATCGCGTCCACGGCCGGGTCGGCGCAGAGCCGCTCATAGGAGTCGTACGCGGACTCCGCCCCCAGAGTGGCGGCCAGTGCCTGCGCCCGCCCCAGGTTCCTCGATCCGACGGCGGCCACCCGCATGCCCGGTTCGGCCGCGATGGCCGCCCCGACGGTCCGCGCGATATTCCCTGTCGCCGCTATGCCCCACGCAAAATCCCGCACGCGGGCGATCGTAGACGAGTCAGGTCATGTTGAACGTGTCGGGGTCGGGTCCGATCCGCTGACCCCTGTTCATCGCGCCGATGGCCGCCATGTCCTCGGCGTCGAGGATGAAGTCGAAGACGCCGATGTTCTCGGCGATGCGCGCCGGGGTGACCGACTTGGGGATCGCGACGTGGCCGAGCTGCAGGTGCCAGCGGAGCACGATCTGCGCGGGCGTCTTGCCGCACTTGTCCGACAGCTTGGCCAGCGCGGGGTCGTTCAGCAGGCCTTGGCCCTGCCCGAGCGGGCTCCACGCCTCGGTGAGGATGCCGTTGGCCTCGTGGAAGGCGCGCAGCTCGCGCTGCTGGAGGTACGGGTGCAGCTCGATCTGGTTGATGGAGGGCACGAGGTCGGTCTCGTTCATGAGGCGGGTGAGGTGGGCGATGCTGAAGTTGGAGGTGCCGATGGCCTTGGCGCGCCCGTCACGGTAGATCTTCTCGATCGCCTTCCACGCCTGCACGTACTTGTCCTGCTGCGGCACCGGCCAGTGGATGAGGAAAAGGTCGATGTAGTCGAGGCCGAGGCGGGCCAGGGACTCGTCGAACGCCGCCTCCGCGCGGCCGTGGTCGGCGTTCCACAGCTTGGTGGTCACGAACAGCTTCCGGCGCGGCAGCTCACTTTCGCGTACGGCCTGCCCCACGCCTTCTTCGTTGCCGTACGCGGCGGCGGTGTCCACGTGCCGGTAACCGGCCTTGAGCGCGGTCGTGACGGCCCGCGCGGCCTCGTCGGCGGGGACCTGCCAGACGCCGTAGCCGAGCTGCGGGATCTGCACGCCGTCGGTGTTGAGCATGAGCGAGTTCATACTCTCCATTGTTCACGTCGCGTTTCTGGTGGCTTAAGGCGGCGGGGCTAGCTTGAAGCGGTCGTGAACGGGCCATCACCCGGCTGGGAGGACAGGAGTGGTCGAACAGGCGTCGGCCTGGGTGGAGTCACCGCTCCAGATGCTGTGCGCCGTCGAGGCCCATTACGCGGGCGTGCTCGGCCCCGAGACGGTGGTCGTGCCGCGCGCCGGTCTGAGGCCGTTGAAGGCCACGCGTCGGGAGCTGAGGTCTCTGGGGCTGCCCGACGGCCTGGAGCTGGCGGAGCCGCGTGAGCGCATGCCCAGGCGCGTGCAGGCCGTCGGTGACGCCTTCTCCGGCAGGGTGCAGGTGCGCTGGCTCACCTCGCGTCCCGGACGCATCGTCATCGTGGACGACGGGCTGGCCACGCTCCGGCTGCTGGAGCTGCTGGCCGCGGGGCCGTACCGGCCGCTGCTGCGGGCCAGGGCCCAGCCGACCAAGCTGCGCTCCGTGCTGGGCCTGGCGGCCGCGCTGCGGCTGCGCCTGAGCGACGTGTCGGTCTTCACCGCCCTGCCCGTGGACGAGGCCCTGGCGGACGGTGTACGGCAGGCCGGGATCAACCTGGTACGCCACCAGTTCGACTGGCTGCGTGCCCAGCCGCCCAGCGCGGAGGGGCCCGCGGAGCGCACGGTCGTCCTCGGCACCTCGCTCGTCCGCAACGGGCTCGTGCACCGCGACCACTACCTGCGCTGGCTGACGGACCTGGCGGCCCAGGAGCCGCTCGCGTACTACCCGCACCGCCGCGAGGACCCCGTGGACGTGGCCCTGATCAGGGAGCGCCCCGGCATCACCGTGCACGACGTGGGCGCGCCGGCCGAGCTGACGCTGCGCGGCCTGGACGCGGGCCAGCGCGTGCTCAGCCTGCCCTCGACCGCGATCACCTCGCTGCGGGTGCTGCTCAGCCCGCGCGGTGTCGCCGTGGAGCCCGTGGACGTTCCTGACGACTGGTGGACCAGCAGGGCGGCCCCCGCCCTTCGCTCGCATCTGACAGGAGTGTCCGGTTGAAAGTGTTGGCGGTCGCCGACTCCGACTCGTATCTGAAGTGGGCGGCCTGCCTGCTCGGCGACCTTCCCCCCGGCGACACGGCGGAGCTCGTGGTGGTGCGCACGCCGATCGCGCCGTCGCCGGAGCAGATCGCCGCCGCCGTGGGCGGTCTGGAGCCGCCGCCGGTGGTGTCGGCGCGGTCCGTGCGGCGGCTGGCCGAGCGCATGCGCCCGGACGTGGTGCTGGTGGCCTGCACGGGCCCGGTGGTGGACGTGCTGGTGGCCGACGTGCTCGGCGACCTGCGGCCGCGGCCGGTGTTCGTGAGCGGGCTGCCGGGCATCTCGGTGCCGGCGACGGAGAAGGCGTGGTTGTTCCGCAGCGGGTGCGACCTGTTCGTGGTGCACAGCGAGCGTGAGGTGGCCGAGTTCTCGGAGATCGCCGGCCGGCTCGGCGGGGGAGGGGCGGTGGGGCTGGCCAGGCTGCCGTTCCTGCGCTCCGACGTGGTCGCCGGGGGCGGGAACCGGGTCGTGTTCGCCACCCAGGCCAAGGTGCCGCGGGAGCGCCAGGACCGCGAGCGGATCCTGCTGGCGCTGGCCGAGCTGGCCCGGCTGCGGCCCGAGCTGGACGTGGTGGTCAAGCTGCGGGCCCTTGAGGACGAGCGGCAGACGCACAACGAGCGCCACCACTACCAGCGGCTGTGGCGGGAGATGGGCGAGCCGGGGCGGGTGGAGTTCGCGGCGGGGTCGATGCACGACCAGCTCGAACGGGCGGCCGGGTTCGTCACGGTGAGCTCGACGGCGGCGCTGGAGGCGATCGCGCTGGGCGTGCCGTCGCTGGTGCTGGAGGACTTCGGCGTCAGCGCCGAGATGATCAACCTGGTGTTCGAGGGCAGCGGGCTGCTGGGCACGCTCGACGACCTGGCGAAGGGCGGCTTCCGGGCGGCCTCTCCCGAGTGGTGCGAGGCCAACTACTTCCACCCGCCGGCGCACAACGACTGGGCCGGGCGGCTGGCCGGGCTGGTGGCGGGCGGGCCGCGCGTACCGGTCCGATCGCTGCTGGACGGGCCGGAGCACGCGGCGGCGCGGCGGCGGGCCAGGCTGCGGGTGGAGGTGCATCCGTCGATGCTGCGGGCCGGCTACCGGGCCAAGCGCCGCATGCGCCGCTACCTCAAGGCCCTCGGCTGACCGCCGCCCTCCCGACCCGGCGAGCCCACCGCCCCACCTGAGCGGCACGCCCGTCCCTCCGAGGGACCGCTTGAGGTGCGGCTCACGCGCGCCCGTTTCCCCGAAGGACCGCCTGGGGCGCGGCCATTCGCGCTCCTTTCCCCCGAAAGGACCGCAACCCCGGACGGCGGGAGAGGGTCCCTCCCGTCGCCCGGGGTTGCGGTCCCCTGGGAAGCGCGGTGGCCGGAGACCTCACGCAGAAAGGCCGCAACCCCGGAGTCGGGGTTGCGGCCTTTCGGGGGAGAGACGTCAGATCGCCGAGCGGATCTTCCGGCGCAGCCGGGTGAGCGCCGTGGGGCGGGCCACCAGGCCGAGGGTCTCCAGGCGCTTGCGCTTGAAGTAGCGGGAGTCGAACTCGATGCTCGCCGGCCGCAGCTCCGGGTACGTCTCGGCCTGCATGCAGTAGCCCACCGCCCGGACGAGCCCGCGCAGGTCCACCGCCGTCGGGTGCTCGATGCCGCCGTCCGGAGACAGCCGGGGCAGCAGCGCGTCCACGATCGTGACGGGGATCCGGTTGCTGTTCTCGTACGGCGCCAGCCGGTCGAGCACCATCTCCGTGCCGTACGCGGCCACCTGCAGCCCGAAGTAGCGCTGCGCGGTCAGCAGCCCGGTCGAGAAGCAGCCCACGACGAGTTCGGGCCGCAGTGCCGCGAAGCACACCTCGGCGGGCACGCTCTCGGCGGCCACCGACAGCCGTACACCCAGGGGCTCGGCCGCGGCCCGCAGGAGCTGGGCGTGCCGCCGCCCGGCGGCCGGGTGCGGCTTGAAGACGATGTCGGTGTAGCCGCGCGCGGCCAGGGCCTTGAGCATCGTCTCGTGCAGCGCCGCCTCCTCCTCCGGGGTGACGATCTCCAGGGCCGACAGGTACTGGCCGAGGATCATCGCCTGCCCGGGCAGCATGTCGGGGGCGGTGGCGGTGACCTCGTGCACGACCGACATGAACCGCTCGTCCGGCAGGATCGAGGGTGCGACGTCGTACTCGCTGAGCAGCAGCGGGGTCAGGCCCGGCACGAGGTCCAGGTGGAACAGGCGGCCGATGCGGCGGTAGATCTCCGCCGGCAGCGGGTCGCGGGTGGGGCCGTAGCTCATCAGGCCGTCGGAGTAGACGGTGATCGGGCAGTCGCGCACCAGCCCGGCGATGGTCCGGGCCGGGGGCACCGCGATGGACTCCAGCACCAGCTCCTCGACCCCGTCCAGGCCCCAGACGGAGCCGATGAGGCGCTCCATCATCGGCACCTCGATGACGCGGGCGCGCCAGTCGGAGGGGTGCAGCGGCGCGATGAGGTCGTTCCACGAGTGCACCGCGTCGAAGCGCGAGCGCAGCACGGCGAAGCCGGGCGACCTGTCGAGCGGCGCCGTCACCTCGGGGATGGCCGCGTTGTTCGACACGATCAGGACGCGGCGCCCGTCGCCGAAGCGGCCGTCGTCGATGGCGGCGGCCAGCGACATCGCGCCGAACAGCGTCGAGGCGTAGAAGACCTTCACTATGTCTCCTCCCGGTCGCGGCGGACCCGGACGTGCGGGCTGGGCGGCAGGTCGGGCACCAGGGCCCGCAGCGTGGTCTCGCGTTCGACGGACATGCGCGCCACCGACTCCGACACCAGCTCGGCGGGCAGGGCGCGCACCATGTGGGCGCCGCGCTCCTCGAAGCGGGAGCGCAGCGCCGGGGTGAACCGGTCGGCGATCTCCAGGTGGTGGGCGAGCAGCGCGCAGAAGTTCCGCACCGCCTTGGGCAGGAACTCCGGCTCGAGATCCTTGAACACCAGGTCGAACGCGTCGAAGAAGTGCAGCTGGCGTTCGTCGCCGACCTGGGTCAGCGACCCGGACACCAGGCGGCGGTAGAACACCCCGGCCAGCGACACCACCGCGAACGTGGCGGCCTCCCGGTGCAGGCGCCAGATCCACGGCCGGTC
The DNA here is from genome assembly GCF_044593615.1 of Nonomuraea sp. NPDC051941. Lineage (NCBI taxonomy): Bacteria > Bacillati > Actinomycetota > Actinomycetes > Streptosporangiales > Streptosporangiaceae > Nonomuraea > Nonomuraea sp. NPDC051941. Next base: position 68,406 of record NZ_JBIUCF010000020.1, read on the forward strand.
CTCGGCGGTGTGCAGGGAGCCGGGGAAGTGCAGCAGGTCGCGAAGGGAGCGCCGGTAGATCCCGGCCCACGCGTACGGGTAGTCGACCATGGTCCGCACGCCGGCGGGCAGGATCGCCTCCCGTGGGTCGAGCACCACGCCCCTCCGCGCCATGGGGGCGCGGTGCACGACCCGTTTGCGGCCCTCGACCTGCACGTGGTCGGCGCGTACGAAGTCGCAGCCGAGCCCGTCGATCGCCTCGACGAGCCGTGCCAGGTAGCCCGGGGCGAGCCAGTCGTCGGCGTCCATGAACGTGACGTACCGGCCGGAGGCGGCCGACAGGCCCGTGTTGCGGGCGTCGGCCAGCCCGACGGGGGCCGGGTTGCGCAGCATGGTCAGCCCGGGCAGGTCGCGGGTGAAGTCGTCGACGATGTCCGCGGTGGCGTCCGTGGACCCGTCGTTGACGACGATGAACTCGAAGTCGTGCCGGGCGTTGCGGCAGAGCGACGACAGTGTGTCGGCGATGTACTTCTCGCCGTTCAGCACCGGCACGACGACCGAGAGAGTGATCAAGAGTGGTTTCTCCAGAGTGCGGACGAGGTCAGACGGTCACCCGGCGCAGGCGGGCCTTGGGAGCCTCCTCGCCGGGGAAGACGCGCTTGACGCCGTCGCCCATGGCCTGCTCGATGATGCGGATGTCACGGACGAGGTGCTCGAGGCCGGCCGGCTCCAGCGAGGCGGCGTGGTCGGAGCCCCACATGGTGCGGTCGAGCGTGATGTGCCGCTCCACGGTGACCGCGCCGAGCGTGACCGCGGCCAGGGAGATCTGCAGGCCGCGCTCGTGGCCGGAGTAACCGACGGGCACGCCGTAGCGCTCCTTGAGCGTGGTGATCGTGCGCAGGTTCGCCTCTTCCGGCGGCAGCGGGTACGTGGACGTCGCGTGCATCATGATCAGCTTGTCGGTGCCGAGGATCTCGACGGCCGCGTCGATCTCCGACAGCGTGGACATGCCGGTGGACAGGATGATCGGCTTGCCGGTGGCGGCCAGGACCCGCAGCAGCTCGTGGTCGGCGACGCTGGCCGAGGCCACCTTGTGGACGAGGACGTCCATCTCCTCCAGGAACTCCACGGAGGGCACGTCCCACGGCGAGGCGAACCAGTGCAGGCCACGCTCGTCGCAGTATTTCGCGATCTGCCGGTACTCGTCGTAGCCGAACTCGGTCCGCTCCTTGTACTCCAGGTACGTCATCTCGCCCCACGGCGTCTGCCTGATCTGGCCCTTCTGCTCCTCGGGCACGCAGATCGCGGGGGTGCGCTTCTGGAACTTGACCGCCTGGCAACCGGCCTCGGCCGCCACGTCGATGAGGCGGCGGGCGATGTCGATGTCGCCGTTGTGGTTGATGCCGATCTCGCCGATCACGTACACGGGCTCGCCGTTGCCGACCAGGACGTCGCCGATCGCGACGGGGCCGAGCCTGGGCCGCGTGCGGACCTCGGCGGCGGGCGGCTCGGGCCGGGCGGCCACGACGCGGTCGCACAGCTCGCGCACGGCGCCGGACCCGCCGGCCCTGGTCAGCACGACCCTGGCGGCGGCGCGCACGCGCGGGTGGGCGTCGGGGGTGGCGATGGCCCAGCCGACCTCGCCCATCGGGCCCAGGTCGTTGACGTCGTTGCCGACGTAGGCGACGCGGGCCGGGTCGAGGCCCTCGATGGTCAGCCAGTCGCGCAGCACGGTCCGCTTCTCGGCCAGGCCCTGCAGCACGGGGACGCCGAGCTTGCGGGCGCGGGCGGCCACCACCGGGTTGTGCTCGGTGGACATGACCAGCACCTTCACCCCGGACCGCTTCAGCAGCGCGATGCCCATCCCGTCGGAGCGGCTGACGAGCACCATCTCACGGCCGTCGGAGTCGACGTAGGCGCGGTCGTCGGTGTGCACGCCGTCGAAGTCGGTGATGACGGCGTCCACGTCGATCGGCTCGGGCTCGTCGATGAACGGGGCGAGCGCGCGCACCAGCTCCAGGTCATCCGGGTTGTCGATCTCGACGGCGTGCTTGGGCGACACCTGCTGGACGGCGACCTGGCCGAAGAAGCGGTGGCCGTGCTCGCGCAGGCCGGAGGTGCGCATGACGTAGAAGGCGCCGTTCTCGCGGAACTCGGGGTCGCGGTCCTGGCGGCGCTGCCGGACGGCGGGGTCGTGGTTGATGCCGCCTCCGGCGGCGGTCCACAGGAACTCGTGCGTCGGCAGCCCCGACACGACCGAGTCGGCCTCCCCGTCCAGCACCTTGCGTACGGCCTCGGACAGGTTCTCCGGGTCGATGAACGCGCTGGTGCACTGCACCAGCACGACGACCTCGGGGTCCTCGCCGAGGGCGTCGAGCGCGTGCAGGACCGCCGACTCGCTGGAGGCGGTCGCGCCGCTCAGCTCCTCGGGCCGCTCCACGACGATCGCCCCCGCCTCACGGGCGGTCTCGGCGATGCCCGCGTGGTCGGTGCTGACCACGACCTGGTCCACGAGCTCGGCCCGCCGGGCGGCCCGTACCGCTCGGGTGACCAGCGGGACGCCGCCGACCAGGGCGAGGTTCTTCAGGGGTACGCCCGCCGAACCTCCGCGGGCGGGAACTACGGCCAGGACTCGCAAGATCTGTCTCCTCAGTGCATCGGACTGCACCAGAAGCTAGAGGCCCGGATTGAACGGCCAGCGTCACCATCATTAACTTTCCATGGGGATCCGGTAGAGGAGTTCTGGCCGGCCGACTCCTCCGTATTGCGGGATGCGGGCCGCCACCCCCAGCTCGACCAGGTATTCCAGGTAGCGGCGGGCCGTCACGCGGGACACTCCGATCGCGTCGGCCACGGCTTGGGCGGCCATGCCCTCGGGGCTGTCGCGCAGCTTCGCGGCGACCGTGTCGAGGGTGTCGCGCGCCATGCCCTTCGGCAGCTCTGAGCTGCCCCGAAGGGTGCCGAGGACCCGGTCCACGTCCCCTTGTCCGACGGCCAGGCCCGCCTCGTCCTTGAACCGGGCGTAACGCGTCAGCTTTTCGGAGAGTGTCGCGTAGGTGAACGGTTTGAGCAGGTACTGGGAGATGCCGAGGGAGACCGCGGAGCGCACCATGGCCAGGTCGCGGGCCGAGGTGACGGCGATCACGTCGCACATGAGCCCGCCCGCGCGGATCGCCCGGCACACCTCCAGCCCGTGCATGTCCGGCAGGTACAGGTCGAGCAGGACGAGGTCCACGGGGTTGCCGCGCAGGAACCGCAGGGCCGCGCCGCCGGTCCTGACCACGCCGGCCACCTCGAAGCCCGGGGTCCGCTCGATGTAGATGCGGTTGGCCTCGGCCGTGATCTCCTCGTCCTCCACGACGAGCACGGATATCTTCGCGCCCGATCCCGGCGCCGAGATGGTCATCGCACCCGCTCCGGTACCGGCAGCCGCACGGTGAACACCGAGCCCTTCACGTCGATGGTGCCGCCCAGCCGCCGCACCGCCTGCCCCACCAGCGCCAGCCCCAGCCCGCGCCCGTCGCCCTTGGTGGTCCAGCCCTTCGCGAACGCCTGCGGGTCGGCCGGCCCGGGGCCGTTGTCGGCGACCCTGATGAGGACCTCGCCGCCGCCCGCGCTGAGATGGACCTCCACCCGGGAGGCCGCCTCGATGGCGTTGTCGATCAGGTTGCCCACGATGGTGACGAGCTCGCGCGGGTCGAGGCCCAGGTCGTCGAGCTCGCTGTCCTGGCTGATCACGAGTTCGGCGCCGCGTTCGGCGGCCTCGGCGCTCTTGCCGAGCAGCAGCGCGGCGAGCACCGGCTCGCGTACCGCGCCGACCACCCGGTCGGTCAGCTCCTGCGCGGCGCGCAGCTCCGCCGTGCCGAGCGCCACGGCCTGTTCGGTACGGCCCAGCTCCACCAGCGTGATGACGGTGTGCAGCCGGTTGGCGGCCTCGTGGGCGGCCGAGCGCAGCGAGTCGGCGAAGTCCCGCTCGGCGTTGAGCTGCCCGGTCAGCGCCTGGAGTTCGGTGTGGTCGCGCACGGTCACGACGGTGCCGAGCCGGCTGGCGGCGCTGTTGACCGCGAGGACGCGGTCGCCGACCAGGTGGACGCGCTCGTCGTCGTCGGCCAGCACCTCCGAGAGGCCGAGTTCGTCCACGTGCCGTCCTTCGGCGTCGGCGGGCAGGCCGAGCAGCATCCTGGCGGCGTCGTTGCAGAGCGTCAGCGTGCCGTCCTTGCCCACCAGCAGCAGGCCCTCCCGGACGGCGTGCAGGACGGCGTCGTGGTGCTCGTGGATGCGGCCCAGCTCCACCGGGCCGAGGCCGTGCGTCTGGCGGCGCAGCCGCGCGGTGACCAGCCAGGTGCCGGCGGCGCCCAGCGAGAGCGCGAGCGCGACGATGAGGCCGCCCCAGGCGAGCTGGTCGCGGACCCTGGCGCTGATCTTGTTGATCGTGATGCCCGCGCTGACCAGCGCCCGGACCCGGCCGTCCGACATGACGGGGGTCACCACCCGCCTGGACTCGCCGAGTGTGCCGGTGTAGGTCTCGGTGAACGTCTCGCCCGCCAGCGCCCGCTCGGTGTGGCCGAGGTAGTGCTTGCCGATCTCGGCGGGGTTCGGGTGGGTGTAGCGGGTGCCGTCGGGTTTCATGATGGTGATGAAGTCGACGCCCGTCTGGTGGCGTACCTGCTCGGCGTACGGCTGCAGCCGTACGGACGGGTTCGGGTCGTCGAGGGCGGCCAGCACGCTGGGCGAGGCGGCCACGCTCACCGCGACGGCCCTGGCCTTGCTGCTCGCCTCGTCGGTGAGCAGCTCGTGCGCCTGCACGAGCGCGAGCACCGCGAGGCCCGCCACCGTGACGGCGACCACGAGCAGCTGCAGGACCAGCATCTGGCCCGCCAGGCTCCAGCGCCGCATCTGACATCTCCCCTGTGAACGAAACTTACTCAATGGTGACCTATGTCACTGTGAGGCGCATACTCGGGCGTCTAGAAGGTCATTTCCATCACCGCTGGAGAGCCCCCCATGCGTGATCGCACTCGCTACCTCTATCTGGCCGTCATCGGGGCGGTCCTACTCGGCATCCTGGTCGGATTCGTCTGGCCGGACGTGGGCAAGGAGCTCAAACCGCTCGGCACCGGCTTCGTCGCGCTCATCCAGATGGTGATCGGGCCGATCATCTTCTGCACGATCGTGCTGGGCATCGGCTCGGTACGCCAGGCGGCCAAGGTCGGCAAGGTCGGCGGCCTCGCGCTCGGCTACTTCATCGTCATGTCCACGGTAGCCCTGCTCATCGGCCTGCTGGTCGGCAACGTCATCGACCCGGGTTCGGGGCTGCACCTCAGCGACGCCGCCAAGCAGGCCGCGGAGGCGCAGGCGGCCAAGGGCGGCGAGTCCACCACGGTCGACTTCCTGCTCGGCATCATCCCGAAGACGCTGGTGTCCTCGCTCACCGGCGGCTCGGTGCTGCAGGCGCTGCTCGTGGCGCTGCTGGCCGGGTTCGCGATCCAGGCCATGGGCGCCAAGGGCGAGCCGATCCTGCGCACCATCGAGCACTTCCAGCGGCTGACGTTCCGCATCCTCGCCATGATCATGTGGGCCGCGCCCGTCGGCGCGTTCGGCGCGATCGCCGCTGTCGTCGGGGAGACCGGGCTCGAGGCGCTCAAGAGCCTGGCGATCATCATGGTCGCCTTCTACATCACGTGCCTGCTGTTCGTCGGCGTCGTGCTCGGCTCGATCCTGTGGCTGGTCGCCCGGATCAACCTGTGGTCGCTGCTGAAGTACCTGGGCCGCGAGTTCCTGCTCATCCTGTCCACCTCCTCGTCGGAGACGGCGCTGCCCAGGCTCATCGCCAAGATGGAGCACCTGGGTGTGAGCAAGACCGTGGCCGGCATCACCGTGCCGACCGGCTACTCCTTCAACCTCGACGGCACCGCGATCTACCTGACCATGGCCACGCTGTTCATCGCCGAGGCCACCGGGGCGCCGCTGCAGTTCGGTGAGCAGATCGCGCTGCTGCTGTTCATGATGATCGCCTCCAAGGGCGCCGCGGGCGTGACCGGGGCCGGGCTGGCCACGCTGGCCGGCGGGCTGCAGGCGCACCGTCCCGCGCTGGTCGACGGCGTCGGCCTCATCGTGGGCATCGACCGCTTCATGTCCGAGGCCAGGGCGCTGACGAACTTCGCCGGCAACTCCGTCGCCACCGTGCTGGTCGCCGTCTGGACCGGCGACTTCGACCGGGAGCGCGCGAATGAGGTGCTCGCCGGGAACGCCCCGTTCGACGAGGCCACGCTGCTGGACGAGGACGACGACAACCGCCCCGGTCCCGACGAGTCGGGCGACCGGGAACTGTCGAAGGTCTAGAGCTTGCGGGCGATGCCCGCGTAGCCCAACCGCGACATGTCCGCGTCGAGGAAGATCGGGATGTCGCGATCGATGTACGGCCACCCGAGCTCCGGCCCGATGCCGTTGGCGAGGTGGCCGGGCGGGATGAACTCGAAGTCACCGAAGAAGGCCGCGATCTCCTTGCCGGGTCGCGGCCTGAACGGCATGTTGGCCCGCTGGTAGAACTCGACCACCCGGTCCGTCAGCGCCGAGTGGGAGTCGCTGCCCACGTGCGAGATGGCCAGATAGCTGCCCGGCGCCATCGCCTCGCGGTAGCCGGCCACGAACGTGCTCGGGTCGTCCTCGTCGGGGATCAGATGCAGGATGAACATCATCAGTACGGCCACTGGCCGCTCGAAGTCCAGGAGCGCGCGCACTTCGGGGTTGGCCAGGATCTCCTTCGGCCGGCGCACGTCGCCCAGCACCATGGCCACCCGGTCCGGGTCGGCCAGCAGGGCCCTGCCGTGCGTGGCCACCACCGGGTCGTTGTCCACGTAGACCACGCGGGCATCGGGGGTGTGGCGGAGCGCGACCTCGTGCACGTTCTCCTGCGCCGGCAGGCCGGAGCCGAGGTCAAGGAACTGCGTGATGCCCTGTTCGCACAGGTAACGCACAAACCGGCCAATGAGCGCCCGGTTCTCCCTGGTGCCTTCACGGGTTTCGGGAACCGCGCTCAGAACCAGTTCGGCCAGATCCCTGTCGGCCTGGAAATTGTCCTTGCCACCCAGGAAGTAGTCGTACATGCGCGCCGCGTTAGGGATGTGAGGGTCGACGCCCTGCGGCGCTTGTTCCGTCATGACACCATGATCTATGACTTGACCACCGGAAATCTACGAAAAGCGGTCAAACGGCTGGAAGTCTCAACACAAATCGCGCCCCGCCCACACGGTCCTCAACGGTGATCTGGCCCCCATGAGCCACCACGACGTCACGCGCGATGGCCAGGCCCAGGCCCGTTCCGCCGGCGTCGCGGCTGCGGGCGGCGTCCAGGCGGGTGAAGCGCTGGAAGATGCGCTCGCGATCCTCCTCGGCGATCTCCACGCCGTCGTTCTCGACCGCCAGCAGCGCCGTGTGCTCGCCCTCCCTGCGGACCTCGACCTGGACCGTGTGCTCGGCGTGGCGCTGGGCGTTGTCCAGCAGGTTCGTCAGCACCCTGGCGAGCTGGAGCCGTACGCCCTCGACCACCACCCCCTCGGTCAGTTCCACGTGCACGGGCACCTTGTCGCAGCGCACGGACAGCTCCTGGCGCACCAGCTCGGCGAGGTCCACCCGCTCCTTGACCACGTCCACCCGGGAGCCGATCCTGGCCAGCAGCAGCAGGTCGGTGATGATGGCCTCCAGGCGGTCGGTGTCGCGCAGCGCGCTGTCCACCAGCGCCTCGACGTCGGTGTCGTCGGGATAGAGCTGGGCGCTCTCCAGCTGGGCGCGCAGGCCCGCGATGGGGGTGCGCAGCTCGTGCGAGGCGTCGGAGGCGAACTGGCGCTGCTGCTGGGCCGAGCGTTCCAGCCGGGCCAGCGTGCCGTTGACGGATCTGGCGAGCTGGGACACCTCGTCCGCGCCCGGCGGCTGCGTGACGCGCCGGCTCAGGTCGCCCGCGTGGACGGCGTCCAGCTCGGCCCGCAGGGTCGCCACCGGTCTCAGCGCGCGTCCCGTGACCAGCCACGTGGCCCACGAGGCCAGCCCGATGAGCACCCCGACCTCGATGAACACCACGACTTCCAGGCCGCGGTTGGCCAGCAGGTCGGGCGTGCTGCGGCCCGCGTAGACCACGGGGGAGTCGGCGAACAGGCTCACCCGGACGGCCGTGACGTGGATGCACTCGGTCGGCAGGCAGTTCATCACGCTGACCACCCGGTTCTCGGGCGTGGGGCGGATGTCGCTGAGCGGCGGCAGGTTCCTGGCCGCGTCGCTGCTGGCCAGGATCTGCCCGTTGGGGCCGACGACCTGGATCAGGTCCACCGGCGGGTTGGGCACCGGGATGGCGGCGCCCATGGGCAGCGCGCCGCCGCGCATCTCGTACGCGATCCGCTCGGCCGTGTCCCGGGTGTCGCGGAAGACGCTGGCCGTCATCAGCGATCTGGCGGTGATCACCCCGGCGACGGCCACGGGGATGAGCACGAGGGCGGCTACAGCCGTCGCGATGAGGGTGACGCGTCCGCGCAGGGATCTGGCCCACCAGGGTGGCACCCTGTGAGGTTACCGAGCGTGATTACCGACATTTGCCGCGTTAAGGGAAAGATTCCCCCAACCCGGGGCCGGATCCGGTCAGCGCTGGATCCAGACCGCGGTGTCCGGCGGGATGGCTCCGTCCTCGGCCAGCGGGCCGCTGGACAGCAGCACCTCGCCGCCCAGGTCGACCCGTACCGGCTCCTCGCCCGTGTTGAGCACCACGACCAGCCCCGGGTCGCGCTCGATGGCCAGCACGTCCTTGGGGGAGTCGAGCCACGTCACGGTGCCGCCGCCGAGCGCCGGGTGCTCCCTGCGGAGCTTCAGCGCGGCGCGGTAGAGGTTCAGGGTGGAGGCGGGGTCGTGCTCCTGGGCCTCGGCCGACAGCGGTCCCCACGAGGCGGGGATCGGCAGCCACGGGTCGCGCCAGCCGAAGTCGCCGGAGGCGGTCCACGGGATCGGCACCCGGCAGCCGTCGCGGCTCTCTCCGGTGCGCCGGAAGGCCGGGTCCTGGCGCAGCTCGTCCGGCAGGTCGAGCACCTCGGGCAGGCCCAGCTCCTCGCCGTTGTAGAGGTAGGCCGAGCCGGGCAGGGCCAGCATGAGCAGCGTGGCCGCCCGGGCGCGGGCCAGGCCGCCGTGGCGGGTGACGTGGCGGGGCTTGTCGTGGTTCGACAGCACCCACGTGGTGGGCGCGCCGACCAGCTCCGACTCCTTCAGCGCCTTCTCGATGACGGTACGGAACGACTTGGCGTGGAAGTCGGCCATCATGAACTCGAACGAGAACGCCTGGTGCAGCTCGTCGGGCCCGACGTAGCGGGCCAGCCGCTCGGGGGAGGACACCCACGCCTCGGCCACCGCCATCCGGCCGCCGGGGTAGGAGTCGAGGATCGGCCGCCACTCGCGGTAGATCTCGTGCACGCCGTCCTGGTCGAAGTACGGGAGCTGCTCGTCGCCGAGCATCTCGGCCTGGCGGCCCTCCTTCGGCCCCACGTCGGGCAGCCCGGCGGCCTTGATCATGCCGTGCGCCACGTCGACCCTGAAGCCGTCCACGCCCCGGTCGAGCCAGAAGCGCAGGATGTCGCGGAACTCGGCGCGCACGTCCGGGTTCTCCCAGTTGAGGTCCGGCTGCTCGGGGGCGAACAGGTGCAGGTACCACTGCCCGTCCGCCGCCTGCGTCCAGGCGGGGCCGCCGAAGATCGACTCCCAGTCGTTGGGCTCGTCGCGGAAGATGTAGCGGTCGCGCAGCCCGGCCTGGAACCAGGGGTGCCGGTCGGAGGAGTGGTTCGGCACCAGGTCCACGATGACCCTGATGCCCTTGTCGTGGGCGTCGGCGATGAGAGCGTCGAAGTCGGCGAGCGTGCCGAACATGGGGTCCACGTCCCGGTAGTCGGCCACGTCGTAGCCGCCGTCGGCCATGGGGGAGGTGTAGAAGGGGCTCAGCCAGAGGGCGTCCACGCCCAGGTCGGCGAGGTAGCCGAGGCGGTCGCGCACGCCGGCGAGGTCGCCCATGCCATCGCCGTCCGCGTCGGCGAAGCTGCGCGGGTAGACCTGGTACACGACGGCGTCACGCCACCAGTCGTCGTTGCCGAGCATGGCTGTCCTTCCCTGGATGCCCGAGATGTCCCGTGAGGTTGTGGTGAAGGATGTCGCGATCGTTCGGCCGGGGTCAAGCGCAACTTGCGGAAAGTTGCATACGTCACCCTGACCCGCCCGTACTCCTGCCTGAAGCCGCTTGCGGGAGGCGCTTTCGCGGGGTTCGGTGAGGATCACGTAACGCTCTTTCGCAAGTTCTTCCAATTCTTGCAAAGAGCCGCTAACGTCCCGGAAACGTTAGAGCTTTCTTCCGGCGGCGCTCGCGTGGCACCGCCGTTCCTGCGTGACCTCAGGAGGTCCCATGCGCATGCGGGCTCTGGGTGTGGCCGCTCTCGCGACCCTCGCTTTCGCCGCCACGGCGTGCGGCGAATCCCAGCCGGCTTCCCCGTCGGCGTCCCCGGCGGCACCCGGTGCGTCCGCCTCCGCCCCGGCGGCCAAGAGTGGCGGCACGCTCGTGATCTGGGCCGACCCCAGCCGCGTCAAGCCGCTCAAGCCGTTCGCCGACCAGTTCGGCACCGAGAACGGCGTGACCGTCGAGGTGAAGGAGATCAGCAAGGACAACCAGACGACCTTCCTCACCGCCTCCCAGCAGGGCAGCGGCCCCGACATCATGATCGGCGCGCACGACTGGATCGGCAACCTCGTGCAGAACGGGGCCATCGACCCCGTCACCCTGACCGACGAGCAGAAGGCCGCCTTCTCGGCCAAGGCGATGCAGGCCGTGACGTTCAACGGGCAGGTCTACGGCGCCCCGTACGCGGTGGAGAACATCGCCCTGATCCGCAACACCAAGCTCGCCCCCGACGCGCCCGCCTCGATCGAGGACATGATCGCCAAGGGCAAGGAGCTCAAGGCGGCCGGCAAGGTCAAGGAGGTGCTCTGCATCCCCGTCGGCCAGAAGGGCGACGCCTTCCACGTCTACCCGATCTTCGCCTCCGCGGGCGGCGCGCTGTTCGGCGCCACCTCCACCGGCGACCCCGACCCCAAGCAGGTGCTGGTCGGCTCGCCCGACTCGGTCAAGGCGTTCGGCAAGCTCAAGGACCTGGGCGAGAAGGGTGACGGCGCGCTGCGCACGTCGATCACGAACGAGAACTACATCGTGAACTTCGCCGGCGGCAAGTGCGCCTACCTGATCTCCGGCCCGTGGGCGATGAGCGAGGTCAAGAAGGGCGGCATCACGTACGACATCACGGCCGTCCCGTCGTTCAAGGGCGGCAAGCCCGCCACCCCGTTCGTCGGCGTGCAGACGTTCTTCGTGGCCTCCAAGGGCAAGAACAAGGCCCTGGCCCAGGAGTTCGTCGCCAACTACGTGACCAACAAGGACGTCGCGAAGGCGCTCTACGAGGCCGACCCGCGGCCCCCGGCGCTGACCGCCGCCCTCCAGGAGGTCCAGGCGAGCGACCCGGACGCCGTCAAGTTCATGGAGGCGGGCAAGGACGGCCTGCCGATGCCGGCCATCCCCGAGATGGCGGCCATCTGGGAGCCGTTCGGCATCGCCGAGAACGCCGTCGTCAAGGGCGGCGACGCGGCCAAGGCCGCCGCGGCCGCGCAGAAGGCCATCGACGGCTCGCTCAAGCACTGATCATGACCCTCGACGTGCGCGAGGCCCCTGGAAAGGGCGGGGAGCCCAAGGCGGCTTCACGGCCCCGCCGGGAGATCACCACGGCGTTCGTGGTGAGCAGGATCGCGGTGCTGGCCGTGGCCGCCGCGATCCTGCTCTACGCCGCGCCGCCGCTGGTCGCCGCCGAATCATGGGTCTCGCTGGGGCTGCTGGGCGCCGTCAGCGCGGCCATCGCCTACCTCTACCTGACCCGCCGCTTCATCCCGGCCAAGTATCTGGTCCCCGGCACCGTCTTCCTGATCGCGTTCCAGGTGTTCCCCGTGGCCTACACGGTCACCACCGCGTTCACGAACTTCGGCGACGGGCACCGCGGCGACAAGGCCGCCGCCGTCACCGCCATCGAGACCGGCTCGGTGCGCCAGACCCCCGGCTCGCCCGAGTACGCCATGACGGCCGCCCTGCGCGGTGACGAGCTGGTGTTCCTGCTGGTCGACCCCAAGACCAAGCAGGTGCGGCTGGGCGACGCCAAGGGGCTGTCGCCGCTGGCGGGCGCCCAGGTCGGGGTCACCGGCAAGGTGCTGGCGGCCCCCGGGCTGACCGTGCTCAAGACGCCCGAGGCCGCCGCCCGCGGGCCGGAGATCTCCGCGCTGGCCGTGCCGACCGGCGACGGCGTGATCAAGGCGAACGGGCTCAGCCGGGCCGTCGAGGGCAAGGCGGCGCTCGTGTACGACGCCGGCTGCGACTGCGTGCGCGGCAACGGCGACACCTGGACGGCCGACGAGAGCCAGGGCTTCTTCGTCAACGCCAAGGGCGAGCACCTGGCGCAGGGCTGGCAGGTCGGCGTCGGCCTCGACAACTTCGCTCGAGTGCTGACAAATCCGACTATTTCGGGATATTTCGCGGGGGTGTTCGGCTGGAACCTGGTCTTCGCGCTGGCCTCCGTGCTCGGCACGTTCGCGCTCGGCATGTCGGTCGCGCTGGCGCTGCACCACCCGCGGATGCGCGGCACCCGCTTCTACCGGATCGCGCTGATCCTGCCGTACGCGATGCCCGCCTTCGCCATGCTGCTGGTCTGGCGTGACATGTTCAACCGCGACTTCGGCCTGATCAACCAGCTTCTCGGCGCCAACGTCGACTGGCTGGGCGAGACCGGGACCGCCCGGTTCGGGGTGATCCTGGTCAACCTCTGGCTCGGCTTCCCGTACATGTTCCTCGTCACCACCGGCGCGCTGCAGGCCATCCCGCGCGAGCTGACCGAGGCGGCGGCCATCGACGGGGCCACGCCGTGGAAGGCGTTCCGGCGGGTGACGCTGCCGCTGCTGCTGGTGGCGCTCACGCCGCTGCTGATCTCGTCGTTCGCCTACAACTTCAACAACTTCAACGCGATCGCGCTCACCACCGAGGGCGGGCCGTTCCCGGCCGACAACCCGCAGGTGGGCGGCACCGACCTGCTGATCACCTACACCTTCAGGCTGGCGTTCGGGGCGGGCGGGGCGCAGTTCGGCTTCGCGGCGGCGGTCTCGGTGTTCATCTTCACGATCGTGGCCGTCATCTCGGCCGTGGCGTTCCGCCGTACCCGCAAGCAGGAGGAGGTCTACGCGTGAAGCTCGCCCTCAGGCACGTCTTCGTGCTGATCGTGTGCGCGTTCGCGCTCTTCCCGATCCTGTTCGTGGTCTCGGCCGCGATCAACCCCATGGGTACGCTGGCCTCCACCGACCTGCTGCCGACCGGGGCCAGCCTGGCCAACTTCGCCCACCTGCTGACCTCCGACAGCTACCCGTTCGGCCGGTGGTTCTTCAACTCGGTGTTCATCGCGCTGGTGGCGTCGTTCGCGAGCCTGCTGCTGTCGATGCTGGCCGCGTACGCCTTCAGCCGCATGCGCTTCGCGGGCCGCCGGGTCGGGCTGCTGGCGCTGCTGCTCATCCAGATGTTCCCGCAGTTCCTGGCCATCGTGACGATCTTCATGATCTTCACCAGGGTGACCGAGCTGTATCCGGCCTTCGGGTTCAACACCGTCTGGGGGCTGATGCTGCTCTACCTCGGCGGCGCGCTCGGCGTGAACACCTGGCTGATGAAGGGCTTCCTCGACACCGTGCCGAAGGAGCTGGACGAGGCCGCCACCGTGGACGGGGCCACGCACGCGCAGATCTTCTGGCGGGTCATCATGCCGCTGGTCACGCCGATCCTCGCGGTCACGGCGCTGCTGGCGTTCATCGGCACGATGAGCGAGTTCCTCATGGCGAACGTGTTCCTGCGCGACCCCGAGAGCAAGACCCTCGCCGTCGGCATGTACGGGATGATCGCCGGCGACCACCGCAACGCGAACTTCGGCATGTTCGCCGCGGCGACGCTGCTTACCGCGATTCCGACGGTGAGTGTGTTCCTCTGGTTGCAGAAGTACATCGTCTCCGGGCTCACCGCCGGGGCTGTCAAGGGATAGGTGCATTTGCGCTTCATCGGGGAGCCGCATCACGACGGCTCAGCTCTGTACGTCTCCGAGCAGGAGCCCGCACTCGGCTCGCGGGTGACGCTGTGGCTGCGGGCGCCGCTGGCCGCCGGGATCACGGGCGTGCACGTGCGTACCGTGCACGACGGCGAGCCGCGCTACGCCGAGGCGGCGCCGGACCCGTCGCGGCGGGAGGCCGGCGGGTACGGCGGCACGGACGTCTGGTGGCGGGCCGAGATCACCGCGGTCAACCCGGTGACCCCGTACCGGTTCCTGCTCGCCACGCGGGGCGGGCAGGCGTGGCTGACCGCGGCAGGGCTCGTCACCCACGACGTGACCGACGCGGGCGACTTCCGCCTCGTGTGCCATCAGCCGCCGCCCTCCTGGATGTCGGACGCGATCGTCTACCAGATCTTCCCCGACCGCTTCGACCGCTCCCGGCCCATGCGCGACCTGCCCGACTGGGCGCTGCCGCGCGACTGGGACCACGACCCGGTCATCCCCGCCGGCCCCGGCACCGCGGGGCAGTTCTACGGCGGCGACCTCGACGGCGTCGCCCAGCGGCTCGACCACGTCCAGAGCCTCGGCGTGAACACCGTCTACCTGACGCCGATCTTCCCCGCCCGCTCCAACCACCGCTACAACGCCTCCACGTTCGAGCACGTCGATCCGCTGCTCGGCGGTGACGAGGCGCTGCACCGCCTGTCCGGCGCCCTGCACGCCCGCGGCATGCGGCTGCTCGGCGACATCACCACCAACCACTGCGGCGACACCCACGAATGGTTCACCGCGGCCGTCTCCGACGTGAACGCGGTCGAGCGCGAGATGTTCTACTTCGACCCCGACTCCGGCGACTACGAGTCCTGGTGGGGCGTCAAGACGCTGCCCAAGCTCAACTGGGGCAGCGAGCTCGTCCGCGCCCGCATGCGGGCCGTGCTGAAGAAGTGGCTCGGGCCGCTGGACGGCTGGCGCGTGGACGTGGCCAACATGACCGGCAGGCGGGCCGCCGACGACCACAACCACGAGGTCGCCGCCATGCTGCGGGCCGAGCTGGGCCCCGAGGCCGCGTTCATCGCCGAGCACAACCACGACGCCTCCTCCGACCTCGACCGCGACGGCTGGCACGGCACCATGAACTACGGCGGCTTCACCCGCCCCGTCTGGACCTGGCTACGCGGCCCCGAGCTGGACCTCGACCACTTCCTCGGCGTGCCGGGCGGCGTCCCGGCGCGCGACGGGACGGCCGCGCTGGCCACGTTCCGGTCGTTCGCGTCCCACATGTCGTGGCGCTCGCTCGTCCATTCCTGGCAACTGCTCGACTCACACGACTCGCCCCGCATCCGCACCGTCACCGGCTCGCGCGAGCGCCACCTGCTCGCGCTCGGCCTGCAGGCCACGCTGCCGGGCACGCCGATGGTGTTCGCGGGCAGCGAGTTCGGCCTGACCGGGGTGAACGGCGAGCACTCCCGCACCCCGATGCCCTGGAACCGGCCCGCGGACCAGGACCTCCCGACGCTGGCGGCCTACCGGGAGCTGTTCGGGCTGCGCCGCGCCGAGCCCGCGCTGCGCCACGGCGGCCTGCGCTGGCTGCACGCCGACGCCGACTGCCTGGTCTTCGCGCGGGAGACGTACGAGGAGTCGATCCTGGTGTGCGTGCGGCGGGCGCCCGGCGCGCCGCTGCGCCTCGGCGTCCACGCGCACGGCCTCTACGACGCCGAGGACGGGGACGTGCTTCCGGGCGACGGACCTTCGGTGCGTCTCTGGCGTCTCGCGCGCTGATCACGCTACCTTGGGCTACCCCCCATCCGCTCCAACTCGATAGTGGTGTGCTCGAATGAGGTTGCTGCCCGTAGCCGTCATGGCGGCTGTCCTGCCTGCTTTCTCGCCTGCGGCCCCGGCCCACGCGCTGGCGGGCACCACGTACTACGTGGACTCGAAGTCGGGTAACGACGACGCGGCGGGCACCAGCGCCACCGCGCCGTGGAAGTCCCTCGACAAGGTCAACTCCGCCGACCTCAAGCCGGGCGACGCGGTCAGCTTCAAGCGCGGCAGCTCCTTCACCGGCCCGCTCAAGCTGGAGGCCAACGGCACCGCGGCCAGGCCCATCGTCATCCAGGCGTACGGCACCGGCCCGCTGGCCAGGATCAGCGGCATGGACGACGACTGCGTCGTGCTCAGCGGCGACCACTGGCGCGTCGGCGGCCTGCGGGCCTCCCGCTGCCGCTGGGCCGGCTTCGAGGTCGCCGGCGACAGCAACGAGCTGGCCGGCGTGCAGGCCGACGGCAACATCGCGGGCGTCTACGTCACCCCGTCCGGCTCGCGCAACGTCATCCGCGACAGCGTCCTGACCGACAACAACCGGATGAGCGTCAACGACGAGGGCGGCGACAACGACTCCGGCGCCTTCGGCGTGCTGCTCAACGGCGACGACAACCTCGTGACCGGCAACACCATCACCGGCAGCTACGCCAAGAGCGCCGACTACGGCACCGACGGGGCCGCCGTCGAGATCTTCGACGGCGACCGCAACCGCGTCACCCACAACATCTCCAGGAACAACGAGACGTTCACCGAGCTCGGCGCCCAGAAGGGCAAGACCGCCACCGGCAACGTGTTCGCCTTCAACGTCGTGACCTCCTCCCGCAGCCGCGGCTCGTTCCTCATCACCCGCGGCCCGCGCCACATCGTCGGGCCCGTGAAGGGCACGATCGCCGTCCAGAACTCGGTCTACCTGCCGGCCCGGGACACCATCGGCTGGTCCTGCCACGACGGCTGCGCCCCGTCGATCCTGAAGCTGCGCAACAACGTGATCGTGGTGGGCGGCGAGGCCGGCTGGGAGGACGGCAAGGGGGCCGACGAGGGCGGCAGCGTCTACCAGGGCCGGGTGAACAAGTTCAAGCTGGGGCCGAAGTCGATCGTGGCCGACCCGAAGTTCGTCTCCCGTACCGACCTGCGGCTGCGGCCCGGCTCGCCGGCGCTCGGCCGCGGCCTGACCCTCAGCCCCGCGTGGTACGGCGGCAAGGCGCTCGGCAAGGACATCGTCGGCAGGCCCCTGGCGGGCTCGCCCGACGCAGGCGCCTACCAGCGCTGACGCGCCTCCTCCTGCACCTCCCCGCATCGGCGTCGCCCCCTGCGCCGGCGCGGGGACTCCTGGGCCACGTGGCACCGCCATACCCATGGACGCCGGGGGCGCGGTCTGCCGCGCTCCCCATTCCCCCCACAAGGACCGCAACCCCGGACGGTGGGAAAGGCTCCTCTCCTTGGCGGGTGTAAAGATGCAGTGAGTGTAAGCTTGCATGCCATGGAGGAGTCCCGGCGCGAGCGTAAGAAGCGGCAGACCAGGCAGTTGCTCGTCGGCACGGCGCTCAGGCTGTTCGCCGAGCAGGGATACGAGCAGACGACCGTCGCGCAGATCGCCGCCGCGGCCGACGTCGCCACCAAGACGTTCTTCAACTACTTCCCGACCAAGGAAGACGTGCTGTTCGCCGAGGTCCTGGAGTACATGGAGCAGATGGCCGGCGTGGTCGCCGAGCGCGAGCCGTCGGACCGCGTCGCCGACGTGCTGCTCAAGACCTACGACCGGGTCATCGCCCACTACCTGACCAAGGGCCCGCCGGCGGGCGACCGCGAGCTGGCGAAGGTCTACGAGCACCTGGTCGCGACCGTGCCCTCCATCCAGGCCAAGGCCCTGCACATGATGTTCGGGGTGCAGCGCGAGGTGGCCCGGCACCTGCTGGAGGCCTTTCCCGACGTGCTCGACCCGATCAGCGCCGCGGCGGTGGCCGGCGCGTTCGTGGGCGCGGTCCAGGGGGCGGGCGGCGCCGCCCGCGAGGCCGGCCAGTCCGATGAGGAGATCGTGGCCTCGATGGCCCGCGCCGCCGAGATCGCCATCGGCGGGCTGCGCCCGTTCTAGAGTGGACGGGTGCTTCCAGATCTTCGCCAGCCGCTGGTGCGGCAGCTCGCCGAGTCCGACGTCCCCCGGCGCTACTGGCACCTGGGCGACGAGGACGGGCGGGCCTGGCTGTTCGAGAGCGTCGAGGGCGACGGCCTCGAACAGTGGGCGATCAGGCAGGTGCTGGTGGGCGCCGACCGGACCGCCCGCCGCTACTGGTGGCGCCACCTGCAGGACGAGTACGGCTTCCTCACCGACCAGCCGCTGGAGGTCTGGGAGCTGGCCGAGATCACGGAGGAGGCGTTCGAGGCCGTCTGGGAGGCGAGCGACTGAGGCGTCAGCTGCCGGCGGCCAGCACCGGGTAGAGGCGCTCCAGCTCGCCCGAGAGCCCGGCCTTCGACTGCCGGCTGATGGCGTCGGCCAGCACCTCGTAGGCCCCGGTCTCCAGGGCGTCGAGGGTCTGCGCGACGACCTCCTCGGGGGTGATCTTGGGTCCGGTGACGTGGGCGGCCATGTCGGTGTCGATGTAGCCCGCGTGCACCCCCAGGACGTGGGTGCCCTGCTCCTTCAGCTCCAGCCGCAGGGCGTTGGTCAGGGACCACGCCGCGGCCTTCGACGCGGCGTACCCGCTCGCCTGGGGCAACGTGATGAACGACAGCACCGACAGGACGTTCACCAGCGCCCCGCCGCCGTTGCGGGCCAGGACGGGGGCGAAGGCGCGACTCATGGACAGCGTGCCGAAGTAGTTGGTGTCCATCTCGGCGCGCGCCGAGTCCAGGTCCGAGCTGCCGGAACGCGAGATGCCGGCGTTGTTGACGAGCAGGTCCACGTCGCCGCAGCGCTCGGCCGCGGCCGCGACGGCGGCCGGGTCGGTGACGTCGAGCTCGATCGGGGTGAGGTTCGTGCCGGTGATCGTGGCGGGGTTCCTGGCGGCCGCGTAGACCGTGCGGGCTCCCCGGTCCAGGAGGGCCTGGGCGAAGGCGGCGCCCAGGCCGCGGTTGGCGCCGGTGACGAGTGCGACGCTGCCGGAGATCTTCATGACGACTGCTCCAAAGGTGTGGTCAGGGACGTTCGAGGATGAGGGCGTTGGCGAGGCCGCCCGCCTCGCACATGGTCTGCAGCGCGTAGCGGGCGCCGCGCTCGGCCATGGCGTGGACCAGGGTCGTGGCGATGCGGGCGCCGCTGGCGCCCAGCGGGTGGCCGAGGGCGATGGCGCCGCCCTTGACGTTGACCTTGGCCGGGTCGGCGCCGGTCTCCTGGAGCCAGGCCAGCACGACGCTCGCGAACGCCTCGTTGACCTCGAACAGGTCGATGTCGGCGAGGCTCAGCCCCGCGCGGCGCAGGACCTTCTCGGTGGCCGGGATGACGCCGGTGAGCATGAGGATCGGGTCCGAGCCGACGACGGCGAAGCTGTGCAGGCGGGCCAGGGGCCGCAGGCCCAGGCGGGCCGCCGTCTCCGAGGTGGTGACCAGTACAGCCGCCGCCCCGTCGTTGATCGGGCTGCTGTTGCCCGCGGTCACCGACCAGTCGATCTGCGGGAACCGCTCGGCGTAACCGGGGTCGGTGAAGGCGGGCCTGAGCCCGGCCAGGATCTCCGGCGTCGTGCTCGGGCGTACCGACTCGTCCCGGTCGAGGCCGCCGACGGGCGCGAGCTCGCCGGCGAAGGAGGAGGCGGCGGCCTTGCGATGCGAGCCGGCGGAGAACTCGTCGAGCTGCTCGCGGCTGAGCGACCATTTGGCCGCGATCAGCTCCGCGCTGATGCCCTGCGGCACCAGGCCGCCGGGGAAGCGCGCGGCCAGCGCCGGGCCGAACGGGTCGGCGCCCGCGGGCACGTTCGACCACATCGGCACCCGGCTCATCGACTCCACGCCGCACGCCACCACCAGGTCGTACGCGCCGGACATCACCCCTTGCGCAGCGAAATGCACCGCCTGCTGTGACGAACCGCACTGCCGGTCCACCGTGACCGCGGGCACCGACTCCGGGAGGCCGGCCGCCAGCCAGGCGTTGCGGGTGGTGTTCATGGCCTGCTCGCCCACCTGGTCGACGCAGCCGCCGATCACGTCGTCCACCAGGGACGGGTCCACCCCGCTGCGCTCGATCAGGGTGCGCAGCGTGTGCGCGAGCAGGTCCACCGGGTGGATCGCGGACAGGCCGCCGCCCGGTTTGCCCTTGCCGATCGGAGTACGTACGGCTTGCACGATGACGGCATCACGCACAGCGCCCTCCTCATCAGTTGGAAAACTGAACCCACTCTAGACCCGGTGGGTTGGATTTTCCAACGGACCTCCTTGATCAGGAGGTGGAGCGCGCGAGGCCGTCGATGATCAGCTGGATGGCCGCGTCGAAGGTGCGGCCGATCTCCTCGGGATCGTCCGACATGTGCCCCTCGGTCTCGGCCAGGATGAAGCCCGAGACGAACGCGTGCAGGATGTCGCTCGTCCGCCGCAGCTCCGACTCCGGCACTCCTGCCAGTCGCAGGATGCGGTAGAGCGTCTGCCAGACGGGCAACCGCCGGTCGGCGACGAGTCTCGGATGGGTGTGGACATATCTCCATATGGCGGGGTGCTCTTTCGCGTGCCGGTGATAGTCCAGCGCCAGCGCCATGAGCTGCTCCTCCCACGGGGCGCCGTCGTCCGGCGGGACGTGCATGCGCTCGGCCGTCGTGGCGCAGACCAGCGCCAGCAGCGCGTCCTTGCTCTCCACGTGGTGGTAGAGCGACATCGGGTTGACGTTCAGCTCGGCCGCCAGCTTGCGCATGGACAGCCCGTCCACCCCGCTCTCGTCCATCAGGCGCACCGCCGTGGTGCCGATCTCGTCGAGGGTCAGGGGTGCGCCCCTGCGTGCGCTCACTGCCATACACCGTATGGTAGCGTCAGCCATACGGTGTATGGCTACTCGAAGGGAGCAATCATGGCGGAGATCCCCGCCCCGCAGGGCCTGCCCATCCTCGGCAACACGCTGCAGATTCCCTCTCACTCGCCGATGGAGCACTTCGCCCAGGTCGCCACCCGTTACGACGAGGGCATCTACCGGCTGGAGATCGTCGGCCGCACGGTCGTGGTGGTGTACGACCCCGACCTGGTCGCCGAGGTGTGCGACGAGAGCCGGTTCGTCAAGCGGATCAAGCCGCCGCTGACGATCGTGCGCGACTTCGCCGGTGACGGGCTGTTCACGGCCGACCCGGACGAGCCGGT
This sequence comes from Nonomuraea sp. NPDC051941, assembly GCF_044593615.1. NCBI lineage: Bacteria > Bacillati > Actinomycetota > Actinomycetes > Streptosporangiales > Streptosporangiaceae > Nonomuraea > Nonomuraea sp. NPDC051941. Next base: position 89,603 of record NZ_JBIUCF010000020.1, read on the forward strand.
GTGGGGGCACGCGCACCGCATCCTGATGCCGGCCTTCAGCCAGCGAGCCATGAAGGCGTACTACGGGCAGATGCTCGAGATCGCCGAGCAGCTCGTCGAGTCGTGGGCCGCCCGCCAGGGGGAGGACCTGCCCGTCGCCGACGACATGACCAGGCTGACCCTGGACACGATCTCGCTCACCGGGTTCGGCTACCGGTTCAACTCCTTCGACTCTCCCGAGCTGCACCCGTTCCTGCAGGCCATGGGCGGCGCGCTCACCGAGGCCATGCTGCGCAACCAGCAGCTGCCGTTCGTCACCAAGCTCAAGCGCGGGCGCGAGGAGGCGTACCGGCGCGACATCGCCACCATGCAGTCGCTGGTCGACGACGTGATCACGCAGCGCCGCGCCGAGGGCGCCACCGGCTCCAAGGACCTGCTCGGCCTCATGCTGGAGGCGTCCGACCCGCAGAGCGGCGCCCGCCTGTCCGACGAGAACAGCCGCAACCAGGTCCTCACCTTCCTCATCGCCGGCCACGAGACCACCAGCGGCCTGCTCTCCTTCGCCCTCTACAACCTGCTGCGCGAGCCGCACACCCTGGCCCGCGCCTATGAGGAGGTGGACCGGCTGCTGCCGGGCGACGAGCCGCCCACGTACGAGACGATCATGAAGCTCGACGTCATCGCGCGCGTCCTGGAGGAGACCCTGCGGCACTGGTCGCCGATCCCGGGGTTCAGCGTCAGCGCGGTCGAGGACACCACGATCGGCGGCTACCCCATCGCCAGGGATCAGGGCGTCATCGTGCTGCTGCCGGTGCTGCACCGCAGCCCCAAGGCGTGGGAGCGGCCGGACGAGTTCGACATCGACCGCTGGCTGCCGGAGAACAAGCAGAGCCATCACCCCGGGGCCTACAAGCCGTTCGGCAATGGCGAGCGGGCCTGCATCGGCCGGCAGTTCGCGCTGACCGAGGCCAGGCTGGCGCTGGCGATGATCCTGCGGCGGTTCGCGATCTCCGACCCGAGCGTCTACCGCATGAAGATCAAGCAGACCCTCACCCTCAAGCCCGACGGGTTCACGCTCAGGGTCCGCGAGCGGCGGGCGCACGAGCGGACCGTCGTCGTGGCCCAGGAGGTCGAGGAGAGCGCGCAGCAGGAGATCGCCGTCACCGGCGTGCCGCTCACCGTCGCCTACGGCTCCAACCTCGGCACCAGCTCCGACATCGCCGAACGGCTGGCCGAGCGGGCCGGCCGCGCGGGCTTCGCCACGACGCTGACCTCGCTCGACGACATGACGCCGCCGAGCGAGGGCCTGCTGATCGTGGTCGCCTCCTCCTACAACGGCAAGGCCCCCGACAACGCCCAGCGCTTCGACGCGCTGGAGGCGCTGCCCGACCTGTCCGGGGTCCGGCTGGCCGTGCTGGGCTGCGGGAACACGCAGTGGCCCACGTACCAGGAGTTCCCGAAGCGCGCGTACGAGAAGCTGACGGCCGCCGGAGCGGTGCCGCTGATCGAGCGCGGCGAGGCCGACGCGGACGGCGACTTCGACGGCGACGTGACCGCCTGGACGGCCGGGCTGTGGGCGGCGCTGGCCGAGGAGTACTCGGCAGCTGCGAATCTGGGCACCGAGAGCGCCGGGCCGCGTTACGAGATGGAGGTGCTCAGCGAGGCCGAGGTCAGGCCCTCGGTCGTCTCCTCGCGCGCGTTCCCGCTGACCGTCGTCTCCAACGAGGAGCTGACCTCCGACCCGACCGGCCTCTGGGACTTCTCGACCGAGGCGCCGCGTCCCGGCGTGCGCTCCATCGTGGCCCGGCTGCCCGAAGGCGTCACCTACTCGGCGGGCGACCACGTGGCCGTCTTCGCCAAGAACGACCCCGAGCTGGTGGAGTGGGCGCTGCGCTGCCTGCGCGTCCCCCGCGACCAGGTGGTACGGCTGCGCGCCGCCGGATCCACCCACCTGCCCGTGGACACGGCGGTCACGGCGGGTCTGCTGCTGACCGAGTTCGCCGAGCTGCAGGAGGTGGCCACCAGGTCCGACCTGGAGGCGCTGGCCGCGCACACCGCCTGCCCCTGGACCAAGGGCCAGCTCGCCGAGCTGACCGCGAACTACGCCGACGAGATCCTCGCCAAGCGCGTCTCCCCGCTCACCCTGCTCGACCGCTTCCCCGCGATCGAGCTGCCGCTGCCGGTGTTCCTGGAGCTGGCCGGGCCGATCAAGCCGCGCTACTACTCCGTCTCCTCCTCGCCGCTGGCCGACCCCTCGCTCGTACGCCTCACCGTCGGCCTCGTCGAGGGCCCCGCCTGGTCCGGCTCGGGCACCTACCAGGGGATGTGCTCGGCCTACCTCGCCGGGCTGAAGGAGGGCGAGGTGTTCTACGGCTACATCCGCGTGCCCGCGCCGCCGTTCCGGCTGCCGGACGACCCGGCCACGCCGGTGATCCTCATCGGCCCCGGCACCGGCTTCGCGCCGCTGCGCGGCTTCATCGAGGAGCGCCTGCTGGCCGGGGCTCCCGGCCGCGCCGCCGTCTTCACCGGCTGCCGCCATCCCCGGCACGACGAGCTGTACGCGGACGACCTGGCCCGCTGGGGCGTGCCCGCGCACGCCGCGTACTCCGCCGTTCCTGGGCATCCGTACCGGTTCGTCCAGGACGCCGTCGCGGCGCACGCCGACGAGGTGTGGGAGCTGCTCTCCCAGGGGGCGTACGTGTACGTCTGCGGTGACGGGCTGCGGATGGCTCCTGCGGTGCGGCAGACGCTGCTGGACATCTACCGGTCACGGACGGGGGAGGACGGGGCGGGGTGGCTGGCCGAGCTGGAGTCCTCCGGCCGCTACCAACAGGACGTCTTCGCCTGACCTCCCGCCCCCGCCCGCTCCGCGCTCCCAGCCGGTCGGCCGGCCCCGGGTCGGCGAGCTGCGGCGCGGCGGGGGCCACTCACCGTGCGGAATTAACGGCGGTCCGTCACGGCGGGTGCCTCCGCCACGCCACGCCGCGTTGGTGGGGTGTTGTGCGGCGGGGGCCGGCGCCTTTGAACGGCGCGTGGCTGTGGGGGCGTATTCAAGGGTGTGAGATCGCGTGTCGTGGGGTGGCGATGGATGGCCGGTGCGGGGCGTGAGACCTCGGTCCCGTGGGCGGTTTGGGGTGGTCGGAGGGGCGGGGGAGGGGCGTACCATGACCTGCGGAAACCTGCGACAGCCCTTTATCGACATTCCGGACTTAACGCTGCATGCTGGGATATAACCGCAGCATGCGCGACATATCCGTGGAACATGCTCGAAACTTTTCCACGGCACTGTGAGAGCCTCTGAAAGGGGGCGGCAATGCTGCTGCGACTGAGGGTGTCGCTGCCGGACCGGCCGGGCGGCCTTGGCCAGGTCGCCAAGTCTCTTGGAGCGCTGGGCGCGGACATCCTGCAGGTCACCGTGCTCGAACGCGAGGCCGGACGGGCCGTGGACGATTTCACTGTTTCCTGGCCTGGGCCGGTGACCGCCTCAGAGGCTCGCGATCGATTGTCGGCCATGCCGGGTGTACGGGTGGAGGGCGTCTGGGCGACCAAGGAGGTGCCGGGCTCGGCGCTGGACTATGACCTTCTCATGCACGTCGTGTCCCAGCCCGCCCGGGGATTCGCCGCGCTGGTGGACGCGCTGCCGGGGTTGTGCGGCGCGGAGTGGTCGGTGGCCCTGGCCGACGGTGCCGTACGGCACGCCTCGCTGGCCGCCCCCGAGAAATTCGAGCTGAACCTGCCGGAACCCCCGCCGCGGGCCGCCACCCTGGACGCCAATGAACTGCGCCTGATGCTGCTGCCGGTGGTGGCGCAGGGGTTGCACCTGGTGGTCGCCAGGGCGGACGGGCCGGTGTTCCACCGCGCCGAGCTGGAGCGCGCCGCCCGCATCGTGGACGTGGTCGCCAAGCTGGCCGCCCGCGCCCGGCCCGGGGCGGCAACCGGCTAGTCGTGGCGGGGCAGGCCGGACACCTCGTGGCTGGCGTGGAACAGGGCCTCCGCTATGAGAGCCCGTACGTGGGAGTCGCGTGCGCTGTAGAGCACGCGACGCCCGTCCCTGCGGGTGTCCACCAGCCCCGCCAGCCGGAGCTTGGCGAGGTGCTGCGACACGGACGGGCGGGGCACGCCGATGGCCTCGGCAAGCGAGTTCACATCCTTCTCGCCCGATGACAGCAACCACATCAGCCTCAGCCGGGTGCCGTCGCTGAGCATGCGGAAGGCGTCCACCGCCGCGTTCACCTGAGCGGGAGTGGGTTGCTCTTGCGACTGGTCGGCACCTGAGACGTTGTCGCGTGCGTACATGACTACATATCCTGGTCAAAAGGGTCGAATTGCGCAAGCGAGGAATGCCATGACTGACCACAGGGGCCATACGCCACACGGACATGGGCACGGACATGGACACGGGCACGGGCATCTCGGCAAGAGCCGAGGGTGGTTCGCCGCTGTCGCGGCTCACAATCCGCTCAGCGCCCACACCCACGACAGCGCCGACAAGACCGATGCCGCCCTGGAGACCAGCAGTCGCGGCATGCGCGTGCTGGCCGTCTCGTTCGCCGTCCTGATGGTCACCGCCGCCGTTCAGGCGGTGATCGTCGTGGCCTCCGGGTCGGTGGCGCTGCTCGGCGACACCCTGCACAACGTGGCCGACGCGCTCACCGCCGTCCCGCTGGCGATCGCGTTCTCGCTCGGCCGCCGCGCCGCCACCCGGCGCTTCACCTACGGGTACGGCAGGGCCGAGGACCTCGCGGGCATCGTCATCGTCCTGCTGATCGCCGCCTCGGCGGCCCTGGCCGGATATGAGGCCGTCACCCGGCTGCTGAACCCCCAGGACCTCCGGGCCGTCGGATGGGTGGCCGGGGCGGCGGTGGTGGGCTTCGCGGGGAACGAGTGGGTGGCCCGCTACCGGATCAGGGTGGGCCGGGAGATCGGGTCGGCCGCCCTGGTGGCCGACGGGCTGCACGCCAGGACCGACGGCTTCACCTCGCTGGCCGTCCTCCTGGGCGCGGGCGGCGCCGCGCTCGGCTTTCCCCTGGCGGACCCGATCGTGGGGCTGCTGATCACGTTCGCCATCTGCTTCGTGCTGCGGGACGCCGCCCGCGAGATCTACCACCGGCTCATGGACGCCGTGGACCCCGCCCTCGTGGACCGCGCCGAGAGCATCCTGGGTGCGGTGGACGGGGTGCACCGCGTCGGCTCCGTACGCCTGCGCTGGATCGGCCACGCCCTGCACGCCGAGGTGGAGATCCTGGTAGATCATGACATGTCGGTGGTGGACGCCCACGCGGTGGCGGTGGAGGCCGAGCACCGGCTCATCCACGAACTCCCGCGCCTGAGAGCCGCCACCGTCCACACCGACCCGCACGGCCCCGCGGGCGCCGACCACCACGCCAGCCTGTCCACCCACCGGCCGGGCTGAGCCCGCCGCCGCGCCTCGGGCCACTGGCCACGGAACCCTCCCTTGACCGCACGCCGACCGTGAGGAACGCTGAAGCGGGAGACGATGCCGGGGGCATTACGCGTGAGGCGTCCATTCATCACCTTGCTGTCCGCCAACGCTCTGTCCGTCACCGGAAACGTGCTCTCCATGCTCGCCGTCCCCTGGTTCGTCCTGGAAACCACGGGAAGCGCCGGGCTCACGGGGCTGGCCGCCTTCGCCACCACGTTCCCCATCGTCATCTCCGCCGCGTTCGGCGCCACGCTGGTGGACTGGCTGGGGTTCCGCGGGGCGAGCGTGGTGTCCGACCTGGTGAGCGGGGTCGTCGTCCTCGCCGTTCCGGCGCTGTTCCTGACGACCGGGCTGTCCTATCCGCTCCTGCTGCTCCTGCTGTTCGTACGGTGGCTGGCCGCCACGCCGGGGGAGACCGCGCGCAAGGCCATGCTGCCCGACCTGTCGGCCCTCGGCCGCGTCCGCATCGAGCACGCTACGGCGGCGTACGACGGCGCCAGCCGCGGCGCGACCATGGTGGGCGCCCCGCTCGCCGGCATCCTGATCCTCTGGGCGGGACCGAGCACGCTCCTCATCGTCGACGGCGTCACCTTCCTCCTGTCGGCGGCGCTCATCGCCGGCGGAGTCCCGCGCATCGAGAACGGCGAACGCGAATCCGGCGGCTACATCTGCGACCTGCGCGACGGCCTGGCATTCCTCTGGCGCGACCGCCTGCAGATGAGCGCCACCAGCATGATCGTGGTCGTCAACATGCTCGACACGGGCGTGACCCAGGTGCTGCTGGCCCTGTACGCCCGCGACGTGGCAGGCGACCCCCGCGCGTTCGGCCTGCTCACCGGCGCGCTCGGGGCGGGCGCCGTGGCGGGGACCATCGTGTACGGGGCCGCCGGCGAACGATTACCCATGAGGCTGACCTACGGAGTGTGCTTCCTCATCGCCGGCGTCCCGCGCGTACTGGTCCTGGCGCTCGGAGCGCCGTTCCCCGCGGCGCTCGCCACGGCCGCGCTGTCGGGGTTCGCGGCCGGCGCGATCAACCCGATCCTCGGCATCCTGCAGTTCGGCCGTATCCCCGCCCCCATGAGAGCGCGGGCGCTCGGCACCATGACGGCCGCCGCGTACGCGGCCATGCCGGCCGGCGGGCTGCTGGCCGGCTCCCTCACCGAGCTGACCAGCTTGCGGACCACGCTCTACGCGTTCACCAGCCTCTACCTGATCACGTCCATCCCGCCGTTCGTCTGCCGGGCCTGGCGGGAGCTGGATCAGTCGTCTACCGCGAAAACGTAGCCAGCAGCGCGGACTCCGTGATCGGGGACTCGTGCGTGCCGGCGACCGTGCACGCGTGCGCCCCGGCTGCCGCGCCCAGGCGTACGCATTCCTCCAGCGACCGGCCGCGCAAGGTGCCGTACAGGAAGCCGGAGACGAACGCGTCGCCCGCGCCGTTGCTGTCGGCCACCGGCCCGGGCAGCGGCGCTGCCGGGAAGGCGCGCACGCCGGAGTCGCGCGTCAGGATGAGGCAGCCGTCGGCCCCGCGCGTGCAGACGACGGTGTGGGCGCGGCCGCGCCCGAGGATGTCGCGCATGGTGGCGGCCGGGTCGGGGAGCGCGGTGGCCGACAGGAACACCAGGTCGGATCGGTAGGCGAAGTCCTTGTGATAGTCGTTGGCGCCGTCCCAGTCGTGCAGGTCGGTGGAGACCGGCGTGCCGTCGAGGTCGGGGTAGACGTGGCGGCAGAAGTCCATGATCGACAGGTGGACGTGCCGGGCACGCGTGTTCGCGTACAGCTCGCGCGGCAGGCGCTCGTCCGGCGTGGCCTTCGGGTCGTGCAGCGAGGTGCGGCGGCCGTCCGGACCCACGAGCAGGACGCTGCGCCGGGTGCCCGCCGCGGCGGGCCCGAAGGAGCAGTCGACGTCGCGCAGCGCCTGACGGACCAGGGCGCCCTGCGGGTCGTCGCCGATCAGGTCGGCGAAGGCGACGGCGAGCCCGAGCGCGTGGCAGCCCAGCGCCACGCCCGCGCCGGTGTTGCCGATCCGGTCGACGACCGGGGGCACGTGGTAGGTGTCCCGGTACGGCAGCGGCAGCTCCGGCACGTACACGGTCGAATCGACCCCCGCCCCGCCGAGGACCAGGACATCGTGGGTCACCGGTTGACCAGCGGGCCGGAGCCGGTGGAGCCGCGGACGACGAGCTCCGGCTGGAAGATCAGCTCGACGTGCTTGGCGGGGGCGCCGTTCACCTCTTCGAGCAGCGTCTGCACGGCCGCCGACGCCATCGCGCCGATCGGCTTGCGTACGGTGGTCAGCGGCGGGTCGGTGAACGCGATCAGCGGCGAGTCGTCGAAGCCCACCACGGACACCTCTCCCGGCACCGACAGCCCCCGCTCCCGGCAGGCGCGGATCGCGCCCAGCGCCATCAGGTCACTCGCGCACACGATGCCGGTGCAGCCGCGGGCCAGCAGCTGCGCGGCGGCCGCCTGCCCGCCCTCGACGGAGAACAGCGAGTGGGCGATCAGCTCGTCGACGTCGGTCGCGCCGAGCAGCTGCGCCATGGCCTGCTTGTAGCCCTCGATCTTCCTGATCACCGGCACGAACCTGCGCGGCCCCAGCGCGATCCCGATCCGCTCGTGGCCGAGGTCGACCAGGTGCTGCACGGACAGCCGGGCGGCCATGCGGTCGTCGGGCGAGATGAAGGGCGCGTCGATGTGCTCGCTGTAGCCGTCGACCAGCACGATCGGCAGCCCGCGGTCGGTCAGGCGGGTGTAGCGGTCCATGCGGGCGGTGCTGTCGGCGTGCAGCCCGGAGATGAACACGATGCCGCTCACCCCGCGGTCGACCAGCAGCTCGGTGAACTCGTCCTCCGGCGCGCCGCCGGGCAGCTGGGTGCACAGGACCGGCGTGTAGCCGTGCTGGGTCAGCGCCTTCTCGATGGCCTGCGCGAACGCGGGGAAGATCGGGTTGTCCAGCTCCGGCGTCACCAGGCCGACCAGCCCGTTGCTGCGCTGGCGCAGCCGCGGCGGGCGCTCGTAGCCCATGAGGTCGAGCGCGGTCATCACCGCCTGGCGGGTGGCGGCCGAGACGCCGGGTTTGCCGTTGAGCACCCTGCTGACCGTGGCCTCACTCACCCCGGCCTGGGCGGCGATGTCGGCTAGGCGAGCGTGACCGTTCATGCCACTCACTTTACTTTCCACCAGGCCGCCGAATCCCCTGCTCCAGGGACATCCGACGCGATCAGGAGCTCCCCGTCGATCCCGAAGTCCACCGGCGTCGCGGTGAGGTTGACGGCACAGACGTACGGCCCCCTGGAGAACACGAGCGTGCCCTCGGGCGACTCGTGCCAGACGAGGTCCCCGCTGAGCGCGCGCCGCAGCCCCAGCGCCTCCCGGTACAGCTCCAGCGTCGAGCCGGGCGTCCCTTCCTGCGCCTCCACGCTCAGCTCGGCCCACTCGGACGGGATCGGCAGCCACGGGTCCCGCCAGCCGGACTCGCGCGTCCACGGCAGCGGGACGCGGCAGCCGTCCCGGCCGCTGTCGGGGTCGCGCAGCCGCTGCGGGTCCTGGCACACCTCCTCCGGCAGGTCGAGCACCTCGGGCAGGCCCAGCTCCTCGCCCTGGTAGACGTAGACCGAGCCGGGCAGCGCGAGCGTCAGCAGCGCGGCCGCGCGGGCCCTGGCCAGGCCGCCGTAGCGGGTGACGTGCCGCTTGACGTCGTGGTTCGACAGCACCCAGGTGGTCGGGGCGCCCACGGAGCCGGCCGTGGCGAGCGAGGAGCCGATCACCGCCCTGAGCTCGGCGGCGTCCCACGGGGTGAACAGGTAGTGGAAGTTGAACGCCTGGTGCAGCTCGTCCGGGCGGACGTACATCGCCAGCCGCTCGGCCGTCGGCGCCCACGCCTCGGCCACGCCGATGCGCTCGCCGGGATAGGAGTTGAGCACGCGCCGCCACGCGCGGTGGATGTCGTGCACCCCGTCGTTGTCGAAGTACGGCACCGGCTCCTTGCCGATCAGCGTGGTCTGGTTCGGGTGGCCGATGTCGGGCAGGTCGCGCGGCTTGACCATGCCGTGCGCCACGTCCACGCGGAAGCCGTCCACGCCCAGGTCGAGCCAGAACCGCAGGATCGACTCGAACTCGCCGCGCACCTCGTCGTTGTCCCAGTTGAGGTCCGGCTGCGCGGGATCGAACAGGTGCAGGTACCACTGCCCGTCCTCGACCCGCGTCCACGCCGGGCCGCCGAAGATCGACTCCCAGTCGTTCGGCCGGTCGCGGAAGATGTAACGATCGCGGTGCTCGCCGCGCAACGCCTCCTGGAACCAGGGGTGGGCCGAGGAGGTGTGGTTGGGGACGATGTCCACGATCACCCGCAGGTCGAGGGCGTGCGCCTCGTCGATGAGCGCCTTGGCGTCCGCGAGCGATCCGAACAGCGGGTCGACGTCCCGGTAGTCCGCGACGTCGTACCCGAAGTCGGCCATGGGGGAGGTGTAGAAGGGCGTCAGCCAGATGGCGTCGACGCCGAGCCCGGCAAGGTACGGCAGGCGATCGCGAACGCCGATCAGGTCACCCACGCCGTCGCCGTCTCCGTCGGCGAAGCTACGCACGTACACCTGGTAAATCGCGGCGTCTCGCCACCATGCGGTCATAGTCTCCCCCTGACGGTCTCGACTATGAAATCCCTTGCCGCAAGTTTACGCAAGCCCTTACATACCCCTCCAATCCGGAAATTTCGGTGTAAGAACCCACAAAGCCCTCGACCGAAACGCCTGCGCAGGAGATTCTTTATGTCAAGGGTGGACATCTAGCGTTAAGGCGCGATGTACTACCTCTTCAATCAGCCCCGTCACAGGTGACACGTGCGCAAGGTGTGGGCCCATGAGCTCGGTCGTTCTCGACAAAGTGTCCAAGGTGTATCCGGGCGACTACCTCGCAGTCGACCGGTTGAGCCTGCGGGCTGAAGACGGCGAGTTCCTCGTCCTCCTCGGCCCCTCCGGCTGTGGCAAGTCCACGCTGCTCCGCATGATCGCGGGACTGGAGGAGATCACCGAGGGTGACCTGTGGCTGGACGGCGAGATCGCCAACCATCTGGCCCCGCGCGATCGTGACGTCGCCATGGTGTTCCAGAACGGCGCGCTGTATCCGCACCGGACGGTGCGCGGGAACATCGCCTTTCCCTTGGAGATCGCCAAGTCGGACCCGGCGATGGTGCGCGAGCGGGTGACCGAGCTGTCGAAGGCCTTGCACATCGACGAGACGCTGGACCGCCGCCCCGGCACGCTCTCCGGCGGTCAGCGGCAGCGCGTGGCCATGGGGCGGGCCATCGTCCGGCAGCCCAAGCTGTTCCTCATGGACGAGCCGCTGTCGAACCTGGACGCGGGCATGCGTACCGAGCTGCGCATGGAGATCTCGGCGCTGGTCAGGTCGCTCGGCGTCACCACGATCTACGTGACGCACGACCAGGTGGAGGCGCTGACGCTCGCCGACCGGATCGCCATCCTGAACCGTGGGGTGCTCCAGGACGTCGGCACCCCCTCCCAGATTTACAACGATCCAGCCACCGCGTTCGTGGCGGCGTTCCTCAACTCCCAGCAGTTGAACCTGCTGTCGGCCACTGTCAGGACGCCGCAGAACCAGTACGTCATGCTCGATTTCGGCCCGCACCAGCTCACGATGCCGTGGAGCGATCCGAGGGCGTACGCGATCTCGCAGCACACCGGCGGGCAGGTGCTGGTGGGCATGCGCCCGGACGGGCTGGCCCCGGTGCAGGAGTCGTACGACGGGCCGTCGTTCTTCGGGCGGGTGCGGGCGCTGGAGTACCACGGGCACGAGTGGCTGGCGTACCTGGCGTGCGGGGTGCCCGCCGTACCGGTGCCGGAGCCGCCGGACCCGCGCCAGCGGAGCAACGGGAACAAGAGCGGCTCGGGGAAGCTGTCGGGACTGGTACGGCGGATCTTCTCCTCCGAGCGGGAGGAGGAGCACCAGGAGCAGGAGCAGGTCGGCCAGCACCCGAACAGCGGCATCCACCGCCGCTCCGACCTGATCGTCCGCCTGGGCAACCGCCCCGTCTGGCGCACGGGCGACGCCGCCAAGGTCGCGATCGACCTCTCCCGCATCATGATCTTCACCCTCGACGGCGCTCGCATCGACCCCCCGCGCCGATAGTCGGCGCCGCGCCGCGGTTCACTGCTGGAGGGTCTGGCTGCGTTCGATGAGGTCCAGCATGCCTTTCTGGATCTGGCGCAGGAAGGCCAGGACCTCGTCGGCGGCCGCGGCGACGGCCGAGTCGCCGGGGGCGACGGCGGGTTCGAGCAGCCGGGCCACGGTGTCGGCGAGGACCTGGTCGGGATCGACGCCGAGGGCGGCGGTGGCCGGGTCGGACAGCGCGGCGCCGAACCCCGTGAGCACGGCGTGCACGGCGTAGGTCAGCTCGGGCAGGGGCCGGTCGTGGCGGATCAGCCCGTGGCGGTGATGGATCGGCATGCCCGCCTCGCACAGGGCGCCGGGTGTGGTGCGGGCGAACAGCTCGCGGTCGCCGGCCTGCTGGGTGAGCAGCCGCAGCAGGCCGGCGTCGCCGCTCTGCACCCGGCGTGCCAGCGGGAACTTCAGCCCGGTGCGGACCAGCAGCGGGGCCAGGCGGTGCGGCAGCACGGTGGCGGGGTCGGCGCTGACGCGGCTGGTGATCTCGTCCAGGAAGGCCAGCAGTTCGCGGGCGAACAGCCCGAGGATGAGGTCCTCTTTGGCGGGCCAGTACAGGTAGACGGTGCCCTTGCCGACCCCCGCCGCGCGGGCGATCTCGCTGACCGTCACCTTGTGCACGCCGTGATCGAGCACCAGCTCCCGCGCGCTGTCCAGGATGCGGGCGGCTTTGCGCGAGTGGCGTTCGATCAGCTGGCTCACGTGGGCTGTCCTCTGCTTTCGGGCTGGGGTCGGGTCACACGGCGGCGACGTCGAAGGTCTTGTTCTTCATGTCCGGGCCGTTCATTATCTTGCCCATGGCCGGCCCGATGACCGGCGTGCGCATGAGGCGCAGCATCGCGCCGCGCATGACCAGTTCCTTGCGGTCGTGCGGTGTGAAGAGCCTGCGCATGATCAGCGCGCTGTCCTGCTCGGTCTGGATGAAGGGCCGCATCCGGGCCTCCCAGGCGCGCAGCGCGCCGGGCAGGTCGCCGGGGTGGCGCTGCAGCATGGTGCCCAGCAGTTCGCCTCCGGCGATGCCGCTGGAGGCGCCCATGCCCGCGTACAGGGTCACGCACCAGGCGGCGTCGCCGGCCAGGACCACCCGGCCGTGGTGCCAGCGCGGCATCCTCACCTGGTTCACCGAGTCGAACAGGGACTCCGGAGCCTGCTCGAACGCCGTGAACAACTTCTCCAGGAGCGGTCCGGCGGGCTGCGGCCCGAACGCGGCGCGGATGGACTCGATCGGCGGGCGGGCGAACTCGGCGTCGATGTCGTCGGTGCGGTAGGAGAACAGCAGGCCCGGCGGGTGGTCGGAGAAGGGGAAGATCCACGCTGAGCGTCCCGGCTCGGCCAGGGTCAGGCCCTGCCCCTGGCCGAGGCCCTCGATCGGCCGGTCCAGCACGGTGGCGCCGATCATGTAGTTCAGCGGGTGCAGGTGCTCCTCGGGGCCGAAGGCCAGCCTGCGTACGGTCGAGCGCATCCCGTCGGCGCCCACCACCAGGTCGAAGCGCTCGGTGACGGTGGCGCCGGAGGCCGTGTCGCGCAGGGTGACCTCCGCCGCGGAGTCGTCCTGGGCGATGTGGGTGGGCACGGTGGAATAGCGGATCTCCACATCGGCCGGCAGCGCGGAGAACAGCGCCCGCTCGATGTCCCCGCGCAGCACCACCCGTGGCTTGCCGGGCAGGTTGGCCAGGCTCATGCCGGCGGTGTGGCGTCCGGCCCGGTTCACCTCGTAGGGGGGAAGCCGCGGGGTGCGGTCGCCGATCGCCTCCAGCGCGCCCAGCCGCTGAGCGGAGGCGAGACCGGTGCCGAACAGCAGGATGAAGTACCCGCCCGAGCGGCGGGCCGGGGCCCGCTCCACCAGCACCGGCTCCCAGCCGACCTGCCGCAGGCGCAGCGCGGTGGCGATGCCCGCGATCCCGAGCCCCACCACCAGCGCACGCCCGACTGCGTCCTTCATTGCCGACTCCCTTTCTGTCGTGTCACCACGACCCTAATAGACAAACTGACCAGATTGGTTCTGTTGGTCAGTTTTTCGAGGCGCAGTCGTAGAGGGTGAGGCCGCCGGTCGTGGGACTTCCTCCATAGGCGGCGGCGGGGACTTCGGCGCAGCTCGCCTTGATCCATTGCGAGCGGCTCGTGCTCGACCCGCCCATCATGGCGCCGAAGCCGGATCCCAGGACGAAGCGCAACTGCCCGGAACCCGTCCAGTCCTCCAGCTGCTGGACGGTCGGGGCGTCGTCGATGCCGATGAAGCCGCCCATGCCGATCACGGTGGCGTCGCTGCCGAGGATGAACGTGGAGGCGAACGTGGCGCCACCCTCGACGGCGAGCGTGATCCGGGCGGAGCCGGAGTTCTTGACGGCATGGTCGAGGATCTTGCGCTGGTCGGAGGTGAGCTCGCCGCCGCCGGGAAAGCCTCCCGGGAAGCCGCCCGCGAGTCCGGATGGCATGCCGCCCGGGCTCCCGCCGGGGAAGCCTTCGGGGAGTTTCATGCCTGGCGGGAGTTCCATGCCTGGCGGGAGCTGCATCCCTCCCGGGAGTTCGCGCCCGCCCGGAGCCGGGCCGGCTCCGCCACCGCCGCCGAAGGGCATGGCCGGCGGCCCCGCGGCGGGGTTGGCGCCGCCCAGCGCCGACGTGGTGCCGGGAACGCTGATCGCCCAGGCCGCGGGCGCCGCCAGCACCGCCAGGACCGCGACGCCGAGGGCGGCGGGCAGCAGCCGTCGCCGGCCGGCGGACAGCAGGAGCAGGACGACCGCCGCCAGCCCGGCCGCGCCCACAGGCCACACCAGCCAGCCGTTCCAGAACGGGGCCCGCCCGATCACGGCACAGGCCCAGGCCGCGGTCACCGCGACGGCCCCGGCCCCCAGCGGGAGCGCCCAGCGAGCCCCCGCCCGATGGGCGCGGGCCAGCGTCGTGACGAAGCCGGCGGTGAGGGCGGCGATGGCGGGGGCCAGCTGCGTCGTGTAGTACGGGTGGAAGATCCCCTGCTGCGTGGCGAACACCACGCCGCAGACCACCAGCCAGGTGCCCCACAGCACCCATCCGGCCGCGGCGAGCGGCTCACCGGGCATCGCGACCCCGCGCCGGCGCAGTACGGCGACGGCCAGGGCCAGCAGCAGCGCCACCCCGCACAACGGCAGCAGCCAGCTGATCTGCCCGCCGACCTGCTCGTTGAAGAGCCGCCCCGGACCGGCCGCACCGCCGAAGGAGATGCCGAAGCCGCCCGGGACGCCGCCGCTCCCGCCGCCGAGGACCCGGCCGAGGCCGTTGTAGCCGATGACCAGGTCCCAGGCGCTCCCGTCGGTGCTGCCGCCGACGTACGGACGGTTCCCCGGCCAGAGCGAGACCATCGCGATCCACCACAGGGAGGACACGGCGAGGACCGCGCCCCCGGCCGGCAGCCTGGCCAGCCGGCCGAGCCAGGGGCCGTGCGCGCCGACCAGCCAGGCCGCCGCGAAGGCGGGGATCACCATCCAGGCGGCCAGCATCTTCGTCAGGAAGCCGAGGCCGATCAGGAACCCGGCGGCGCACAACCAGCGCAGGGCGGCCCGGCCGGAATCCGTCCGCAGCGCTCGGGTCAGCGCGTACGCCGCCGCCACCAGCGTCAGCACCAGCAGGGTGTCGGGGTTGTTGTCGCGGTTGATCGCCACCGTGATCGGGGTCAGGGTCAGGACCAGCGCGGCCAGCAGCCCCGCCGCCTCGCCCGCCCACAGGCGTACGGTGCGGTGCAGGAGGAACACCGTGGCGACGCCTTCCAGCACCTGGGGCAGGATCAGCGCCCAGCCGTGCATGCCGAAGAGCTTGGTGCTGAGGACCTGCGGCCACAGCGCCGCCGGCGGCTTGTCGACGGTGATCACGCCTGCCGGGTCGTAGGCGCCGAACAGGAAGTTCGTCCAGTTCTGGCCCATCGACTTCACGGCGGCGGAGTAGTAGCCGTTGCCCCAGCCGAGGGAGCCGAGGGCCCAGCCGTACAGGGCGGTGGCCAGGAGCAGGATCGCCGCCAGCGCGGCCGGGGCCGCCCAGCCGGGCAGGCGACGGCCGGCGGCACGCGGCGGCAGTTCGGTGATGTCGGTCATCTGTGCTTCTTCTTCTCCGAAGACGATCAGGGTGTGGGACGGCGGAAGACGGCCAGGCGCAGCGTCACGAAGCGGACGGCGGTGACCAGCGCGGACGAGGCGGTGAGCACCAGCGTCTCGCCCGCGGCCGACGCATCGGGCTGGACCTGGCGGAACAGCAGCACGGCGGCGGAGGTGACGACGTACCCGAGCAGGAAGAGGGCCCCCGCTCCCAGGTGCGCCCGTCCGGCCCCCGTGCCGGACCAGCGGAAGGTGAGGCGGCGGTTGGCCTCGGTGTTGAGCACGGTGAGGACGAGCAGCGACACCAGGTTCGCGATCATGGGCGGCCACCACGCGCGCAGCAGCCAGTAGAGCAGGGCCTGACCGGCCGTCGAGAGCACGCCGATGGCCACGAAGCAGCCGACCTCCCAGGTGATGCGGGAGCCCGCCCTGGCGGGGGCCAGCACGGCGTCGGGGTGTTCGGCGGCGGGGGCGGGGCGCCGCGGCAACGGAGCCCGCGCGGCGCCCGAAGCCTTCATGCGGGCCACCCGCCACAGTCCGCGCAGGTCGTCGGTGGCGGTGCCGACGACGTCGACCCGGGTGTCCACGTCCTCGACCCAGTCGACCGGGACCTCGTGGATGCGCAGCCCGTTGTGCTCGGCGAGCAGCAGCAGTTCGGTGTCGAAGAACCAGGCGTCGTCCTGCGTCCTTTCGAGCAGCGGGCCGAGCACGTCCGTACGGGCGGCCTTGAAGCCGCACTGCGCGTCGCTGAACCGGGCTCCATGGGTGAGCCGGATGATCGCGTTGTAGCCGCGGGAGATCAGCTCGCGGCGCGGCCCGCGCACGGTGCGCGCGCCGGAGGCCAGCCGGCTGCCGATGGCGAGGTCGGAGTGGCCGCTGGCGAGCGGGGCGATCAGCGGCAGCAGCCCGTCCAGGCGCGTGGACAGGTCGACGTCCATGTAGACGACGATGTCGGCCTCGCTCGCGCCCCACACCGTCCGCAGCGCGAGCCCGCGCCCCTTCCTGTCGAGGTGGACCACGTTCGTGCCGGGCAGCTCGGCGGCCAGCTCCCGGGCCACCTCCAGCGTCCGGTCACGGCTCGCGTTGTCCGCCACGGTGATCCGCCAGGGGAACGGCATCCGCTCACGGAGGTGCGCGTGCAGGGTGCGCAGGCATCCCGGGAGCGCACGCTCCTCGTTGTAGACAGGGATGACGATCTCGACCGTGGGATTCGGCAGCTCCGAGCGCTGGAAGCCACGGAGGACGCCCTGGCCGCAGGTGGTGTCGGTCATCGCTGTCCACTTCTCTTCGCAGGGATGTCAGATCGCTCGGTGGGACGGCTCCATCACCGGCGATCAGCACGACGCCGGGCGCGATCCCCGCGCCGGGGCCGTCGTGGTCACCCCTCAAGCCTCGTGGCCCCGCCCCGGGGGAACGTCCGCCTGGAGGAGGGTTCTGAACTGCGGCGATCGCAGTAGACGTGGGCGCGGGCCTACCGCGCCCGCGGTTCCCGGCCGATCAGCGGATCTGGGGGCGGACCAGGCCGGTCTCGTAGGCGATGATCACCAGTTGGGCGCGGTCGTGCGCCTTCAGCTTGGTCATGGCCCGGTTGACGTGGGTCTTGGCGGTCACCCGGCTGATCCCCAGCAGGTCGGCGATCTCGTCGTTGGTGCGCCCGCAGGCGACCAGGGTCATCACCTCCCGTTCGCGCTCGGTGAGCACGGCCAGGTCTTCGGGAACGTGCCGGGCCGAGACGCCGGGGCCCGCCAGGAAGCGGGTGATCAGCCGGCTGGTCGCCGCCGGCGACAGCAGCGCCTCGCCCCTGGCCACCACCCTGATGGCCTCCTGCAGCTCGCCGGCCTCCACGCCCTTGCCGAGGAAGCCGCTGGCGCCCGCCCGCAGCGCGGCGAAGACGTACTCGTCGATCTCGAACGTGGTCAGGACCAGCACCCGGACCCCGGCCATGTCCTCGTCGGAGGTGATCTCCCTCGTCGCGGCCAGACCGTCCATCCCGGGCATGCGGACGTCCATCAGCACCACGTCGGCCATGGTCTCCCGCGCCAGCCGTACGGCGTCGTGACCGTTGGCGGCCTCGCCGACCACGTGCAGGTCGGGGGCCGAGTCGATCAGCACCCGGAACCCCGCGCGGACCAGCGCCTGGTCATCGGCCAGCAGCACGTTGACGGTCATCGCCTGTTCTCCCTGGAGGTCGGCAGCACGGCGTGCACCCGGAACCCGCCGCCGTCCACGGGCCCGGCGAGGAACGTGCCGCCGACCGACAGCGCCCGCTCCCGCATGCCGATCAGGCCGTGACCGAACCCGGGGGAGATCCCGCCCGCACCGCCACGACCGTCGTCGGTCACGGTGACGATCACCTCGTCGGCGGCGTACTCGATCCGCACGGTGGCGGTCGCCCGCGGCGCGTGCTTGCTCACGTTGGTCAGCGCCTCCTGGACGATCCGGAACGCGGCGAGGTCCACAGGGGCGGGCAACGGCCTCGGATCGCCGTAGAGCAGCCGGCCCAGCTTCAGCCCGGCGGCGGTGAAGGAGTCGACCAGCTCCGGCAGCCGGTCCAGCCCAGGCGCGGGCTCGGTCAGGAGCTCGTCGCGGCTGCCCGGCCGGCGCAGCAGCCCCACCGTCGTCCGCAGCTCGTCCAGCGCCTCCTTGCCGGCTTCGCGGACATGGCCCAGCGCCGCGCGGGCCTGCTCGGGCTCGCTCTCCAGCATGTACGCGGCGACCTGCGCCTGCACGTTGATCAGCGCGATGTGGTGGGCGAGAACGTCGTGCAACTCCCGCGCGATGTGCAGCCGTTCCTCCATCACCCGGCGTTCGGCCTCCTCCTCGCGCGTCTCCTCGGCCCTGCGCGCCCGCTCCTCGATGGCGGCCACGTACGCCCGGCGGCTGCGCATCGAGTCCCCGACGGCGGTGGCCATGCCGATCGCCGCGATCGGCGCCAGCACCTCGGGCGCCAGCCATGCGCTGTCGCCGAACACGATCCTGGCCACGGCGACCACCAGCGCGGCGAGCCCGCCGCAGATCCACGCGTGCCGGCGCGGGCATCGGGAGGCCACCGTGTACATCGCGATCGCCGACGCCAGGTCCAGCACGCTCCGCGCGCCGTCGATCATGGCATAGGCGGCGAACCCGGTGACCGTGACGGCGAGCACGGCGTGGGGCCACCGCCGCCGGAAGACCAGCGCGCCGCAGACGACCGCGGCCAGCGCGATGTCGTACGCGGTGAGGGGCCGCATCGGGTCGTGCCACTCCGCGCCGGGCGGCGGGGGAGCGCCCGGCGCCAGCAGCGTGATCGCATACACGCAGACGGCCAGGACCGTGTCGGCCGCATAGGGCCGGGACAGGAGTTCCCGTCTCAGCCAGGTCACCGTACGCACCTTTCAAACGTTAGGCCTGACCTGGGCGAAGTCCCTCATCCCGTGGTACCCATCCGCTCTACTGCGCCCGCAGTACGCCCGTCGCGCCGCCACTTGACCAATCGGACTGCAGTCCGTATTTTCGATGCAGCAATCGGACCACAGTCCGGAAAGGACGTGAAATCATGAGCAGACTGCTGCACATCTCCGCCTCCCCCCGCGGGGGCGAATCGATCTCGCTGGGCATCGCGCGGACGTTCGTCGAGGAATACCGCGCCGCCAGGCCCGGTGCGACGGTCGATCACTTCGACCTGTGGGACGGCACGCTCCCCGAGTTCGGCCCGGCCGCCGCGGGCGCGAAGATGACCGTGTTCGGTGGTGGCGTGCCCGAGGGGGAGCAGGCGGAGGCGTGGGCGGCGGCCGTGCGGACGTTCGAGCGCTTCGACTCCTACGACCGTTACCTCTTCAGCGTGCCGATGTGGAACGGGGGCGTGCCCTACAAGCTGAAGCAGTTCATCGACGTGGTCAGCCAGCCGGCGATGGTCTTCGACGTGCACCCGGAGACCGGGTATCGCGGCCTGCTGGCCGGCAAGCGCGCCGCCGTCGTCTACACCAGCGCCGTCTGGGGTCCCGGCCTGGGGCCGGCGTTCGGCAATGACTTCCAGTCGACGTACTTCGACGACTGGCTCCGCTGGGCCGGCATCGCCGACATCCAGGAGATCCGCCACCACCCCACGCTGACGGGCTCGTACGAGGCCGAAAGCAAGCAGGCCGACGAACGCGCCCGCCGGATCGCCAGGACGTTCTAGCGCTCAGCCGAAAACAGGTGTCCGCCGGATGCCTCAGGAGGCGCAGGTCCAGCGGGGCCCGTCCGGGGTGTCCTCCACGAGGATCCCGCCCTCCTGCATCGCCGCCCGCACCGCGTCCGCCACCTCGTACCGCCCCTCCTCGCGCAGCCGGGCGCGGAGCACCAGCAGGGGCTCCACCAGGGAGGGGAGGCTCCGCGAGCGGAGGCGGGCGGTCGAGGCGAGCTCGCCGAGGCGGGCGATGAGCAGCCGCATCAGCTCTCTCGCCTGGTCGACCCCGCCGGCGTCCTCCTCCGTGTCGGCCGCCCACTTGACGATCTCGGCCTCCAGGTCGAGCACCGCCTGGGCCGCCGCCACCAGGTCCGGACGGGCCACCGCCGCCTTGAACAGCTCCTCGCACGTGTGAATGGTCTCCTCCAGCGTCACCTCGGCGGGAGCGGGGTCGGCCGGGGGCGGCGGGGTGACGGCGCCCGTGCCGGGGCCGCCCTCGGCCAGGCGGCGCAGCTCGGCCAGGTCGGTGTGGGTGCCCGCGGGCAGGACCGTCGTGGAGCCGGGCAGGCGGACGGTCAGGCCGCCCCGGCCCGCCACCCGCACCGACTCGGTCTCGAGGTCGATCATCAGGGCGGTGTGCTCGTCGAGACCCAGGACGGCGGTGCCGGGCGGCAGCTCGCGCTCCATGCGGGACAGCCGGCGCTCGCCCAGATAGCAGTAGCGGGTGTCGTGGGTGCCGCCCTCGGCGTTGTCGAAATGGGGGATCAGCACGGCCCGCAGCCCGAGCGGATCCAGCAGGTCGACGCCCTCGCGCCAATGGGGATCCGCGCCCACCTTGTAGATCTCGTAGACCGGCACAGTGGCCAGGCCCGCCGTGCAGGCGGCGGCCGAGGCGAGCACCGTCACCCCCTCGCGCGCGCGGATCCGGGCACGCAGGTCGCCGGCTACGCCCGAGCCGGCCCACCGATCGAGCGCGTACGTCGGGCTGCCGGGACCCGAGAAGACCCAGTCGGCGCCCGTGATCCCGGCCGCCACCTCGACCTCCAGGCCGACGCTGCGCGCGAAGTAGCTGCGGGCGCGGGCGGAGATGTCGGCGGAGTTTTCCTGGAAGGCGTAGGGAGTGTCGAGCAGCACGGCCCGCGCCCCGGCACGCAGCGAACGCGCCGCCGCGCGGTGGATCTCGACCATGGTCGGGCTCGTCTCGCCCGACCCCATCAACACCAGCAAACCCGGCATGGCTGTCGGCCCCTCTCTCGCATGCCATCGACTACATCCGGGCCCGCCACGGCTTTCAAGAGCGTTGCGACAATGCGTCTGGGACGTACTTGCATATGATTGGCAGTAAGTTGGTGGCGGTGACGGGAAGACACGTGATCCTGGTTGAGACGCTCATGCTACGGGTGGGCACCGACAATCGCTGGTCCTACCGGCATGCCCTTACCCGGCCGCGGCGAGGGGAAAGCCCCGACGAGGCGGCCCGCCGGCTCGGCGGGGTCGCGGCCGAGGACCCCGGGACCGTCGTGCACTCCACGAGCTGGCGATACGAGCCGGACGGCGGGGTCGTCCTGACCTATGCGGTCTGCCCGGACCCGGCGCCGTGGCTGCCCGCGGTCGAGGTGCCCGAGCTGGAGATCGCCAGGGGCGAGGCGCCCGCGACCCCGTCACCTGAGCGCGTCGCCCTGGCCAACGTGGTCGCGCACGCGGTCCGGCACCTGGGCTTCCTCGTGGCCGAGGACCCCGTCGTGTCGCGCGTCCTGTCGAGCCACCCCGCGATCGCCCTCGCCCTGGAGCCGGCGTCCGCGCCCGCCTGAGAGGCGGCGGCCCAGCGCCTGCATGGGCCGTTCGACGTATCTGTAGGTGAGCGTGCTGACGGCCAGCACCACGGTCAGGGCCAGCGCCGCCATCATGAGCTGGTACGCCGGCTCCGCCCGCCGCAGGTCGCCGGTGATCGCCACGAAATACTTCAGCAGCGGGTGATGCACCAGGTAGAGCGAGTAGCTGATCAGCCCGAGCCAGGTCAGCACCCTGGGCAGCCGCCGCCCCCGCAGCGCCATCCCCGCCGCGAACGTGGCCCCGGCCAGCACGATCGTCGTCAGCCACACATCAGCCTGCACCCACCACCAGCCGCCCTGGACGGCCCACAGCGGCGCGATCCCCACCAGCGCCGCGGCCATCGCGACCGGCCACAGCCGTCCGTGGCCCCGCTCCCACCGGTGGATGGCCGTCCCCGCGAACATCACCGCCAGCACCGCCACCGCGAGCCACGGCACCCGGCTGCTCAGCGGCAGCAGCGTCAGCGCCATCAGCCCCAGCACGCAGGCCGCGGCCGTGCGCAGGCGACCCCGCACGACGCAGGCCAGCCCGGCTGCGAACATCGCGGCGGAGACGTAGGCGGGCCACCCGCCCGTCAGCACCGCCCCCGACGCCACCAGCCCCACCACCACGGCCCCCGCCGCGAACGACACCGACAGCAGCCCGCTCCGGCCGTGCCCTCCGATCAGGAACAGCGCGGTGACCAGGAGGTAGAAGATCATCTCGTACGACAGCGTCCACATCGTGTCGGCCACGCCGCCCACGTTCACGACGTCGAGCAGCATGGTCGCGTGCGCCGCCACCGCGCTGGCGTCCCTGGGCACCTCCGGCCGCACCGGCACCCACCAGGCCAGGGCCAGCACGAGGACGACCACGCCGAGGTAGAGGGGATAGAGCCGGAAGAACCGGCTGATCCAGAACTTGCGCACGTCGCCGTGGCGTTCCAGGGACGTGGGGATGATGTAGCCGCTGACCAGGAAGAACACGAGGATGCCGTAGATGCCGAGGCTGAACCAGTACGGCCTGAGCTGGGGCAGGAACCACGGCAGCAGGTGCTCGGCCACCACGGCCAGCGCGCCGATCCCCCGGAGCGCGTCCAGCCACGCGAGCCGGGCGGCGGCGGGGACGGGGGTGGTCACGGGCTGGGCGGCGACGGCGGACACCCGCCCAAACCTACCCACGAAGGCTGAAGAGATGCTGGCACCGGAGAACGTCGTGCTCGGGCATCACCGATACGCTAATGATCCCGTGGCGAGAAGGAGGCCCCAGCATGACCGTCGCCGTCCATGTCGGACCCGAGCCGGTGCCCGTGCTCATCGAGGCGGTGCGTCAGGCGGGCGGCCAGGTCGTGCCGCTGGAGGAGGCCGAGGCGATCGTCTTCTTCGGCGGCGGTCCCGCGGAGCTGCGGCCGATGCTCCACGAGGGCATCCGCTGGGTGCAACTGCCGAGCGCGGGCATCGAGCGGTTCGCCGACGCCGGGCTGATCTCCGAGCACCCGGTCTTCACCGCCGCCACCGGCTCCTACGGCCTGCCGGTGGCCGAGCACGCGATGGCCCTGATGCTGGCGGCCGCGCGCCGGCTGTACCGGGCGGCCAGGGTCAAGACGTGGGAGCCGAAGACGTCCAGGGAGTTCGCGGGCTCGACGGTCGCGATCGTCGGCTACGGCGGCATCGGGCGGGTGCTCATGCGGATGATGGAGCCGTTCGGCTGCCGGGTCCTGGCGGTCACCGACAGCGGAGAGGCGCCCGGCGCGGACCTCGTGCTGCCGCGCGCCCGCTACCGCGAGGTGCTGCCCGAGGCCGACTACGTGGTGGTCCTGGCGCCGGCCACGCCGGAGACGAGGGGGATGTTCGGGAAGCGGGAGTTCGAGCTCATGCGCGAGGACGCCTGGCTGGTGAACGTCGCCCGCGGCAGCCTCGTCGTGACCGACGAGCTGGTGGACGCGCTGCGCGCGGGCCGCATCGGCGGCGCGGCGCTGGACGTGACGGACCCGGAGCCGCTGCCCGACGGGCATCCGCTGTGGAGCCTGGACAACGTGCTCATCACGCCCCACTCCGCCAACCCGCCCTCCTCCTACTGGCGCGGCCTGACCGAACGCGTCACCGCCAACGTGCGGCGCTTCGGCGACGGCGCCCCGCTGGAGGGCGTGGTCTCCCCGACCGAGGGGTTCTGAGGCGCCCCCAGAGACGGCTCAGAGACGGCTCAGCCGAGGTTGAGGCGGGCCCCGTTGCTCAGCCCCGAGTCGTGCACCTCGAGCGCGGCCGGGGCGAGGTCCTTCGGCAGCTCGAACACCAGCGCGCCGGCGAACGACTGGCCCGCCTCGATGCGGATCGGCGTGATCTCCTTGCCGTCCTTGTCGAGCAGCTTGGTGCCGCCGTGTAACTCCTTGTCCTCATCCACCAGCTTCTGCTGGCCCGGGTAGAGCACCCTGGCCTCCTGGCCGACGTTGCTGACCCGCACGCCGATCTGGCACGTGCGGGTCGGCGCGGACTTCACGGGCTTGGGACACTTCGTGCTGGTGACGGCGAAGCGCAGCTTGCCGTCCTGCACGGGCCCGTCCTCGCCGGCCGACGAGGGCCGCAGCACCCAGATCAGCACGAGGATCAGCCCCACCACCAGCACGAACGCGATGATCAAGGCGGTCATGCAGCCCGCGAACACCCCCCGCTTGGGCTTGGCGGGCGGATAGCCCGGCAACGGCCCCTGGCCGGTGGCGGAGGGGTGGGGCATCGGCCCCTGCCCGGTCTGGTGGTGGGGGACCGGCCCGGTGAGATCCGGATGCGGCCCCCGCGGGCCCATCCCGGTCTGCGGCACGGGACCGGTCCGCTCGGGGTGGGGCGCCGGCGGCTGCTGCGGCACCCGGCCGACGCCGGGCGTGGGCCCGGTCCGCTCGGCAGGCGGCGGCTGCATCATGCCGGGCTTGGGGCCGGTGCGCTCGGCGGGCGGCACGTGGCTCGCCGCCCTCGGCGTGGGGCCGGTGCGTTCGGCGGGCGGCTGCGGCTGCGGCTGCCGCCCGCGGGGCTCGGCATGCGGGCCGCGACCCTCGGGCCGGCGGGGCGGGCGACCCGCGCCCGAACGGTCGGGCGGCATCGGAGGCGGCATCATCGGGAAGTCCGACGGGTTCCACGAGTTGGTCAGGTGCTTGGTGGCGGCGAGCTGCGCCGCGGGCTCGTCGGCCGCCCCCACCAGCTCCAGCAGCAGCTGCTTGGCCGCGGGCCGGCGCGCCGGGTCGGGGTGGATGGCCGCGGCCACCAGCCGGTCCAGCGGCGCGGGCAGCCCCCGCAGGTCGGGCGGCGCGCTGCGGGCCCGGGCCGCCATCACGTACGCGTCACCCTCGCCGAACGGATGCCCGCCCAGCCCCGCGTAGGCGATCAGCGACCCCCAGGCGAACACGTCGCCCGCCGGGCTGGTGCGCCCCTCGAAGACCTGCTCGGGAGCGATCCATCCGGGCGTGCCCATCACCATGCCGGCGTTCGTGTGCCGGGAGCTGACGTGCGTCGAGCGCGCCAGCCCGAAGTCGATCACCCGGGGCCCGGCCAGCGTCAGCATCACGTTGGCCGGCTTGAGGTCGCGGTGCACCAGCCCGGCCGCGTGGATCGCGGTCAGCGCGGCGGCCACGCCGACGGCCGCGGAGTGCAGCACCGACGGCGACAGCGCGCCGTGCTCGATCAGGTGGTCCTCTAGCGAGATGCCGTCGATGTACTCGGTGACGAGGTAGAGGACGCCGCGGTCCTCGCCGTGGTCGAGCACGCGCGCCGTGCAGAACGAGGCCACCTTGCGCGCGTTGGACACCTCTTCGTGGAAACGCGCCCGGTAGACCGGGTCGGCCGTGTAGTCGCGCCGGATCGCCTTGAGTGCCACCCGCTGCCCGTCGGCCGCCTTGGCGAGGTAGACCACGCCCATGCCACCGGAGCCGAGACGGCTGACCAGCTCATAGGGGCCGATCGCCGGCGGATCTTCCGGCTCCAGCGGAGTGCCTGCGGAGCGCCCCAACGTAGCCGTCCTCTCGCCGTCGTCATCCCGTCTCAATCCGAACCGTTCCTCCGCCCGGCACGTCATTTTGTACCCAAGACTCTAACGGAGGAAGTGCCTGCCCGGTGGCGACTAGTTCTGAGCAGGAGAAGGAGCGCCGTGGATGCGCAAGGGGCGCATCGTCACCCGCAGGCGCGAGAGGTTGAGAGTGTGGGGGAGCGGGCGGTGCGGGGACAGCAGCCGCCCGACCGGCTTGGGGCGGGCGGCGCGGACGATGCCGGCCAGGAAGGCGGTGCCGACCGCGAGCGTGAGGTGCACGCCGTCGCAGCCCGGTCTGGCCCACCACTCGTTCGCCGCGGTGCCGTCCAGCCAGATCTCGGGGGCGAAGGTGTTCGCGTAGGGCAGGCGCGAGCTGCGCTGGTGCGCGGCGATCGGCACGAGCACGGTGGTGCCGGCGGGCAGGGTGGTGCCGTACCAGTCGGTCCTGGTGGCGGTGACCCGCGACAGCGCCGGCACCGGCGGCCACAGGCGCAGCCCTTCGCGCAGGCAGGCCCGCAGGTAGTCGGCGTCGCGGCGGGCCGACTTGCGCTGGGCCGGGTGGGCGGCCAGCAGCGCCAGCGTCTGCATCAGCCCCGCCGACATCACGCCGAGGCCCATCAGCCAGAACGCCGCCTGCATGAGCCCGCGCGAGCGGCCCACCCCCGGCCTCTCCGCGATCAGGCCGGCCAGGCTGCCGGGTTCGGCGCGGCGCAGGTGGTCGAGGATGCGGGCGTCGTACCGGCCCGAGAGCAGGTCCTGGCGCCGCCTGTCGCGCCACCTGCCGGCCCGCGTGAGGTCCGTCAGCAGGCGGGTGAGCTCCAGATCGTCGGCCGCGCCGTCGCCGTAGACGCAGCGCCTGGCCACCCGCTGCCACCGGGCGTTCAGCCGGTCGTGGTCGACCACGCCGGAGGTGAGTTCCCCGGCCTCCTCCCTGGCGATGTCGATGAACGTCGGGCGCAGCACGTCCGTCGGCAGGCCGAAGGGGCGTTGCTCGACGCCCTGCGCGAATTCGCCCTCCTCCGACAGCACGCGCAGGGCGTCCCGCTTGGAGATGATCAGCAGCGCGGGGCCGCGCAGGCCGCGCACGAGGACGGGGCGGCCGCCGTACCTGGCCTCGAGCTCGGCCAGCAGCGCGCGGGAGCGCAGCGGGTCGCGCCCGCCCGTCAGATGCGGCAAGCCCGGCGGGACGATCGTGGCGGCCAGGCGCAGGCTCTCCAGCACGGTGGCCCGGGGGAGGTCCCTAGGCACGCGCGGCCTTCCGTGCTCCGACCGGCGCCCGCGGGTCCGTGGCCATGCGGGCACTGACCTTTCGGCCCGCGGGCGCCTCCTGGGTGGCCGGAGCAGGAAGGAAGTCCATATGCCGATGTGATCTCCCGTGGCGCCGCGTTCGCAATCAGGGGTCTCGGCCACCGGAACACTTCCGGGCTGAGGCCGCGGAGATGTTCCGATGGCCGGAACGCCTACGCGCCGAGGAGGGCCGCCGAGATGGCCTGGGCGGCGCCGCGCACGGAGATGCCGAGCTTGGCGAGCGGCACCGCGCCCACGGGGGCGGCCACGCCGAGGGACATGCAGATCCGGCCGCCCGGGCCGAACACCGGCGCCGCCACGCACGCCACGCCCTCGGTGAACTCCTCCTGCGAGTACGCCACGCCGTGCCGTCGGACCTGGGCCAGCTCGCGTTCGAGCCCGCCCAGCGTGGTGATGGTGCGGCGCGTCATCCGCTCGAACGAGCCGCGCGCCAGCAGCTCCTGGCGCAGCCTCGGGTCGAAGGCCAGCAGCGCCTTGCCGGTCGCCGTGCAGTGGAGCGGCGCGCGGTCCATGCCGTCGGAGTGGGAGTCGACGCGGTTGTGGCCGTAGAGGCGCTCGACGTAACGGGCCTCCAAGCCGGAGGGGACCGCCAGGTTGACCGTCTGCCTGGTGGCCTCGTACAGGTAGAGCAGGTAAGGAAGCACGACCTTGCGGGTGCCGGGCACGCGGGCCCGCGTGATGCCGGCCATCGTCTCCAGCAGCTCGCCCGGCAGGTAGCCGTTGCCCACCCGCCTGGCCAGCTCGCGCGAGCACAGCACGCCCAGGATGCGGTGGGCGGTCGACTTGGGCAGGCCCGTGCTGCGGCACAGCTGCGAGAGGCTGACCGGGTGGGAGGCGGCGCCGAGCGCCAGCAGGATGTCGATGCCCCGCTCCAGGCTGCCCGGCTGGGCCACGGGGCGGTCGTCCGCCATCCTCTGCACTTGGCGGACCAGTTCCGTCGGCATTGATGTCCTTTCGCTCTCCGGAGAGCGAAAGGGGCTTCCCGGGGGCTGCGGTTGTCCTGTCCTTGGCGTACCCGGCTACCGCCCGTTAACGCAGGCTGATGATCTCGGCGTACACGGAAACGGCCACTTCACCGGGCGTTCTGGCACCTATGTCCAGACCCGCCGGAACCCGTACGCGCTCGCCTCCCTCCACGCGCGCCAGCACCGCCGTGCCGCGCCTGCGGCTGGCGATCAGCCCGACGTACGGGACGCCCTTGGCCAGCGCGTCACGCAGGATCGGCTCCTCGCCGACCCCGTGCGAGGCCACCAGGACCGCGTCGGCGTCGGCGGCGACCCCGGGGCCGGTCTCGATCTGGTACCCCAGCGCCTGGCCGACGGCGGCGAAGGCTCGGGCGATGGGGCTGTCGCCGTACACGTGGATCAGCACGGGAGGCAGCACGGCCTCCAGGAAGATCTCCAGCGTGCCGCCGGACAGGCACGGCTGGCCCACGGCGATCAGGCCCTCCTCCTCGTGCGGCTCGCCCGCCTCCGGCGTGATCCGCAGCAGCGTGGTCCGGGCCGCGCGCCGGAGTTCGAGCAGCCGCAGGCCCTGCGCCCGGACGGTGTCGGTGGCGCAGACCCCGCCGACGAACCCCTCGATCGTCCCGTCCGGCAGCACCAGCGCGCGGTCGCCCGCCTTCGCGCTGGTCGGCCGCTGCGCCCGCACGACCGTGGCCAGCACGTACGGCTCCCGCCCCGACCGCAGCCGCGCGACCCGGGCGTCCAGGTCGGCGGCCGGCCGCGGCCGGGACGTCGGCATACCGAGAAACTCGCTCACGGGATGGCCAGGTCCGTGCGGAACGGGTCGCCGTTGACGACGCGCCAGACGTTCGCCGGGGTGAGCGGCATGTCGGCGTGCCGCACACCGTACGGCTTGAGCGCGTCCACCACGGCGTTGACCACGGCCGCGGGAGAGCCGACGGTGGCCGACTCGCCCACGCCCTTGGCCCCGATCGGGTGCGTCGGCGAGGGCGTCACGGTCTCGCCCAGCTCCCACGACGGGCACTCCATCGAGGTCGGCAGCAGGTAGTCCATGAACGACGCCCCCAGGTGGTTGCCGTCCTCGTCGAACGCCATCACCTGCATGAGCGCCATCCCCACCCCGTCGGCCAGCCCGCCGTGGATCTGCCCTTCGACGATCATGGGGTTGATCCGCACGCCGCAGTCGTCCACCGCCACGAACCTGCGCACCTTCACCTGCCCCGTCCCCGGATCGACGTCGACGACGCAGATGTAGGCGCCGAACGGGTAGGTGAGGTTGGGCGGGTTGTAGACGGTGGCCGCGTCCAGGTGGCCCTCGACCCCTTCCGGCAGCTCCAGGTTGGAGTGCGCGGCCAGCGCGATCTCGGCCATCGACTTGCCGGCGGACGGGTCGCCCACCACCGACCACCTGCCGTCGGCCCACTCCAGGTCGTCCGGCGCGGCCTCCAGCATGGCCGCCGCCACGATCTTGGCGCGGTCGCGCACCTTCCTGGCCACGATGGCGGTGGCCGCGCCGGAGACGGGGGTGGAGCGCGAGCCGTACGTGCCCAGCCCGAACGGCGTCTGGTCGGTGTCGCCGTGCACCACCTCCACGTCGTCGGCCGGGATGCCCAGCTCCTGCCCGACGATCTGGGCGAACGTGGTCTCGTGCCCCTGGCCCTGCGACTGGCACGAGACCCGCAGCACGGCCTTGCCCGTCGGGTGCACGCGCAGCTCGGCGCCGTCGGCCATGCCCAGGCCGAGGATGTCCATGTGCTTGCGCGGGCCCGCACCGACGGCCTCGGTGAAGAAGCTGACACCGATGCCCATCAGCTCGCCCCTGGCCCGCTTGTCGGCCTGCTCGGCGCGGAGCTTGTCGTAGCCGGCCATGTCCATGGCCAGGCGCAGCGCCCTGGGGTAGTCGCCGGAGTCGTACTCCCAGCCGGTGGGGGAGTGGTAGGGGAACTGCTCGGGTCTGAGCAGGTTGCGCATCCGCAGCTCGGCCGGGTCGAGGTCCAGCTCGGCGGCCAGTACGTCGATCATGCGCTCGACCAGGTAGACGGCCTCGGTGACGCGGAAGGAGCAGGCGTAGGCGACGCCGCCGGGGGCCTTGTTCGTGTAGACGCCGGTGACCTCGCAGTGGGCGGCCTCGATATCGTACGAGCCGGAGAAGACGTGGAAGAACCCGGCCGGGAACTTGGTCGGCTGGGCCGTGCCGTTGAACGCGCCGTGGTCGGCCAGCACCTTGACCCTGATCGCCTGGATCCTGCCGTCACGCGTCGCCGCCACTTCGCCGCGCATGTGGTAGTCGCGGGCGAAGGCGGTGCTCATGAGGTTCTCGGAGCGGTCCTCCATCCATTTGACCGGCTTGCCGGTGACGATCGAGCCGACGATCGCGCACACGTAGCCGGGATATATCCCGACTTTTCCGCCAAAACCGCCGCCGATGTCCGGAGAGATCACCCGGATCTTGTGCTCGGGCAGCCCGGCCACCATCGCGTACAGCGTCCGGTGGGCGTGCGGCGCCTGCGTGGGGCACCAGACGGTCAGCTTGCCGGTGACCCTGTCGAAGTCCGCGAGCGCGCCGCACGTCTCCAGCGGCGCCGGGTGCACGCGCGGGTAGAGCAGGTCCTGGGCGACCGTCACCTCCGCCTGCTCGAAGAGGGCGTCGGTGCGGGCCCGGTCGCCGGCCTCCCAGTCGAAGATGTGGTTGCCGGTACGCCCTTCGAGGTCGTCCCGGATGACCGGCGCGTCCGGGTCGAGGGCCCTCCTGGCGTCGATGACCGCGTCGAGGGGGTCGTACTCGACGTCGATGAGCTCCAGCGCGTCGCGGGCCGAGTAGGCGTCCTCGGCCACCACGAACGCGACCTCCTGGCCCTGGAAGCGCACCTTGTCCGTGGCCAGCACCGCCTGGGTGTCCTGCGAGAGCGTCGGCATCCAGGCGAGGCCGAGCCCGGCCAGGGTCTGCCCGGTGATGACGGCCTTGACCTTCGGGTGGGCCTCGGCGGCGCTCGTGTCGATGGAGACGATCCTGGCGTGGGCGTGCGGGCTGCGCAGCACGGCGCCGTACAGCATGCCGGGCAGCCGGACGTCGTCGGTGTAGTTGCCGCGGCCCCTGATGAAGCGGGCGTCCTCCTTGCGGTGCATGCGTCCGTAGCTCATGATTTCGCCTCCGTCGCGGACTCGGCGACATTCAGACTCGCCTGGGCCGCCCACCTGATGGATCGGACGATGTTCTCGTAGCCGGTGCAGCGGCACAGCTGGCCCGAGATCGCCTCGCGGATCTGGCCCTCGTCGGGGTCGGGCACGCGGTCGAGCAGCGCGCGTGCGGTGAGCAGCATGCCGGGCGTGCAGAACCCGCACTGCAGCCCGTGGCACTCCACGAACCCCTTCTGCACCGCGTCCAGCTCCCCGTCCCGTTCCAGGCCCTCCACGGTGGTGACCTCGTGGCCGTCGGCCATCACCGCCAGCACCGTGCACGACTTGACCGGCACGCCGTCGAGCCGCACCGTGCAGACGCCGCAGTTGGAGGTGTCGCAGCCCCAGTGGGTGCCGGTCAGGCCCAGCTCGTCGCGCAGGAAGTGCACGAGGAGCAGCCTGGGCTCGACCTCTCTGGTGTACGGCTGCCCGTTCACCGAGACCGTGATGCGCATGTCAGATCCTCCCTGCGGCTCTGACCAGCGCGCGCCGGGTCAGCTCGGCGGCCAGGTGGCGCTTGTAGTCGGCGGGGCCGCGCTGGTCGGCGTGGGGGTCGCAGTGCTCGGCGGCGATCCTGCCCGCCTCCGCGAACGCCTCCCCGCCGGGCGGCCTGCCTTCGAGGTAGCTCTCGGCCTCGGGGGCGCAGAAGTGCTCGGCGCCGACCGCGGTCAGCCCGATGCCCGCCCGCGCGATCACGCCGTCCCGGACGGTGACGACCGCTCCGGCCGCGGCCACCGGCCAGTCGCCCACGCGCCGCTCGACCTTCTCGTACGCGCTGCCCGTGCCCGCCGTGACCGGCACGCGCAGCTGCACCAGCAGCTCGCCCGGCCCGACGGCGGTCTCGTACGGGCCGTGGTGGAAGTCCCTGATCGGCACCGTACGCTGACCGCCCGCGCCCTGGATGACCGCCCGCGCCCGCAGCGCCGAGAACACGGCGGACAAATCCTCGGAAGGGTCGCCCTGGCACAGCGACCCGCCAACGGTCCCCCGATTTCTCACTATCGGGTCGGCAATAACTCGCTCCGCATCCCGAAATATCGGGAAAAGGTCGGTGGCGGTGGTGCTGTCCAGCAGCTCTGTGTGCCGTACGAGCGCGCCAATGGCCAGCTCGTCACCCTCGACGGCGATCCGCCCCAGCTCGGCCAGCCCGTTGATGTCGATCAACGCCTCCGGCTGGGCCAGGCGCAGCTTCATCATCGGGATGAGGCTGTGCCCACCTGCGACGATCCTGGCCTCGGGGCCGTAGCGCGCCAGCAGTTCGAGCGCGTGCGGCACGCTGTCCGCTCTCTCGTATTCGAATCTCGCGGGAACCTGCATGACTGCACATTGCTGGCACCGATTTGTCCCGACAATCCGCAAATAAGGGATTCCTTAATGCGCGCCGGAGAACTATGAAGGGGGAATGACACTCAGCCAGCTCGGGGCGTTCGTTTTCGTCGCGCGTCTGGGATCTGTCAAGGCGGCGGCACGGGCGCTGGGCGTGAGCGAGCCCGCCGTCTCCCAGTCGCTGGCCCAGCTCCGCAGGCACCTCGGCGACCCGCTGCTGACCCGTAGCGGCGACCGGATGGTGCTGACCGAGGGCGGGCGGCGGCTGCTCGGGATCGCCGCCCAGATCGTCGCGCTCGGCGCGGAGGCGGTCGCCGCGGTCCAGCCGGGCCGCGTCGCCGGGCTGCACGTGGTCATGGACGCCGGGCTCGCCGAGTACGTGGCCGGGCCGCTCGTCTGCCTCTTCACGCAGCGCAAGTCGGTGGACGCCACCACCGGCGTGGCCGCCACGGCCGAGATCCCGCTCCTGCTGTCCAGCCGCCTGGCCGACGTCGCGCTCGGGGCCCAGGTGAGCGGCGAGGGTCTGGTGAGCCGCCCGGTCCTGCGCTGCCGCCTCATCGTGGTCGGCTCGCCGCGCGGCCGCCGCGACCAGTGGCTGGTGGGCCCCTCCGGGACGGACCCCCTGAGCGACACGAGCCGGTTGCTGCGGCTGCTGCGGGTCCCGGAGTCCCAGGTGCGGGTCTTCGCGAACCAGACGGCCGCCTGGAAGGCCGCCGCCGAGGGCTCCGGCATGGCGCCCGCCACGGCCCACCTGGTGGCGTCCCAGTTACGCAGGGGCGAACTGGTGGCCGTCGAGACCGCCGCCACCCCGCTGGCCGCGTACTGGTACGCCACGACCCTGGAACCGCCGAACCGGTCGGTGGCCGCGGGCACGTTCCTGGACTTCCTCACCACCCCGGCCGCCACCCAGGTCATGCGCACCCCGGACGACGGCATCCCCCGCAGCCGCTTCCGTCCCCCGATCCACGTGTCGATCTGGAGCTGAGGCCTACCGCAGCCTCCGCCGCGCTCAGCGCAGGGCCGCGGCCTCCGAGGCGAGCTTCTCAACGCGGCCCCAGTCGCCGGTGGCCAGCGCGTCGGCCGGGGTCAGCCAGGTGCCGCCGACACAGCCCACGTTGGGCAGCGCGAGATAGTCGGCCGCCGTGTTCACCCGGATCCCGCCCGTCGGGCAGAAGCGCACGTCCGGCAGCGGCCCGGCCAGCGCCTTGAGGTAGGGGATGCCGCCCGCGGCCTCGGCGGGGAAGAACTTCAGCTCCTTGACCCCCCGCTCGACCAGCGCCATCACCTCGGACACGGTGGCCGCCCCCGGCAGGTACGGGACGCCGCTCGAATCCATCGCCTCGACCAGCGACAGGGTCGTGCCCGGCGAGACCAGGAACCGCGCCCCGGCGGCCACCGACGCCGCGATGTCCTCCGAACTACGAATGGTCCCCGCGCCCACGGTCGCCTCGGGCACCTCGGCCGCGATCCGGGCGATGGCCTCGCGCGCGGCCGGGGTCCGCAGGGTCACCTCGATGACCGGCAGGCCGCCGGCGACCAGCGCCCTGGCCATCGGCACGGCGCTCTCCACGTCGTCGATCACCACGACGGGGATCACCGGGGCGAGATCGAGCAGGCTCATGGGTTCTTCTTCTCCTCGTCGGCCCGTTGACGGCCGTCTAGTCACGTACAGGTCCGCCCGGACAGGTCCACGCGGTCATCCCACCAGTTCCCGGCGGGCGCGCTGGGCCAGCCAGGCCGCCGCGCCCGTCAGCGCCGGCTGCGGAGCGACGATCAGCGCGGTGCCGATGGCCTCCAGGTAGTGGGCCATGTCCGGATTTTCGGCGAAGCGGGTCCGGAAGCTGCTGGTGCGCACGCGTTCCACGATACGGGGGAGCACTCCGCCGCCCAGATACACCCCGCCCCGCGCGCCGAGGGTCAGGGCCACGTTCCCGGCGAAGCTGCCCAGCATCCCGCAGAACACCTCCACCGTCTCCGCGCACAGCGAGTCGTCCAGCCGGGTCACGATGTCCGAGGCGGTCAGGTCGGGGGCGGCGACGTCGTTCACCTGGGCGAGCGCCCGGTGCAGCCGGACCAGCCCAGGCCCGGACAGCACGTGCTCGGCCACCACGTGCGGCAACCCCTGCGACTGCAGGACCTGGACGATCTCCAGCTCCCGCCGGTCCACCACGGGCACCGTGACGTGCCCGCCCTCGCCCGGGATCGGCGTCCAGCCGTGCTCCGCGGGCACCAGCCCGCCCACGCCGAGGCCGGTCCCCGGCCCCAGCACGGCCTTGACCCCATGACCCGGCTCGGGGCCGCCCAGCGAGACCAGGTCGTCGCCCTCCAGGTGCGGCAGCGACACCGCCAGCGCCTCGAAGTCGTTGAGCAGCGCCGCGTACGGCACGCCGAGATCCTGTACGGACCCGGCCCACGCGGAGTTCGTGAGCCGGTAGCGGTCGCCGTCGATCGGCCCGGCCAGGGCCAGGCACGCCGCCCCCGGTCGCACTCCGCCCGCGTGTTCCGCGAGATAGGCGGCTACGGCTTCGGGGAGGGTCGGGTAGTCGGACCCCGCCAGGACCGCGACGTTGGCCGGCCGCGCTCCCGACGAGGTGACCAGGCCGAACCGGGCGTTGGTCCCGCCGATGTCGGCGACCAGCCACGGAAGGTCAAAGGCACTCACCACATACCTCCGGCGTCCAGGGCGGCGTCAAGATCGCTCGCCATGAACCGAAGGATCCCACGAACGCTCTCGCCGTCCCAGACGGGACGGCGAGCCATCGACCTCTGAACCGTCACCTCGCCAGCCCGGCGTGCTGGGCGCCCACCGGGGCGCCCGTCTCCAGGTGCGAGGCGCCGGCCTCGGCGAGGAAGCCCAGGCCGGGGCCGTGGTCGGGCGACTCGGCGCCGCTGATGCCGAAGATCCCGGCGCCCTGCTCCGCGTGGCCCGCCATCCGGCGGAAGGCCGCGAACAGCTCGCGCCCGGTCCCCACCCACTGCGCGTCGCTCAGCGGGCGGCCCTCCGGCAGGCGGCGGGACAGCTCCTCGGCGGGCACCTGCAGCTCCAGCGTCCCCGCCGTCGAGTCCAGCCTGATCATGTCGCCGTCCCGCACCAGGGCGATCGGCCCGCCGTCGGCGGCCTCGGGCGACAGGTGGATGGCCGCGGGCACCTTCCCGGACGCGCCGGACATGCGGCCGTCCGTGACGATCGCGACCCGCTGACCCCTGTCGAGCAGGACGGCCAGCGGCGGCGTGAGCTTGTGCAGCTCGGGCATGCCGTTCGCGCTCGGACCCTGGTAGCGGATGACCGCCACGAAGTCCTGCCCGTCCAGCTCGCCCGCCTCGAACGCCCGCAGCAGCTCCAGCTGGTCGTCGAACACCTTCGCCGGCGCCTCGATCACCAGGTGCTCCTGCTTGACCGCCGAGACCTTGGAGACGGCCCGGCCCAGGTTGCCCGACAGCATGTGGATCCCGCCGTCCGCCGAGAACGGCGCCGCGACCGGCCGCAGCACGTCCAGGTCGGAGCTGCCGCCGGTGACCGGCGCCCACACCAGCTCGCCGTCCACCAGCTCGGGAGCCTCGCGGTAGCGGTCGAGGCCGGGCCCGGCCACGGTCATGACGTCCCCGTGCAGCAGGCCCTCGTCCAGCAGGTCACCGATGAGGACCTGCATGCCGCCGGCGTCGCGGAAGTGGTTCACGTCCGCCTGGCCGTTCGGGTAGATCTTGGTGAGGGACGGCACGACCCGCGACAGGCGGGCGAAGTCGTCCCAGGTCAGCACGATGCCCGCGGCGGCGGCCATGGCGACCAGGTGGATCGTGTGGTTCGTGGACCCGCCGGTGGCCAGCAGGGCGACGCAGGCGTTCACGATGGCCTTCTCGTCGACCAGCTCGCCGATCGGCGTGTACTCCGAGCCGTGCGCGGTGATCTCCACCGCGCGGCGCCCGGCCGCCTCGGTGAGGGCATGGCGCAGCTCGGTGTGCGGGTTGACGAAGGTCGAGCCGGGCAGGTGCAGGCCCATGACCTCCATCAGCGCCTGGTTGGAGTTGGCGGTGCCGTAGAAGGTGCAGGTGCCGGGGGAGTGGTACGACTTCGCCTCGGCGTCGAGCAGCTCGTCGCGGCCCACCTTGCCCTCGGCGAAGAGCTGGCGGGTGCGCGCCTTGACCTTGTTCGGCAGGCCCGAGGTCATCGGCCCGGCCGGAACGAAGATCGCGGGCAGGTGCCCGAAGTGCAGCGCCCCGATGAACAGGCCGGGCACGATCTTGTCGCACACGCCCAGCAGCAGCGACGCGTCGAACATGTCGTGCGACAGCGCGATCGCCGCGGCCATCGCGATCACGTCGCGGCTGTAGAGGGACAGCTCCATGCCGGGCCGCCCCTGCGTGATGCCGTCGCACATCGCGGGCACGCCGCCCGCCACCTGCGCCACGCCGCCGGCCTTGCGCACCGCGGCCTTCAGCTCCGGCGGGTACGTCTCGTACGGCTGGTGCGCCGAGAGCATGTCGTTGTAGCTCGTCACGATGGCCACGCCCGGCTTGGCGGCACCGCGTAGCGCGAGCTTGTCGTCGGCAGGCGCACCGGCGAAGCCGTGCGCCAGGTTCGCGCAGCCGAGGTGGGCGCGGGCCGGGCCCTTCGCCCTGGCGGCCTCGCCGTCGCGCCGGATGCGCGCCAGGTACGCGGCCCGGCTGGTGGCGCTCCGCTCGGCGATGCGGTCGGTGACGTCCTGGATGACGGGGTTCACGGTGCCTCCTTCGTCGGGTCCATGAACCCGGAATCGATTGTTCACACGTCCTCCTCGTGCCACTCGCGACCGCTGCGGCCGAGCAGTTCGTGGGCTCCGGCGGGACCGGTGGTCCCGGCGGGGTAGGGCTCGGGCAGGTCTCCGGACGACTCCCAGGTCGACAGGATCGGGTCGATCCAGCGCCAGGCCGCCTCCACCTCGTCACGCCGCATGAACAGCGTCGGGTTCCCGGCCAGCACGTCCGTCAGCAGCCGCTCGTACGCCTCCGGCACCCGCGCCGTGAACGTCTTGCCGAAGCTCAGGGACATCGGCACCGGCTTCAGTGTCACCTCGCCCGCGCCCGGCTCCTTGGCCATGATGTGCAGCTCGATGCCCTCTTCCGGGTGCAGGCGCAGCACCAGGCGGTTCGGCGTGCCACCGGGGAAGATGGAGTGCGGCACGTCCTTGAACTGCACCACGATCTCCGACCTGCGGTACGGCATCCGCTTGCCGGTCCGCAGGTAGAACGGCACCCCCGCCCATCGCCAGTTCTTGATCTCGGCCCGGATCGCGGTGAACGTCTCCACCCGCCGCGAGGCGTCCGTCGGCGGCGTGGAGGCGGGCTCGTCGAGGTAGCCCGGCATCCCGTCGGCCTCGGTGTACTGGCCCCGCACGGTGAAGCGGTCGACCTCCGTGCCCGTGATCGGGCGCAGCGCCTGCAGGACCTTGACCTTCTCGTCGCGGATGGCCTCACGGTCGTTGCGGGCCGGTGGCTCCATCGCGGTCAGCGTGAGGAGCTGGAGCAGGTGGTTCTGCACCATGTCGCGCAGCGCGCCCGCGTGGTCGTAGTAGCCGCGCCGGCCCGGCGTGCCGACGGTCTCGGCGGCGGTGATCTGGACGTGGTCGATCCACAGGGAGTTCCAGATCGGCTCGAGGAAGGCGTTGGCGAAGCGCAGGACCAGCAGGTTCTGGACGGTCTCCTTGCCCAGGTAGTGGTCGATGCGGAAGATCTGGCGCTCGTCGAAGATGACGCCGACCTCGTCGTTGATCCGCTGCGCGCTCGGCAGGTCGTGGCCCAGCGGCTTCTCCAGCACCACGCGCGAGAGCGGCGTGACCAGCCCGGCCTCCTCCAGCTCGCGGCAGAAGGGGCCGAAGGTGCGGGGCGGGCTGGCGAGGTAGAAGACCCGGTCGCGCTGCTCGTGCCCGGCCAGCAGCCGGCTCAGCGCCCCCCAGCCCGACTTGTCGGCGCCCCCGACGTCGACCGACACGTGGTGCAGGCGGCCGAGGAAGCGCTGCCACATGGCCGGGTCGTCGATCGGGACCTGGTCGCGTACCTCGGCGTCCACCTTGCCGCGGAAGTCGGCGTCGGTCAGGCCGCCCCTGGACATGGCGATGACGCGGGTCTCCGGGGAGAGCCGGCCGTCCCTGTCGCTGTGGTAGAGCGCCGGGAGCAGTTTGCGCATGGACAGGTCGCCGGTGCCGCCGAAGACGACGAGGTCGGCGGTGTGGGCGGGGCTGGTTGTCGACACGGGGGACACGGTTGCGGGCTCCGATGATCTACCAAGCAGGGACAGAACGGACACTAACGAGAGTTTGGGTCCCACACAAGCGGAGTTTTGGCATTTGAGATAAAAAAGTCTGGACTTTTCATGACCTAACCCCATGTGATTCACTTAGCCGATGCCTCGACGTACCGCCGCGACCCTCGCCACCAGTGGTGAGGTGCTCCGCCTCATCCGCACCGGAGAGGCCGCGACGCGGGCCGACCTGGGCCGGGTGACCGGTCTGTCGCGCCCCGCCGTGCAACTGCGCGTGGGTGAGCTGCTGGAACGCGGCCTGGTCGTGGAGCGCGACGACGCCCCGTCCACGGGCGGGCGGCCGCCGGTCCGGCTGGAGTTCAACGCCACGGGCGGCGTGGTGCTGGTGGCGGCGCTGGGCGCCAGCCGCACCCGGGTGGCCGTCTGCGACCTGGCCGGGCGGGAGCTGGCCGGGCGCGAGTTCGCGATGGACGTGGAGCAGGGGCCCGACGTCGTACTCCCGGTGATCATGGATTCCTGGGACGAGCTGCTCGGCGACCGACCCCGCTCGATGCTCAGAGGCGTCGGGATGGGCGTGCCGGCCACGGTCGAGTTCGCGCAGGGACGCGCCGAGAGCGCCCGCGTGATGGCCTCGTGGACCGGCGTGGTGATCCCGCCGATCATCCGCGAGCGCTTCCCCGTCCCCGTGCTCGTGGACAACGACGTCAACGTGCTGGCCATCGGCGAGCACCGCGGCGCCTACCCCGACCTGGACGACCTGATGTTCGTGAAGATCTCGACGCGGATCGGCGCGGGCGTGATCGCCGGGGGCGGCATCCTGCGCGGCGCGCTGGGCGCGGCGGGCGAGATCGGGCACATCCCCGTGCTCGACGGCGGCGACGTGCTGTGCCGCTGCGGCAACACCGGTTGCGTCGACTCCGTGGCCAGCGGCACCGCGCTGCTGCGCGACCTGCGGGCCCAGGGCAAGGACGTCAAGACGATCGCCGACGTGACCGCGCTGGTGCGCGCGGGCGACGCCGAGACGATGGCCACGGTGCGCGAGGCCGGCCGCCGGATCGGCGAGGTGCTGGCCGGGGCGGTCAACATCCTCAACCCGTCGGTGGTGGTGCTGGGCGGCGACGTGGCCGAGGCGTTCGGTCCGCTGGTGTCGAGCATCCGCGAGGTCGTCTACCGCCGTTCCACGGCCCTGGCCACCCGGCGGCTGCGCATCGAGCCGAGCCGGCTGGGGGCGGGCGCGGGCATCAGCGGGTGCGCGGTGATGGTGCTCGACCACGTGCTCTCGCCGGACGCCGTGGACGAGACGATGACGATCTCCGCCCTGCGCCGCGAGCGCGTCGCCGCCCCCTAAGTGGTCGGCTCCGGAAATCCTTCGGTGGTTGGCGTCAGGCGACTGTTGTGATGGCCGGGCGTCGGCGAGGTAGGGGCGGCCCTTAAGGTTTGCCGGCGCGGGTCACAACAGGATGTCGGCCAGCTCCTGCAATAGCTCGGTCGTCCGGCGAGCCCGACCGGGGTCGCCGATGGTACGGCCGATCGCCTGGTCGATGCTGCGGGCTGCGCGGCGGCCGATCGCCTGCATAGCTCCGTCCGCGACTCGGACCCGGGTGCGCCGCCCGTCGCTCGCGTCGGGTTCGGTTTTCACCAGCCCACGCGCTTTGAGGCGCGAGACCGACGCGGACACGTGGCTCTGCACAAAGCCTGTCCGTTGGTGGATCTCGCTGATCGAGCTGGCGGGGTGCTTGATCACGTCTTCCAGGACAGCGGCCTCTCCGGGAGTGAGTGACAGGTCGCCGGCCTCTCCGGTGACCTGCGAGGACAGCTCGATGAGGCGCTTGCCAAGCCGGTGCAACTGTCCGCCATCCATGTGCGAAGACTACATCGCCACAGAAGCATCGCCAGAGATGTATCGTTGGCGATGAATAAGTTTCGATCGAGGAGGCGGCGATGGAGCCAGACGGCTCACTGAAGGGCGTGGCGAAGACGGCGCTGGGGGTGGCGATGGTGAGGGCCCGCGAGAGCCTCAGGGACGACCGGCTGTTCAACGACCCGTACGCCCAGAGATTCCTGGACGCTGCGCCCGGGGCGTTTCCCGAGGAGCCCACGTCCGCCGAAGACCTTGCCGCAATAGGACCGCTGGCCTCCTTGGGCGCCGTGTTCGCCTTCCATGGAGTACTGCGCACGCGGTTCTTCGATGACTATCTGCTCACTGCCACGGCCGCCGGTTGCGCACAGGTGGTTCTGCTCGCCGCCGGGCTCGACACACGTTCTCTGCGGCTGCCGTGGCCGGGCGGTGTGAGCGTGTTCGAACTCGACCTTCCCGAGCTGTTCGCGTTCAAGGAGGCGGTGCTGGCCGCATGCGACGCGGTGCCGACGTGCGAGCGCGGCATCGTTCCGGTCGACCTGCGCGAGAGCTGGACGGGCGAGCTGGTCGCGGCCGGGTTCGATCCCACCGCGCCAACAGCATGGCTCGCGGAAGGACTGCTGCTCTACCTGACGGCCGATGAGGCCGCGCGTCTGCTGACCGCAGTCGGTGAACTCTCCGCGCCGGGCAGCCGACTAGCCTTTGAACACGGCGACATCGCTGGTTCGGCCTTCCTCGCGCAGACTCGTGGCATGCCGACGATGGACCAGTACACATCATTGTGGAAGGGCGGACTGGGCGAAGATGCCCCCGGCTGGCTCAGCCGACACGGTTGGCAACCTCAGCCTCACGATCTTGCCGAACTCGCCGCCTCCTACGGCCGTCCCGTCCCCGGTCCTTCG
This sequence comes from Nonomuraea sp. NPDC051941, assembly GCF_044593615.1. NCBI lineage: Bacteria > Bacillati > Actinomycetota > Actinomycetes > Streptosporangiales > Streptosporangiaceae > Nonomuraea > Nonomuraea sp. NPDC051941. The sequence goes on from NZ_JBIUCF010000020.1 coordinate 131,004, forward strand.
AGCGGAGGGTTCCTCACCGCCGTTCGCACCGGCCGCTGACCGTTCCGGGAGGATCGGCCGCTTCGTCCCGTGCCCGCCACCGCCTTCACGCCGCTACAGACCGCCCAGGTCAAGGCCCTGGCCTGCCGGCTGCCCGCCGAGACCGGGGTGCCACTGGCGCGCGCTGGTCATGCCCGGAACTGGCCCGCGAGGCCATGCAGCGCGGCATCGCCGCGTTCGTGTCGGCCTCCACCGTGCGCCGCCGGCTCGCCGAGGACGCGCTCAAGCCCTGGCAGCACCGCTCCTGGATCTTCATCACCGACCCCGGCTTCCGCACCAAGGCCGAGCGCGTGCTGGACCTGTACGCCCGTACCTGGCAGGGCCAGGCGCTGGGCGAGGACGAGTACGTGATCAGCGCGGACGAGACGACCTCCATCCAGGCCCGCTGCCGCTGCCACCCCACCCTCGCCCCCGGCCGGGCCCGCGCGATGCGTGTGAACCACACTTACGGCCGCGGCGGCGCGCCGGCCTACCTGGCCGCCTACGACGTCCACCGCGCGAGGGTGTTCGGCCTCACCGAACCGCGCACCGGCATCGGCCCGTTCATGAACCTGGTCGCCCAGGTCATGGCCCAGGAACCTGAAGGACTTCCGGCGTCGACCACTAAGGTCAGAGGTCCCAACGGGGGACGTCGCTCTCCCGTACGAGCCCGTCCGCGCCGAACACCAGATGGCGATCGAGGTCGGCGGCGAACCAGCGGTCGTGCGTGACCGCCAGCACCGTCCCCTCGAACCCCGCGAGCCCCTGCTGGAGCGCCTCCGCGCTGGCCAGGTCGAGGTTGTCCGTCGGCTCGTCGAGCAGCAGCAGCGTCGCCCCCGACAGCTCCAGCAGCAGGATCTGCAGCCGGGCCTGCTGCCCGCCCGACAGCGTCTCGAACGGCTGCCCGCCCGCCGGCGCCAGCTCGTAGCGGGCCAGCGCCGCCATCGCCTCGTTGCGGGTCAGCGCGTACTCCCGCATCACCACGTCGGCGGCGGCCCGCCCGGCCAGGTCGGGCCGCGCGTGGGTCTGGGTGAAATGTCCGGCTGACACCCTGGCGCCCAGGCGGGCCACACCGGTGTGCGCGATCGGCTCGCCCGCCAGCAGGCGCAGGAAGTGGGACTTGCCGGTGCCGTTCTGTCCCAGCACGCCGACCCGCTCGCCGTACCAGACCTCGGTGGAGAACGGCCGCAGCAGCCCGGTGAGCTCCAGGTCCTCGCAGGTCACCGCCCGCTTCCCGGTGCGTCCGCCGCGCAGCCGCATCCGGACGTTCTGCTCCTTCGGCGCGCGCTGCGGCGGCCCTGCCCGCTCGAACCGCTCCAGCCTCGTGACCGCCGACTGGTACGCCCCCGCCAGCGCGTCGTTGTTCGCCGAGCGCTGGCGCAGCGTGTGGACCAGCCGGCGCAGCCTGGCCCGTTCGTCCTCCCAGCGCCGGCGTAGCTCTTCGAGACGCTCCTTGCGCCGCCTGCGGGCCTCGGCGTACGTCGCGAACCCGCCGCCGTGCACCCACACCCCGCGTCCCTCCACCGTGACGATCCGGTCGGCGGCCTCGGCCAGCAACTGCCGGTCGTGCGAGACGAGCAGCACCGTCTTGGCCGAGTCCCTGATCGCCCGCTCCAGCCACTGCTTGGCCCGCACGTCCAGGTAGTTGTCGGGCTCGTCCAGCAGCAGCACCTCGTCCGGCCCGCGCAGCAGCGCCTCCAGCATGAGCCGCTTCTGCTCCCCGCCCGACAGCGTGCCCAGCTCCCTGTCCTTCACCCGCTCGTACGGCAGCCCCAGAGCCTCGGTGGCGCACACGTCCCACACCACCTCCAGCTCGTAGCCGCCCGCGTCGGCATAGTCGGCGATGGCCTGGGCGTAGGCGAGCTGGGCGGGTTCGTCGTCGCTCCGGGCGATCGCCGCCCCGGCCGCCTCCAGCGCGGCGGCGGCGTCGCGGACGCGCCGCGGGGCGACATTGAGCAGCAGGTCGTGCACGGTGCCGGCGCCGAGGAACTGCCGCATCACGCCGATCCCGCCGCTGCTCGCGACGCGGCCGTCCGACGGGGCCAGCTCGCCCGCGATCAGCCGCAGCAGCGTGGTCTTGCCCGCGCCGTTCGGCCCGACGAGCGCCGCCTTGGCGCCGGCGCCCACTTTGAAGGACGTCTCGAGCAGCAGCGGCCGCCCGTCCGGCAGCAGGTACGTCAGCCCGCTCACCTCGATGTGCCCCATGACGGCCACCTCCACTCGATCGTCGTTCGACCAACTAGACCATCGATCCGGTCACTAGAACAACGTATTATCTCCGGGTGGGAACCGTGTGGTCGCGCCCCCAGAAGGCGCCGAGGCAGACGCTGACGCTCGGCCGGATCGTGGCCGAGGCGGTCGCGCTGCTCGACGAGGAAGGCGTGGTCCGGCTGACCATGCGCCGCCTGGCCGAGCGGCTCGACACCGGCTCGACCACGCTCTACTGGCACGTCAAGACCAAGGACGATGTCCTCGACCTGGCCCTGGACGCCGTCTTCGGGGAGGTGCGGCTGCCGGCGGGCGGCTCCGGGTGGCAGGGGGCCGTACGCGAGCTCATCGGCGGCTGGCGCGCGGCCCTACTGCGGCACCCGTGGTCGGCCACCATCCTCGACCGCCCGCTCATGGGGCCGAACGCGCTGGAGCGCACCGAGTTCCTCTACGCGACCCTGGCCGCCGCCGGCTTCGCCGCCCCCAAACCCGCCGCGTACAGCCTGTCCAACTACGTCATGGGCTCGGTCGTCATGCAGGTGACCTGGCAGGACCGCGACCGGGACGACACCGGCGAGTTCCTCAGGGAGCGCGCCGAGCGCTACCCGGCGCTCGCCGAGCACGGCCTCGACCACGCGTGGGACGCCACGTTCGACGAGGGCCTCGGCTACCTGCTGGACGGCATGGAGCAGTCCCGCAGACGCGAAGACGGCCGGCTCGGGTGAGCCGGCCGCCTTCGGGGGATCGTCAGTCCTCGCGGGCCTGCTTCGGGAGCATCAGGCCGACCGCGAACGTCGCGGCGATCATCCCGGCCGCCACCCACAGCGTGATCGTGACGCTCCCGCTGCCGAAGTAGAGGGTGCCCAGCAGGGCCAGGCCCAGCGCCCCGCCCACCTGCTGGAGCGCGGTCAGCGCGCCGGAGGCGGAGCCGGTCTCCTGGGGCTCGACGGCGGCCATCACGATGCTGAAGTACGGGCTCATGATCAGCCCGCTGCCCAACCCGGCCACCGCCAGCGCCGGGGCGAGCTGCCACGGCGAGACCCCGGGGGAGGCGACGGCGATCACACCGGTCACGCCGAGCCCCATGACGATCGCGCCGGCCAGCAGCACCTTGCGGCCGTGCCTGCGGGCGGCCTGCGCGACACCCATGCCCACGATCATGCCCAGCGACGAGGGCACGCTGGTCAGCGCCGCCTTGAGCGGGGAGTAGCCCAGGCCGAGCTGGGTGTAGAGGCCGATCACGAGGAAGAACCCGGTGAAGGCGGCGAAGTAGATCGTGCCGGTCGCCATGCCCGAGACGAACGCCCGCTTGCCGAACAGGCTGGGCGCCACCAGCGGGTCGCCGCCGCGCCGGGCCCTGCGCTTCTCGTAGGCCGCGAAGACCGCGAACACCGCCGCGGAGGCCGCCATCATCGCGAACGCCCACGCCGGCCAGCCGCTCTCGCGCCCCTGGACCAGCGGGAAGACCATGAGAACGGTGCCCGCGGAGGCGAGCACGGCGCCCGGCAGATCGAGCCGCACGCCCTTGACCGGGCGGGAGGCGGGCAGGAAGCGCAGGGCGGCCAGCGCGGCGGCGGCCCCGATCGGCAGGTTGATCAGGAAGATCAGCCGCCAGTCGACGCCGGTCAGCGCGCCCGCCAGGATCGGCCCGCCCACCGCGGAGAGCCCCATGACCGGCCCGAACATCCCCATCGCGACCGCCAGCTCCTTGGGCGGGAACATCTCCTTCATCAGCCCCATGCCCTGGGGGATCATCGCCGCCCCGAACAGCCCCTGCACGACCCTGGCCGCGATGATCGTCTCGGGGGAGGAGGCCAGGGCGCACAGCAGCGACCCGACGGTGAACCCGACGACGCCGATGAGGAACATGCGCTTGCGCCCCACGATGTCCCCGAGCCGCCCGCCGGTCAGCAGGCCCGCGGTCATGGCGAGGGTGTAGGCCGCGCCGAGCCACTGGATCAGGGAGTCGCCGCCGCCGAGGTCGGCCCGCATCGTCGGGCCCGCGACGTTGGTGACGGTCGCGTCGAGCAGCTCCATCACCGAACCGGCGAGGACCACCGCGAGCGCGGGCCAGCGCCACTTGTAGGGGGCGGGGGTGGCGGGCGTCTGCGCGGGGCGGGTGTCGAGGATGGTCATCCACGGCCTCCTGAATCGGAACGGCTTGTTCTGTTCCAGAATAGCAGAACGGAATGCTTCATTCCAAAACGAAGCCAAGATTCTTGCGGGGGAGGGGGTTGCCACGGAGCCGGTCAAGAGTGCGCGTCGTCACGGCGAGCAACCCGTGAGCCTTCACGACCGGCCATGACGGGCGGAAACGGACGTCGGCGCGTGCGGCCCACCGTGCGGAGCCGTAAAGGACGGGCTTGAAGACCGTCGTGCGGCGTGCACGGCCGTAAGAGGGGGTTCAGTGCTTTCTGGGGTAGCGCGTCTGGCCGGGCGGAACATGCGTGCGGCCGGGCGTCGTGGCGGCGGTGGGAGGCGGCGCGGCGGACGAGCGGGTCGGCTGCACCGCTGGGGAGGCCGTGGCCGGCTCGGGCGTGGGCGTACGGGAAATCGAGGCGAGGGTCGGCCGCGTGGAGTTCGTCCGCCGTGGGGTCGGGCGCGCCGAGAGCGCCCGCTTCGGAGTGGGGTGGCGATGCACGGCGGAGGAGGGGTGCGCCGGGGACGCGGAAGGGCCGAGGGTGGTGGGCGCGGGGCCGAGGGCGGTGGGGGCGGTGCGGAGGCGGGATTCGGTGGCGACCGGGATGGAGCCGTCACGGGCGCCGGGGCCGGTGCGGTGCCAGTCGACCGCGTCCAGCCGCCTGGCGGTGGACGCCCCGCCCACCAGAATCCCCGCCGAGGCCAGCATGAGCGTGCCGACCAGCGCGCCGGCGATCATCAGTATCCGCCCTCGCCGCCCGCCCTCGTCGGCGAACGGGTCGGGCTCCGATGATCGCTCCGTGCCGGTCACGCCTCAAATGCTAGAGAGGTGCCGCCGATGCCAGGGCCGATCCGGACAAATCGGAGAGTTAATTGTGATCATCAACAGGAGCACAGCAGCCCGCGCAGCGCCGTCTCCAGGCACAGGCCGGAGCGGGCCGGGGTCGGCCACGGGAAGCGGATCAGCGCCTCGTCCACCCGTACGGTCGCCCCGAACCGGTCCAGCTCCCACAGCCACACCTCGCCGGCCTCCTCGCCGAGCTGTCGGGACACGCCCGCGGTGAGCTGCGCCCGGTGCGAGGCGTTGACGTGCGAGAGCACCCGCTCGGCCGTCTCCGCCAGCGGGTCCGGCGCCGCGCCCAGGTAGTCGTCGGCGTCCAGCAGCCCCGACTCCTGCCCGGTCAGGTACACGACCTGCCCCACGTCCAGCCGCAGCAGCCGGGGCGCGGAGCGCTCCCCGAACCGCTCGAGCGCGTCGAACAGGCTCTCGTCGGCGCTGTGGGCGGCCACCGCGACCGCCGCGCCCCGTGCCTCGCTCTCCGGCACGGCCTCCGCCCACCCCTGCACCTCGAGCAGCCCGCGCGGATGGGTGGCCTCACCCAGTTGCCGCATCGCCGTCAGGTTCACCGCCACGACGGCGTCCTCGCGCAGGGGGTGCAGCGGCTCGCCGGGCAGTACCAAGAGCACGGGCCGGCCGCGCTCGTCCACGCCTCCCCGGGCCGGCGAGGGCGCTCCGTCGACGGACAGCTTGGCGACGTTCGCGGTCGCGGCGAGGGTGCGGACCCGCTCGGGGATCGGCAGCATGGGCCCTCCATTTCAATGATAGGTTAGGCTTCCCTAAGTAAGGATTACCTAATCACATTGAGGTGAACGTGCGCTACACCGGTCCCAAGGTGCGACTGTCGCGTCGCGCGGGCGTCCCGCTGACCAGGAAAGCCGTCCGCTACTTCGAGCAGCGCCCCTATCCGCCGGGCGAGCACGGCCGCAAGACCAACCGCCGCAGCACCGGCGACTACGGGCTGCGGCTGATGGAGAAGCAGAAGCTGCGCTGGTACTACGACGTGTCGGAGCGGCAGCTGCGCCGCTACTGGGACCTCGCCGTCCGCAAGTCGGGCGCGTCCGGCGCCGAGTTGGTCACGCTGCTGGAGAGTCGCCTGGCATCGCTCGTGTTGCGCGCCGGGCTGGCGCCGTCCATCTACGCGGCACGGCAGTACGTCAACCACGGCCACATCGCCGTGGACGGCCGCAAGGTGGACATCCCCAGCTACCTGGTCAAGCCCGGGCAGGTGGTCACGGTGCGGGAGCGCTCCCGCAGGATGCAGCCGTTCGTGGCCGCCGCCGAAGGCGTGTACGCCGACGAGCGCACCGCGGCCTACCTCTCCGTGGATCACGCCAATTTGACGTTCACGCTGGTGAACCGCCCCGAACGCGAACAGGTCGTGGTCCCCGTGGAGGAGCAACTCGTCGTGGAGTTCTATTCTCGTTAGCCGTGAGCGAACCGGTAGAGCGTCATGCGAGTTGGTTAGAGCTGTTCTTCGACCTGGTGGTCGTCGTGGCGGTGGCGCAGCTGGCCCACCGACTGGAGCACCCCACGTGGGAGAACGTCGCGTTGTTCGCGGTGCTCTACTACGCCGTGTGGAGCGTGTGGACGACACTGACGCTCTATTCGAACGCCGAGGCCGATCGCACCCGCACCCGCGGCATGCTGATCGGCATGTTCGGCATCGCGGTGATGGCCGCGGCCGCGCCCGACGTGGCGCACGTGCTGAAGGAGACCGGTGACACGCATGACGGCTGGTTCATCGCCGCCTACATCACCTGCAGGGTCGGCGCCTCGCAGACCCTGCAGCGCGCCGGCACGATCCTGACGGCGTGGCCGGCGGCCCAGCTCGGCGCGGGCCTGATCCCGTGGTTCGCCTCCATCGGCGTCCAAGGCCCGGCGCGCTACTTCCTGTGGGGGCTGGGCGCCGTACTCGACCTGATCTTCTCCGTGCTCCAGAGCCGCAGGCCGGAGCGCCTGATCAAGGAGATGCAGCACCAGGCCCTGCGGCAGGCGCAGCGGCTGGAGCAGCGTGACCGGCGGAGGGGCGACGGGCCGGTGGTGCGCCCGGCGGCGCGGGTCAAGGCCGCCGTGCTCGACCCCGCCCATCTCGGGGAGCGGCTCGGCCTGTTCGTGATCATCGTGCTCGGCGAGGCCGTCATGCAGGTCGTGATGGCCTCCTCCGGGCATTCCTGGGACCTGCAGCTCGGTCTGGCGGCGGTGGCCGGGTTCGGGCTGATCGTCTCGCTGTGGTGGCTGACCCTGCAGTACGGCGTGAGCGCCGTGCCGGGCGCGGCCGAGCGGGGGCTGCGCGCGTATGTGGCGCTGCCCGCGCACTTCGCGATGACCGCGGGCATCACCGCGACCGCGGCCGGGCTCGGCGCGGTCGCCGCGGACCCGGCCGCGCACCCGCACGGCGGCATCGGCTGGGTGCTGGCCGCCGGTCTGGCCGTCTACTTCGCCGCCTCCGCCGTGCTCGGCGTGGCGAGCGGCGCCGAGCGGCGGTGGATCTGGGGATGGGCCCTGCCGTCCGTGGCCGCGCCCCTGGCGGTGGGCGCGGTGTCCGGGCTCGTCGAGGGCTGGGCCGTGGTCGCGCTGCTGCTGGTCGTCGCCCTGTGGCGGGTCGCCTACCGGCACCGCGGCGGCACGGCCCAGGAGGGCTCAGTCCAGCCGGCGTAGCTCGGCGACCTCCTTGCGCAGCTCGGCCAGCTCGTCGAGGATCCGCTGGGTGTGCTCGCTGGTGTCCTCCAGCGCCGCGCGCTCCTCGGCGCGTTCCTCGGCGCTCTCCTCGTCCATGGCGCTGACGACCACGGCCATGAAGAGGTTCAGGATCACGAACGTGCAGATCAGGATGAAGATGGTGAAGAAGACCCAGGCCGACGGATGGCGGGTCATCACCTCCCTGGCGATGTTGCCCCAGTCGTCGCCGGTCATCGTCTGGTAGAGGGTGAACAGCGAGGTCGGCAGGCTGCCGAAGCGCTCGGGGGAGGTGCTCCCGTAGAGCTTGGTGGCCATGACGGCGGCCACGTAGAGCACCAGGCCGAGCAGCACCACGATCGAGCTCATCCCCGGCATGGCGCGCAGCAGCGCCGAGACGACGCGGCGCAGGCTCGGCACGACCGACAGCAGCCGCAGGGCACGCAGGATGCGCAGCGAGCGCAGCACGGACAGGCCGCCCGTGGCGGGCATGAAGGCGATGAGGACGATCGCGGCGTCAAAGACGTTCCACGGGTCGCGGAGGAACCTGGAGCGCTCGACGTAGATCTTGGCGATCAGCTCGACGGCGAAGACGTACAGCGCGATGTGGTCGACCACGGTGAGCAGGTGGCCGAACCGCGCGACCGCCGCGGGGAAGGTCTCGAGACCCAGCGTGGCCGCGTTGAGCAGGATGACGCCGACGATGAACCGCTGGAAGCTTTCGCGGGCGAGGAAGGCGGCGGTGCGTTCACGCACGGGGGCAGGCTCCTAAGGGCTTGGTCATGTGCCCCACCATGATGGCGCAACATGATCAAGCCGATGTCTGTGGTATAAAAACGCACCTGAGCGACGAATGGTGAGGGCGCCGAGCGAGCATGTCCTATCCGAACTACGGTCCCTCCTACTACGGGCCGCCACCCCAGACCCACCCCCAGGGCACCGCCATCCTGGTGCTGGGCATCCTGAGCCTGGTGGTCTGCACGTTCATCGGCCCCTTCGCCTGGTCGATGGGCAACAGGGCGCTGCGCGAGATCGACGAGAGCGGCTATTACTACGAGAACCGCGGCATGGTGCAGGCCGGGCGCATCTGCGGCATCGTCAGCTCGGTCCTGATGATGATCACCCTCGGCTTCGTCGTCCTAATGTTCGGGCTCATGCTGGTCACCGGGGCCCTTTCCAGCTAGCAGGTCGCCGAGGCCCGACTCCAGCAGGTCGAAGGCCTGCTCCGCCTGAGCCCGCAGGCCGGGCTCGATGCTCTCCCACTCCTCGCCCGCGAGGAGCCGGCGGATCGAGTAGTCGCCGAGCAGCCGCGTCGTGTTGAGCAGGTGGGAGGCCACCAGCCGCGGCGTCAGGTCGTCGGGGTCGGCCTCGAGCTCGTCGGCCAGCGCCTGCGCCAGCACGCGCTCCCGCTCCTCGCCGATCTCGCGTAGCTTGGCGCCCAGCGAGGGGGCCTCGTCGACGATCCTGGCGAACAGGTCGACTCCCGCGTTGAGCCCGTAACGCCAGTGGCGGGTGTCGAGCGCGTCGAGGAAGTCGCGGCGGAACGCCCGCACCACGCTCTCCCCGGGCTCGCGCTCGCGCAGCACGCGCGGGGCCAGGTCGACGGCCACCTCCTGCCGGTCGGCGAAGAGGTCCTCCTTGGTGCTGAAGTAGTTGAACACCGTGTTGACCGACACGTCGGCGGCCCGCGCCACCTCGGCCACGGTCACGTTGTCGAACCCCTTGGCCATGAACAGCCCCATCGCGACGTCCGCGATGCGCTGCCTGGTCTCGCGCTTCTTCCGCTCCCGCAGCCCCTCTTGCATGCCCCCATCGTACCAAGTTTGCAGTGGCACCAAAATTGTGGTTACTCTAATTTTGGAGGCGATGAAATGATCAGGACTTCAGGTCTGAGCAAGACCTTCGACGGCGGCACAGAGGCCGTCAAAGGCGTCGACCTATCGGTCGGGCCCGGCGAGATCGTCGGGTTCCTCGGTCCGAACGGCGCCGGCAAGACCACGACCATGCGCATGCTGACCACGCTGCTGCGCCCCACGTCCGGCACCGCCACGGTGGCCGGCCACGACCTGCTCGGCGACGCGAAGGAGGTGCGCAGGCGCATCGGCTACGTCTCCCAGACCGGCGGGACGTCGCCGACCTCGCCGCTGATGGGCGAGCTCGTGCTCCAGGGCATGCTGTACGGCCTGAGCAGGGCGGCGGCCGAGACCAAGACGCGGGAGGCGCTGGAGCGGCTCGAACTCACGGGCCTGGAGTCGAAGCCCGGCGCGGCGCTGTCCGGCGGGCAGCGCCGCCGCTTCGACATCGCGTTCGCCCTGCTGCACGACCCGGTCCTGCTCTTCCTCGACGAGCCCACGACGGGCCTCGACCCGCAGAGCCGGGCCAACCTGTGGGACCACATCCGCTCGCTGCGCGGCGAGCGGGGCATGACGGTCTTCCTCACCACCCACTACCTGGACGAGGCCGACGCGCTCTGCGACCGGATAGTGATCATCGACCACGGCCGGATCGTGGCCGAAGGCGCCCCGGCCGAGCTGAAGACCGGCGGGCGCACGCTCGACGAGGTGTTCCTGGACATCACCGGCAGGTCCCTACGCGAGGAGGCGGGCGTCTGATGCTGCGTGACACCTGGGTGCTGTTCCGCCACGGCGTGCGCGTCACGCTCCAGCAGAAGGTCGGCATGGTCTTCGGCGCGATCCAGCCGCTGCTCTTCCTGGTGCTGTTCGGGCCCATCTTCACCACGTTCGGCACGTGGGAGACGCTCGTCCCCGGCCTCATCATCCAGCTCGGGCTCATGAGCATGGGGCTCGCCGGGTTCGGGGTGGTGTTCGAGAAGCGCTCCGGCGTGCTGGAGCGCATGCGCGTCACCCCGGCCAGCCGGCTGGCGCTGCTGCTCGGGCGCGTGCTCAACAACGCGCTCACCCTGACGATCCAGACGCTGCTGCTCCTGGTGGTCGCCTTCGCCTTCGGTCTGCGGGCTCCCGTGCAGGGGCTGGCGGCCGGGTTCGTGCTGGTGATCGTGCTCGGGAGCAGCCTGGCCGCGCTGTCGTACGCCATCGCGCTGACGATGAACGAGCACCTGTTCGCGCCCGTGATGTCCACGGCGGTGATCCCGCTGGTCCTGCTGTCCGGCTCGTTCCTGCCGATGTCGATGGCGCCGGGCTGGCTCGACGCCATCTCGCACATCAGCCCGTTCAGGTACACGCTGGAGGCGCTGCGCGACCTGTTCGAGGGGCACTACCTGACGGGCACCGTGGGCCTGGGAGTGGCCGTGACGGTGGTGTTCGCCGCGGTCAGCCTCACGGTCGGGACCCGGGTCTTCAACCGGGAGAACGCCTGAGAGCGCCGTTCAGGCCGCGTTCCTGGCGCGCCGCCGCAGCGCGGCGATGATCCCCGCCGGGTCCACGTTCCCGTAGCCATAGTCGTAGTCGAAGCCCACCTCGCTGCGGTCCTCGGCGGTGCGCCGCAGCAGCGCCCGCAGCTGGGTGGGCGACAGCCGGGTCGACGGCCACAGGGTGCGGACGGCGGCGACGAGCCCGGCGGCCACCGGCGTCGCCGCGGAGGTGCCCGAGTCGGGCTCGTCGTCGCCGAACGCCTTGGACCCGGAGAAGTGGGTGTAGGCGCAGAAGTCGGGCTTGCGGGCGGTCAGCCGCCCGGGGCCCTGCGAGGAGTAGCCCACGCGCTCCCCGTTGATGTCGACGCCGCCGACGGACAGGGCCTTCGGGTGGGAGTTGGCGCCGACGATGGGCCGGTTGGGGTAGACGCACCGGCCGTCGGGGCACTGGGTGCCGCAGTTGCCCGCCGCGAACAGCACGTCGGCGCCCGCCCGGTCGAGCTCGGCCACCATCAGGTTGAACGGGTGGGCGGCGTTGTCGGAGTAGTTGCCCGGATGCCCGACGGGGAAGTCCCACTCGGGGGAGAAGGAGCCCCACGAGTTGCTCACCACCAGCGCCCTGGTCTCGGCGGGCTGGGCGGCGAGCACGCTGCGCAGGTGCGCGAACGCCGACACCGCGTCCGACAGCAGCCCGTCCAGCGCCGAGCCGCCGGGCCGGGTGGACAGCAGGACCGGGATGTCGATCAGCGACGCCTGAGGAGCGGCGATGAGCGTGTCGAACGCGCACATCGTCCCGTGATCGACCTCGAACTCGCCCGCCTTGCCCGACACGCCCTGCGGGCTCCAGGACCGCTCGGCGTCCAGCGTGACGCCCCTGCCGAGCTGCCTGGCGGTGTGGGCCGCGTTGATCCCGGTGTCGAGCACGGCCAGCGCCACGCCGCTGCCGTCGAGGCCCTCGGCGCTCAGCCCCGGCACGTTCAGCAGCCGCTCCACGTCGTGCCAGGTGCCGACCGGCGGGTCGCCCCCGCACGTGCGCGTGGTCGCGATCACCGGGTCGGCGTAGACGCCGACCACGTCGGGCCGCAGCGCGGGCAGCAGCGTGACCCTGGAGGCCAGCTCGTCGTCCGAGATGGTGCCGCGCACCAGCACGGAGGCGTCCTCGGCGGCCAGCGAGAAGTCGAGCGGCTGATTGAGCGAGAGGGGGTCGCCCCCGGCGATCGGGACGGGCCGCGCGACCGCCACGGGGACGTACGCGGTGTCGAGCTCGACCCCGGGCAGCCCGTCGGCCACGTCGGCCGTGGTGGCGCTCTGATCCGGGTCGGCGACGGCCGCGACCAGATCGGGGGAGGGGCGGAGCTGGATCAGGACCCGCATGTGTCACCACCGAATCTCGTGGAGGGAATGAACTCCCCAAGATTCCTCCATTCATCGCCCCGGCGTCCAGCGCCTTTCACGGGTTTGACCTGCGCAAATACCCTAATTAGTGCGAACCGGATGACATTTCTTCCGGGGCGTCAGGCTTCCGTGTTCCCGGTCTGTTCACTACGGTGTCGAATCATGACGCTCCAGGCGCAGATGCCGGTCGACGACGGAGAAAAAGCTCACTGGCTGGCGGTGCGGCCGAGGCTCGTCCTCGCCAGCGCCTTCATGCTGTTCCTCGAGCTGGCGCTGATCCGGTGGACCGGGTCCAACATCGTCCACCTCAGCTATTTCACCAACTTCGTGCTACTCGGCTCGTTCCTGGGCATCGGGCTCGGCTTCCTGCGCGTGGGGCGGTCGCGGCGGCAGCCGTACTACTCGCCCGTGGTGCTGGCCGTCCTGGTCGCCGTCGTCCTGACGTTCCCCGTGACCGTCGACAGGAACACCGAGGGCGTCCTGTACTGGACGAGCCTGTCCACCAGCGGCCCGCCCGCGTGGCTGATCCTGCCGGTGATCTTCGCCGCCGCCGCGCTGGTGGTCATGGGCCCCGCCGAGCTCGTCGGGCGCTGTTTCCCCGAGCTGCCGCGCCTGGAGGCCTACCGCTACGACCTGATCGGCAGCCTCAGCGGGATCGCCGCGTTCACGGCGCTGTCGTTCCTGAGCGCGCCGCCGGTGTTCTGGGGGCTGGTCGCGGCCATCTGCTACGGGCTGCTGCTCATGCCCCGGCCGCGCTCGCTCTACCTCGGCCTGGTGACCGTGCCCTCGCTGGCCGTGGTGGGGCTGCTGCTGATGGAGACGCTGACCGCCGGGGCCATCTGGTCGCCGTACTACAAGGTGACCGCGCGCCAGCTCACCCAGCTCGGCGTGCCCGTCACCGACATCTCCGTGAACGGCATCCCGCACCAGCAGGCCGTGCCCGCCGCCGCCCGGCTGCAGTGGGAGGCCCAGTACGGCCTGCCGTACGAGCGGACCAGCAAGCCGCCCAAGGACGTGCTCATCGTCGGCGCGGGCAGCGGCACCGACGTGGCCATCGCGCTGTCCAAGGGCGCCAACCGGGTGGACGCCGTGGAGATCGACCCCAAGCTGCGCGAGCTGGGCGGCTCGGTCCACCCCGACAAGCCGTACGACGACCCGCGCGTCACCACCCACATCACCGACGGGCGGGCCTTCCTCGAGCGCACGGGCGGCAAGTACGACCTGATCCTCTTCGCCCTGCCCGACTCGCTCACCCTCGTCTCCGGGGCGAGCTCGCTGCGTCTGGAGAGCTACCTGTTCACCGAGGAGGCCATGAAGGCCGCCCGCGCCCACCTCAAGCCGGGCGGCACCTTCTCGATGTACAACTACTACCGGGAGAGCTGGCTGGTCGACCGCCTCGCCTCCACCATGCAGAGCGCCTTCGGCCACAAGCCGTGCGTCGACGTCGTCAGCACCGCCGGCCAGCAGGCCGTCATCACGGCGGGCGTGACGGCCGACGCGCAGCGCTGCGCGTCGGAGTGGCCCGGCGCCGCCCCCGGCACCCCGCAGCCCGCCAACGACGACCGGCCGTTCCTCTACCTCAAGGACGCCACGATCCCGCCGATCTACATCATCACGCTCGGCCTGATCCTCATCGTCAGCCTCTTCGCCGTCCGCGTCGTCGCCGGACCCTACGAGCGGATGCGGCCGTACGCGGACCTGTTCCTGCTCGGCGTGGCGTTCATGCTGCTGGAGACGAAGAGCGTGACCGGGTTCGCGCTGCTGTTCGGCACCACGTGGGTGGTCAACGCGATCGTCTTCGCCGGCGTCCTGGTCGCGGTCCTCGCCGCCGTCGAGGTCACCCGCCACTTCCGCACCCCACCGCTGCCCGTCATGTACGGCGTGCTGCTCGCGGGCCTGCTGCTGTCCTGGCTGGTGCCGAACTCGTGGCTGCTGTCCCTGCCGGTGCCCCTGCGCGCGGTGGCGGCCGTGGTGGTGGCGTTCCTGCCGATCTTCGCCGCGAACGTCGTCTTCGCCAAGCGCTTCGCCGAGACGGCCGACGCGACCACCTCCTTCGGCGCGAACCTGCTGGGGGCCATGGTGGGCGGCTGCCTGGAGTACGCGGCGCTGGTGATCGGGTACAAGGGGCTGCTGATCGTGGCGGCGGTGCTCTACATCGGGGCGATGGTGCTGCTGCCCCGGAAGTCGGTCACCGCCTGACGGCCGGGGCGGCGGGGGATTCCCCGCCGCCGGTGCCGTGGTTACAGGCCGCAGAGCTCGTCGAGGGACTTGGCGCCCTTCTGGGTGTTCCTGGTCGGTGTCTGCGTGGGCGCCGCCGCCTGGCGCGTACGGGTCGGCGTGGCCGAGGACGTGACGCTCGGGGACGCGCTCACGTTGGCCGTCTGGGCCTGGCGGGCGGGCCGGCCGGAGTCGGCGATCGCCTTCCTGGAGGCCACGCGGATCTTCGCCCAGTCAGGCCGGCCCGAGTAGAACTCCGGCGGCACGAACTGCAGGCTCGTGATCCGGGCGTCCTTGACCTTGACGGCCAGCTCCACCAGCGGCTGCACCAGGTGCTGCGGGATGTTCGTCTGGGCCAGCCGCTTGGCCGCGCCGGCGATCCTGGTGAAGTTGGTGAGGATCACGGTGGGGGTGGCCTGCTGGGCGAAGGCGCCGATGACGCAGCGCTGGCGGGCCATGCGGGAGAAGTCGTCGCTGTTGACCCGGGAGCGGCCGTACCAGAGAGCCTGCTCGCCCGACAGCTTCCGGTAGCCCGCCTTGATGGTGCCCGCCGTGCCGAAGTGGCCGCCCCACTTGACGTCCTGCTCGACCCGGATCTTGAGGCCGCCGATGGCGTCGACGAGGTCCGCGAAGCCGTACATGTTCATCAGCATGTAGTAGTCGATCTTGAGGTTCAGCGTGTAGCCGATGGCGTCCATCAGCGCCCGGGGGCCCTTGTTCTTGCCGCCCATGAGCTGCGGGTTGTCGTTGGCGTACTGCCAGACCTCGTTGAGCAGGCCCCCGTTGGGGAGCTCGGCCATGTAGCCGTTCGGGAACTGCTTGTGCAGCGGCGAGGTCGGCGGGAATCGCACGTGCTGCAGGTTGCGCGGCAGGCTGAACAGGACGGTGTTGCCCGTCTTGAGGTCGATGCTGGCCACGTTCATGCTGTCGGTGCGCACGCCGGTGCGGTTGCCGGCCGCGTCGCCGCCGATCAGCAGGAAGTTCACGCGGTCCTTGCCGCCCCACGGGTCCTCGCCTTCCTTGACCGGGGCGGGGGCCTCGGGGTCGGGTGTCGAGGGGAAGATCTGCTTGATCGCTTCCCGCGCGGTGAGCACGTAGTTGGCGGTCAGGGCGAACGGCGACATCACCGCCACGCACAGCACCCCGACGACGATGCCGGTCAGCACCTGGCCCTGCTGGTTGAGGCGGTTGGGCCCGAGCGCGACGTACGAGGTCACCAGCACCGCGAACCACAGCAGCGCGAGGACCGAGGCCACGACGACCACGGTCATCATCATCCCGTCGCCGGCGAACGCGGTGAGGTTCTGCATGTTCCGGGTCAGCCCGAAGGCCAGGGCCGCAAGGAGCAGTACCGCGTACACGCTGAGGAGGATCAGCCCGGTACGGCGGCGCCCGGCGCGCAGATGTGCGGCGCCGGGCGCGATGGCGGACAAAGCGGTCCACCCGAGTACGGATCCGGTCGTCAGGGGCTTGGCGAAGCGAGGGGAGGAGGAGCCAGGGCGCGGACGGCGAACGGGCCGCCGTTTCTTGTTGCCCCCTGGCACGGTTTCTGCCCCATCGCGATTGCTCACACCCGGCTCCTTACACGCCTACCAGGCAAAACTGTCGTTGCCCCCCGTTGGGCACAAGATTGCCAGGATTCTAGTCCCCATATCTGGACATCAGAGACATGTGCCCAAGCTGAGATGAACACTACGTGCACGATGGGCCGCGTTTATGGGGTTTTGGGTAGGTCGTAACTTTTTTCAGGAGACGGTCGAGGACGGCGCCATCCAGGTGTTGCACTGGTACGTCTTGTCCCGCTCCCAGCCCTGCCGGAACCACCGGTTGTTGTTGGCGGGTGTGCCGTGGTCGCGCGGCCACCCCGGATAGTCGCCCACCTGGGCGTAGAACGAGAACAGGCGGCTGCGCAGGGACGTGTTCACCGGGTACGTCGCCGCCACCGACCGCATCCACATGGCGCCGAAGCAGGTCGCCTGCAGCTCGAGCCGCCTGCTGAGCGCCAGCTTGCCGCTCTGGCCGGAGGAGTCGAGGGTGGCGCGCCACCAGGAGTCCATCAGGCCGGTGATGTTCTGGATGTGGTGGCCGTACTCGTGGGCCATCATGCTGATGATGCCGCCGTGCCACTGGATGATCTGGCCGTACCCGCGGGCGTTGCCGTTGCCCCGGGACATGGCCGAGGTGGAGGCGTAGATCGTGTTGTTGCGCGGGCAGTAGTACGGCACCATGCTCCCGGCCGACGGATAGTCGCCGCACGCGCCCCGGCCCCGCTTGGCGGCGATGGCGTAGTTGGGCGCGCTGAACTGGATGCCCTGCTTCTCCAGGATCGGCCCCCACGCCCGGTCCATGCACTTGCCGGTCTTCAGGATCAGCGCCTTGAGCTGACTGTGGTTGAAGATGTCGGCGCTCCCGCCGGAGCAGCTCAGCCTGGGCAGCGAGCCCGCCCGGTACATGGTGTTGCTCTTCAGGCTCGTGTTCAGCGTCACCTGGGGAGGCTGCGTCGGGGTCGTCTCCGGCTCCTGGGTCTCCTCCTGGGTGGGCTGCTGCGTCGGCGAGTCGGACTCCGTCGGGGTCGGCTGCCGCGTGCGGGTCGGGAACGGGTCGCTGGTGTCGCGCTCGGACGGCTCGTACGTCGGGATCGCGACCGGTGTCGTCGTCTCCGACCTCGACGCGCTCTTGAACAGCGCCGACGCGATGACGATCAGCACGAACAGCGCGGCGATCCCCCCGAGCACGCCGCCGATCACGCCGAAGACGCCCATGCCGGACTTCCTGCGCTGCGGCGGCCCCCACTGCGCCGGCGGCAAAGGGGGCGGCGGGGGTGGCGGAGGCGGGGGCGGCGGTTGCCGGTATTGCTGCTGCTGCCCGTAGGGTGGCGGCGGTGGCGGGTACTGCGGGCCGCCCTGGGGATAGGCCTGCTGCGGGTAAGCGGGCCCCTGAGGGTGGGGCGGCGCCTGCTGGTACGGGTTCCCCTGCGGAGGCGGTCCCGGGGGCGGGGGAGGCGGTGGGGGAGGCGGCGGAGGCGTCGGGTACGGCTGCCGGCTCGGCGGCTGCGGCTGGCGGTAGTTCGGCGGCGGCCACGGCAATGAGGGAGGCCTCTGTGGCTGCCCTGGCCCCTGTGGCGGGGGTGGATAATGCCCGTTCCCTGTCACCGTGTCTCCCCGTTCGCCCGGTTGTCTGGAATCGATGGCTTTGCGCCGCGACTTGCCGGACCCTTGCCAAATTTGGGGCAAAAGCATACTCATTTCTCACCCGTCACGGATGTAGCAGTGATCGGTTACGGTCCGAAATCATTCGAGGTGATCTCGGTTATCTCCCGGTCCGCGCGGCGGGCGTTGCCCTAGCTTCTTTGGCATGAATCTCCAGCAGCTCCGCTATGTGGTCGCGACTGCGGAGCACCGCACCATGACCGACGCGGCAAGATCGCTTTACATCGCGCAGCCTGCGCTGTCCCGCGCGATCCGCGATCTGGAGCGGGAGCTCGGTATGACGCTCTTCGCTCGTTCAGGCCGTGGCGTGGTCGTCACCGCGCAGGGCCGTCGCGTGGTCAAGCTGGCGAGGGAGGCACTCGATGCCGTTCACGAGATCGAGGGCCTGGCCAACCACAGCGGCGTCACGGAAGCGGAGCTCCGCATCGCGTCCACGCCCAGCCTCGAACCCGGCCTGGCCGGGCGGCTGCTCCCGGCTTATGCGGCCGAGCATCCGGGAGTACGCGTGCACATCGTTCGCTGCGACGGCAGAGACGGCGTCGTCAGCGCCATCAGAGATCAGCGGGCCGACCTCGGGCTCACCGATCTCCCGGTCCCCACGGACCTGATCACCCATCCGCTCGAGCGCCAGGAGATCGTGCTGATCTCCCCGCCCGGGCTCGACCTGCCCAACCCGGTGCCGATGGGCAAGCTGCACGGCATGCGCCTGGCGCTGCCGGCCCGCGGCAGCGTGCGGCGCAGGGAGCTGGACGCGATGTTCGGCAAGTACTCGGTGAGTCCCGTGGTCGTGCTCGAAACCGACGAGCGCAACGGCTGGCTCAACGCGGTACGCACGGGCCAGGCGTCGTTGCTCTGGTACCGCGGCCTGGCGGAACAGGCCAGTCGCGCGGGCCTGATCGTGCGCTCGCTCGAACCCGCCGTACGGCGCGTCATCGCCGTCGTGCACGCCCGCCGCCGCCTGCCGCTGATCGCCCAGGACTTCCTGTCCACCGCGGAAAAGGGGACAGCGGCCTGACCCGATTAGGAACGATCCAGAGTTAACCAACCCCCTACCGGGAGACCGGCAACCGCACCACGGCCCGCAGTCCAGGCGCGGCGTCCTCCAGGACGACCGTGCCGCCGTGCGCACGCACGGTCTCGCGTACGATCGCCAGCCCCAGCCCGGCGCCGCCCTCATCACGGCTGCGCCCGGAGTCCAGCCTGGTGAACCGATTGAAGACGCGCTCGCGATCCTGCTCAGGGATGCCGGGCCCGTCGTCGGTCACCGTCAGCACTCCGTCCGCGGTCAAGGCCACCTCGACCTTGGAAGAGGTGTGGCGTACCGCGTTGTCCATCAGGTTCGTCAGCACCCGGCTCAGGTCGAGGGCGTCTCCGCGCACCACGACCGGGTCGCACACCGTCAGGCGCGCCTCGGCGTACCTGTCGACGGTCTGGCGGACCACCTCGTCCAGCTCGACGGGTTCCCGCCTGGCGGGCACGCCGCCGCGCTCGTCCAGCCTGGCCAGCGCCAGCAGGTCCTCGGCCAGCCTGGACAGCCGCATCGTGTCCTCCAGGACGCCCTCGGCGGTCTCCCGCCAGTCCTGGCCCTCCGGATGTCCCAGCGCGACCTCGAGCTGCAGCCTGATGCTGGCCAGCGGGCTGCGCAGCTCGTGTGCCGCGTCGGAGACCAGCGCCCGCTGGCGCTGCTCGGCCTCCTCCAGCCTGGCCAGCATGCCGTTGAGCGTGGTGGCCAGCGAGTACACCTCGTCACGCGACTGCGGCACCGGCAGCCGGCGCGACCTGGCCGTGTGCGTGATGTCCGCCGCGCCCCTGCGCAGGGCCGCGATCGGGCGCAGCGTACGGCCGATCATGAGCCAGCTCGCCACCGCGAGCAGCACGATCAGCGCGGGCGTGCCCACCAGCAGCACCCGTCCGGCCGTGACCAGGCTGGTCTGGATCTCGCTGATGGGCCGGGCCGCGATGACGGTCTGCCCGCGGTCCGCGCTGAGCACGATCACCCGCAGGAACCCCGGGACCGCGTACGGCCGCCCGTCCAGGAGCGTGGCCTGCCCCCGCTTGAGCACCTTGTCCCGGGCCTTGGCGTCCAGCAGCGGGACCAGCCGGTCGGTGCCGTACGTCACGTGCGTGATGCGCCCGCCGGCGTCGATGACCTGCACGATCGTGCCGTCGTGCGTGGTGATCGGGCTGGTCAGCGTCCCGGCGTCGGCCGCCACGCGCACGGCCTGCGCCGTCTGCCTGGTGGACTCGTCCACCGTGTCCATCAGCGCCCGTTCGAGCACGCTGACCAGCACCGACGCCGACACGGCCAGCGCCAGCGCGAGCACCGCGGCGGCCGCCACCGTGAGCCTGAACCGCAGCCCCTGCCGCCGCCACCAGACGAGCGGGGAGTCAGCCACCGTCGCCCGCCAGCCGGTAGCCCGCGCCGCGCACGGTCTGGAGCGCGTTCCTGCCGAACGGGACGTCGATCTTGCGCCGCAGGTAGCCGACGTACACCTCGACCACGTTCGGGTCGGTGTCGAAGGTGTCCCAGACGTGCTCCAGGATCTCCGCCTTCGACACGACCTCGTCCCGCCGCCGGATCAGGTACTCCAGCAGCGCGAACTCCCTCGGCGTCAGCTCGATCGAGCTCCCGTCCCGCTCGACCCTGCGCCGGGCCGGGTCGAGCGACAGGTCGCCGGCCACCAGCACCGACGGCCGCCGCCCCGCGTCGCGCCGCAGCAGCGCCCGGAGCCTGGCCACCAGCACCACGTACGAGAACGGCTTGGTCAGGTAGTCGTCGGCGCCCAGGTCGAGCCCGTCGGCCATGTCGTATTCGCCGTCCTTGGCCGACAGCATGAGGATCGGCACCCAGTTCTCCTCCGCGCGCAGCTGCTTGCACACGTTGTAGCCCGAGAGCCGGGGCAGCATGATGTCGAGCACCACGATGTCGTAGTCACCCTGCCTGGCCGCGTGCAGGCCCTCCTCGCCGTCGTGGGCGAGGTCCACGGCGAACCCCTCAGCCTGGAGCCCCCGCTGGAGCGCGGCGGCCATCCGCCGCTCGTCCTCGACGACAAGTACTCTCATGTGGCAATTCTCCTGTTCCCGCCCTGAGACAACGCTGAGAAGGCTGAGAGCCGTCTCAGACAGTCTCAGGTCCGCCTAAGGATGCATCACGCAGGCTCTGAACATCGACATACCGTTAAGGAGTGAGATGCGCAGAGGCACGTTCGTGAGGTGGGGAGTGCCGATCGCGGCGGCGGCCGTGATCGGAGCCGCGATCGGCGCCGGCCCCGTCATAGCCGCGGTGAGCGGCGCCCCGGTGCTGCCGGAGCGGTCGGCACAGCAGCTGCTGGCCGACGCCGCGGCGGCGACCAGCAAGGAAGGCGGCATCGCGCCGATGTCCGGCACGGTGCAGCAGACGGCCTCGCTCGGCCTGCCGGCGCTGCCGCAGACCGGTGAGGCGTCGCCGCTGAGCCTGTTGTCCGGCTCGCACGAGGTGAAGGTCTGGTACGGCGGCGAGGGCAAGATGCGGGTGGCCCTGCCGACCCAGCTGAACGAGACCAACCTGATCGTGAACGGCGACACGGGCTGGTACTGGGAGAGCGCCACCAACACGGCCACCAAGCTGACCATCAAGGCGGAGACCGGGCAGGACAAGCGCGCTCTGCCCACGCCGCGGCCGACCGACGTGACGCCGCAGCAGGTGGCCGAGCACCTGCTGGCCAACGTCGACCAGCACACGGCGGTCCGCGTGATCAACACCGCCCAGGTGGCGGGCCGGCCGGTCTACCAGCTCGTGCTGGCGCCCAAGGACGCGGGCTCGCTGGTCCAGGAGATCCGCATCGCGCTCGACGGCGAGACGTACGTCCCGCTGCAGGTGCAGGTCTACGCCAAGGGCTCGGCGGAGCCGGCGTTCCAGGTCGGGTTCACGCAGGTGACGTTCACGCCGCCGGCGGCCGAGAACTTCACCTTCACCCCGCCCGCGGGCGCCAAGGTGGAGGAGAAGACCCTCGGGGCCGGCATGGACCAGGACGTGGCGGCGGATCGCGCCGAGCACGCCAAGGACGTCGCGGAGCGGGCGAAGGTCGTGGGGCAGGGCTGGACGACCGTGGCGGTCGTGCCGTTCTCGCTGTCGGACCTGAAGACCGCGACGCCGTCGGACGGTGGCGAGGGACGCAGCCACGGTCAGGGCCCCGGCGGGGGCGCGGGTGCCGATCCGAGCGCGCTGATCGACAGCGTGCTGAAGTCCGCCACCCCGGTGAGCGGCACGTGGGGCTCCGGCAAGCTGATCAAGACCAAGCTCGTCACCGCCCTGCTGACCGACGACGGCCGTCTCCTGGTCGGCGCGGTCACCCCGGAGGAGATCACCAAGGCGGCGGGCACCAAGTGACCACCGTCACGCAGGAAGCAGGGGCGCCCTCCGGGGCGGCCCTGCCCCCGGGGGTGCCCCAGGGGATGAACGCGGGGGAGTTCGCGATCGTCACGGAGGGCCTGACCAAGCGCTTCCGCGGCGGCCAGGTCGCCGTGGACACGCTGGACCTGGCCGTGCCGCGCGGCTCGGTGTTCGGCTTCCTGGGGCCGAACGGCTCGGGCAAGACCACCACGATCCGCATGCTGCTCGGCCTGGTCGCGCCGACGTCGGGCGGGTACTCCGTGCTCGGACTGCCCCAGGCCCAGGCCCTGCCCAAGGTGGGGGCGCTGGTCGAGGGGCCGGCCTTCTACCCGTACCTGTCGGGTGCGGCCAATCTGATGCGCTTCGACTCCGCCGACCCGACCGCGCCCCGCGCGAGCGCGAAGCGGCGCATCGCCGAGGCGCTCGACCGCGTGGGCCTGTCGGCCGCGGCCGCCAAGCGCTTCCGCAACTACTCGCTCGGCATGCGCCAGCGCCTGGCCATCGCCGCCGCCCTGCTGGGGCCGCGCGAGCTGCTCATCCTGGACGAGCCCACCAACGGGCTCGACCCGCAGGGCACGCGCGAGGTCCGCGCGCTGGTCAAGGAGATCGCCGCCGACGGCACCACGGTCTTCGTCTCCTCCCACCTGCTGGCGGAGGTGGAGCAGATGTGCACGCACGCCGCGATCATGCGTACCGGCAAGCTCGTGGCGCAGGGCACGATCGCCTCGCTGAACGGCGGGCTCGTGACGCGCGTCCGGGTGGAGACGCCGGACGTGGCGGACGCCGCGCGGGTGCTCGGCACGCTCGGCCTCGCCGACGTGCTGACCTCGGGCGGGGAGGTCACGGCGGAGCTCGGCGGCCACGCGCCGGAGCGTGTCAACGCCGCGCTGGTGGGGGAGGGCGTGGCCGTTCGCGGGCTGGCCGTGGTGCGGCCGAGCCTGGAGGACGTGTTCGTGGGACTGACAGGGGAGGGCTTCGATGTCGACGGCTGAGTCGACGGCTGGGACGGCGACCGCTGGGACGGCGGGGACCCTGGGGTCCGCCGTCGGGACCACGGGGGCAGAGACCCAGGAGGAGCGCCGCACGCCCGGGCTGGTGCCCGTCGCGGAGTCCATGCGCACCACCGAACGCCGCCCGCCGGAGCCGTCCGCTTCCGCTCCCGCCCCCGCGGCGGGGAGGGCGTGGGCGTTCTGGCGGCTGCTCGGCTCCGAGCTGGGCCTGACGTTCCGCAGGCCGCGCAACCTGATGATGCTGGCCGTGCTCGGCGTCGTGCCGATCGTCATCGGCGTGGCGCTGCGGCTCGTGGCCTCCGAGGAGGGGATGGGCGGGCTCGTCCAGGACGTCGTGGGCAACAGCCTGATGCTGACGTTCGTGTCGTTCTCGTTCCTGGTGCTGCTGCTGATGCCGGTCGCCGTCAGCGTCGTGGCCGGCGACTCGATCGCGGGCGAGGCCGGCGCGGGGACCCTGCGCTACCTGCTGGCCGCCCCTGCGGGGCGTACCCGGCTGCTGCTGGTCAAATACCTCAACGCGGTCGTCTTCGCGTACGCGGTCACCGCTGTGGTGGCCCTGACGGCGCTGGTGACGGGCCTGATCCTCTTCCCGGCCGGGGACGTGACGCTGCTGTCCGGCAGCACGATCTCGATGGCCGACGGGCTGCTGCGCATCCTCATCGCCGTCGGGTACGTCGGCGCCGGGATGGCCGCCCTGGCCGCGGTCGCGGTGGCGCTGTCGACGTTCACCGAGGTGTCCATCGGGGCCATCGCGGCCACCATGGTGCTGGTCATCGTCTGCCAGGTGCTCCGGGCGATCCCCGAGCTGGGCTCGATCACGCCCTATCTGCTGCCGTCCAAGTTCACGAACTTCGACGCCGTGCTGCGCAGCCCGATCGACTTCGGGAGCCTGCGGGACGGGCTGCTGGCGTTCGGGGCGTACATCGTGCTGTTCGGCTCGATCGCCTGGGCGCGCTTCTCCGGCAAGGACATCACCTCCTGACAGCGGCAGCGCCCCGACCGCGGACGGCCGGGGCGCGGGACGCCGGGAACGTCAGGCGGCGGGACGGCGGCGCAGGCCGAGCGCGCCGATCACGACGCCGATGACGCCCACCACGAGGCCGGCGCCGCCGAGCAGGCGGGCGGTGCCGTCGGAGGCCGACGTGGCCGCCACCGGCGTCACCGAGGGAGCGGCGGCGGCCGGAGCGGCCGAGGCCGGCGCCGAGGCCATGCCGTGTTCGTCGCCCCCGCTCGCGGGGACCAGCTTGAGCGTCGGGGCGGGGTGCTCCGCCTCGGTCCCGTCCGTCTTGGGCGCGTCCGACCAGTCCACGACTTCACCCTTGGAGTAGGTCTGCTTCGTCGGGAACACCAGCGAGTCCGTGTCCTTGGGCAACTGCCCCATGGACACCTCGAACTCCTGGAACTCGCCCGGGTTGATCTTGCCGCCGGACCACACGACCTTGGTCACGGCCTCTTCGAGGTCGCCGTACTCGGTCTTGACCGGCTTGGGCAGCTTGCCCTGGGTGACCTTGACGTCCCAGCCCGGCAGGGGCTTGACCGACACGAAGGCCAGCGGATGGTCGACGGGGAAGGAGACCTCGATCTTGGTGGTCGAGGCGTCGTCGCGCTCGTTCGGCACCCGGAACGCGACCTTGGTGAATCCGCCCTGCTCGGCGGTGCCCGGCTGGATGGTGACGTGGGCCAGGGCCGGGATGGCGAGGCCGACGGTGAGGGCGGTGGCGGCGGCGAGCACGGTCGCCGCACGGCGTGCGAAGGACATGCGGGAACTCCACTTGGTGTACGGGGATGAACAAGGGGTGTCAGACGGTCAGGCGGGAAGTGGAGGACCACGCCTGGCCACGCTGTGCCGGAACTCCGGCTGGAGCGGGACGACCCTCGCCCGGACGATCGGCGCGGCGGGCCGCGCGAACGGTGGCACGGCGACCGCCGGGAGCAGCAGGAGACGGCGGCCGACGAGGCGCAGCAGCGACCAGAGCACGACCTCGCCGCGCGCCAGCCACAGGCCCGTGATCAGCGTGGCCGTCACGTGCGTGAGCAGCATGCCGGTGTTGACCGCCAGGCCACCCTGGCCGTGGCCGTGCGCCGCGGCCCCCGGCTCGAACAGGCCGCGCACGGAGAAGTAGGCGGCGCCGTCGCCCGCGAACAGCTCGTGCAGCGCCAGCTGCGCCCCCACCAGCACGACGTTGATCGTCGCCGCGGAGCGCTCCTTGCCGCACAGCGCCAGCCCCAGCGCGGACACGCCCGCGAGCCCCAGTCCGGCGACCCACGGCGCGGGCGCCGAACCGCCGCCCAGCACGTGCGCGAAGGCGGCGAGAGCCACGCAGACGGCGGCGAAGGCGGCCGTCCGCGCGAGTCTGAGGGGAAGGTGCGCACGCATGGGTGTGCCCCATGCTCTCACGGGGCAGTGAGTCATGAGACCCGAAGTCCGAAGCCGCACAGTGGCTGGTCCAAAACGGGCATTTAGGGCTAGGGTCGTGCCGACCGCGTTGACATTGAGGTGAGAACGTTGCGGCACTTGGGTGGTTTCCTCATCGGGCTGGTGGTGACGGCGGCCGTGCTGGCGGGCGGTGGCTGGGCCGTCCAGCAGGCCGTCGGCAATGCCGCGGCGACACCACCGGACAACCAGAAGATGTGGATCGCGCTGGGCGCGATGGCCGCCGTCGGGCTGGTCGTCGGGCTGGTGGTGGCGGGCCGGATCTCGCCCTTGGCGACGTTCGTGCCGTCGCTGGTCCTGCTGGCCTGGACGGTCGTGTACGCACTCGACGTGAACAGGGCGATCTCCCTCATTCCGAGCGCCCCGTCGGTCAACCAGATCATCCTGGACGCCGGTCTCGGCGCCAAGACCCTGCTCACGTCGGGCGTGTTCGCCCTGCTCGGCGTGGCGCTGTTCATCCCCGTCCTGATGCCGTCACGCTGGTCGCGCCAGTACGACGACGTCGACGAGGACTACGAGGCCACGCCGGAGGGCAGCTACTACTGAGTTGTCCCTACTGGGCCGTCCCCGTGTAGAGGCGGGTCACCACGTCCTCGATGCTCGACTGGCCGGGAGACGTGGCCATCAGGTCGTCGAGCGTGCCGTCGAACGCCAGCCGCCCGTGGTCGATCACCATGACCCGGCGGCACAGGCGCTCGATGTCGCCGAGGTCGTGCGTGGTCAGCAGCACGGTCGTGCCGCGCTCGGCGTTGACCCGCTGCAGGAACTCCCTGATGCCGGCCTTGCTGACCACGTCCAGCCCGATCGTCGGCTCGTCGAGCACCAGCACGTCGGGCGCGTGCAGCAGCGCCGCCGCGAGGTCGCCCCGCATGCGCTGGCCCAGGCTGAGCTGGCGCACCGGCGTGCGCATGAACTCGCCCAGGTCGAGCGTCTCGGTCAGCTCGTCGAGCCGCGACCTGAACGTGGCCCGGTCCACCCGGTACAGGTGGCGGATCAGCTCGAAGCTGTCGACGAGCGGCAGGTCCCACCACAGTGTCGTCCGCTGCCCGAACACCACCCCGATCCGCCGCGCCAGCGACGTGCGCCGGCGCGAGGGGTCGAGCCCGGCCACCCGGACCCGGCCGGACGTCGGCGTCAGGATGCCGCAGAGCATCTTGATGGTGGTGGACTTGCCGGCCCCGTTGGGCCCGAGGTAGCCGACGAACTCTCCCGCCGACACGGTGAACGACAGGTCGCTCACGGCGTGGACGACATTTCTCTTGATCTTGAACGACCGTCCGGCCCGGTCCAGTTCGATCATCCTCAACTCCCCGTGGATCGGTAGTGCCTGATGCCCTGCTGCCAGGCCACCCCGGCCAGCAGGGCGAGGACCAGCGCGGCGACCGGCGCGGAGAACCGCAGGAACTCCGGCGTGCCGAACGGGTCGTCCCTGCCCAGCACGTACAGGCCGGGCTGCCAGTTGACGAAGGCCAGCGGGAGCACGTACGTCACGCCCCTGACCAGGTCGCGGCCGTAGATGCTGAGCGGGTACTGGTTGAGCTGGGCGCTGCCGTAGGTGAAGGCGTTGGACACCTCGGGGGCGTCGGTCAGGACGAACTGGACCGCGCCGCCGAGCGTCCAGATCGCCCCGAAGATGATGATCCCGCTGACCAGCATGACGGGGATCATCCAGGCCCGCCGCCAGTCGAGGTCGAGCGCGGCGACGCCGTAGCCGAGCACGACGCACGCCTGCAGGATCCGGCCCACCCTGGCGGGCACGAACCGGTCGGTGGCGAGCTGGATCCACGGGCTGACCGGCCTGATCAGGAACGTGTCGAGGGTGCCCGCCTTGATGTGCTGGCTGATCCGGTCGATGTTGCTGACGAACGTGTCGCAGATGGCGAACGACACGCCGGCGGCGCCGTACAGGAAGAGGACCTCGTCGCGGGAGAAGCCCGCGAGCGTGGTCGTGTTGGCGAAGACGATCAGGATCACGGCGACGTCCACCGCGGCGGTGAGGGCGCCGAACAGGGTCATCAGCGCGAACGACACCGGGTACGCCGCCGCGGCGCGGGTCCAGGTCCACAGCAGCAGGAAGTAGGTCCTAACCACCCTGGATCACCACCTTGCGGCGGATCGCCATGGTGGCGAGCGCGCCCAGCCCGAGCAGGATCGCGGCCCAGAGCGCCTGGAACGCGAGCGTTTCCAGGACCGGGGCCTTGCCGAGGTAGAGATCGGTCGGGAGCTGGACCATGGCCGCCCAGGGCATCGCCATGA
The DNA here is from genome assembly GCF_044593615.1 of Nonomuraea sp. NPDC051941. Taxonomy (NCBI): domain Bacteria; kingdom Bacillati; phylum Actinomycetota; class Actinomycetes; order Streptosporangiales; family Streptosporangiaceae; genus Nonomuraea; species Nonomuraea sp. NPDC051941. The sequence continues at coordinate 159,110 of NZ_JBIUCF010000020.1, forward strand.
CCAGGTCGCCGAACCAGCCGGGGAACAGGTGCAGCGGCACGAGCATCCCGGAGAAGAACGTCGTCAGGAGCATCGACACGACCGCGACGCCGCGGTCGTCGAGGAGCCAGCAGACCGACAGCGCCACCAGGTAGCGCCAGCCGAAGCCGACCACCACCGCGACGGCGAAGCCGGCCAGGAACGCCAGCCACTGCCCCGGCCCGGCGGGGACCGTGATGCCGAACACCACCGCGCCGATCAGCATGGGCGGGATGCCGCGGACCAGGAACAGGTACGCGGCCCTGCCCAGGTCCTCGGCCAGCGTCCAGAGCTGGAGCGAGGCGGGCCGGACCAGGTCGAGGGCGATGTCGCCGCTGCGGATGCGCTCGGGGATGCCGAGCCCGCCCCCGAACAGCTGCAACGGGCCGATGAACGCCTGGGTGATGAAGCAGAACGTGACGGCGTCGGTCACGTCGTAGCCGCCCAGCCCGGGGCGGGCCTGCCAGAGCGCGATGAGGATGTAGGCGCGAAGGATGCCGAAGACGCTGTTGGTGAAAGCGCCGGCGATCGCGCCCCAGACGTAGGTGGCGTGCTTGCGGAAGCCGTACCGGACGAGCCGGGCATATAGGGGTATGGTTTTGCACCTCCGGAGGGTGAGGACACGGTGACCAACCGTGTACGGACCCGCGCACGGGTCTGCCGATGGAAAGCATGGAATTATCCGTTGCGGGCCGTGGGCCCCGCAACGCAATTAATCGTTCAACGGTCGGCGAGACGGTAGACGAAGCGCAGGCCCGACCAGGTGTCGTCGATCGCGGCCACCTTGTTGTCCACCAGGCCCATGGACAGGCCGTAGTCGCGGACGGGGTTCTCCGAGAGGTCCGTGGGCACCTTGCTCGCGCGTTTCGGCCAGCAGACCCACAGGCCGCCGCTCTTCGCCAGCAGGGCCAGGGCGGAGGGGAACGCCCCGTGAAGGGCGGCCGAGTCGGGGCAGAAGACCAGTATGACGTCGTACGGCCCGCCGGCCGGGGTCCGATGCACCTCGGCGTCGGGCTCGCCCAGGTCGAGGCCGTCGGGGGCATCGATGGCGAGGACCTGGTGCCCAGGCTTGACGCCGAGCTTGCGCGGCAGCGGTGTGCCCGAGTATCCAGCCATGGAGGACAGCGTGTCACAGCGCCGAAATATCCAGGTAAGAGATGAGATACTTACTGGCCGGTAGAAGGATCTTCATTCGGGGAAGGAGATTCATCGGAGGGCCGATATGCACATCGACCGGGACGTGGTCCCCGACTATCCCTTGAGCTGGCAAGCCCGCGCCCTGACCAGTCTGATGTGGGGCACCCTGAAGCCGGCGTCCACCGTGCTGATGCGCCATCCGCTGGCCCTACTCTTCGCGGCCCGGCTCGGGGAGCTCGGCCGCCTGGTACGTGTACCCCAGCCCGAACACGTCATCATCGAGCCCGCGGAGTTCTCGGCGTGCGGGGGCGAGTGGGTGCACGGCGGGCCGGGGCTCGACGAGGGCAAGGCGGTGCTCTACTTCCACGGCGGCGGCTACTTCTCGGGCTCGCCGCGTACCCATCGGTCCATCACCTGGCGGCTGTCGGTGGCGGCCCGGCGGCCCGTGCTGGCGCTCGACTACCGGCAGGGGCCCGTTTACACGCTGGCGGACTCGCTGACCGACGCGCTGGACGCGTACGACTGCCTGCTGCGGCGCGGCCACGCGCCCGGGGACGTCATCCTGGCGGGGGACTCCGCCGGGGGCCACCTCACGCTGGCGACGCTGCTGGCGCTGCGGGACCGGGAGCTGCCGATGCCCGGCGCGGCGATCTGCCTGTCGCCGTGGGCCGACCTGACCGACATCCCGCGGCACGCGAACCGCTGGCAGGACCCCATGCTCCCGGCCGGGCGGGTGCGCTGGCTGGCCCGCCGGTGGACCTCGGGCCTCGACCCGAGCGACCCGCTGGTCTCCCCGGTGCTCGGGGACTTCACGGGGCTGCCGCCGCTCATGATCGTGACCGGCTCGACCGAGGTGCTGCGGGACGAGGCCAGGAGGGTGGCCGAGCGGGCGCGCCAGGCCCGGGTGCCGGTACGGTACGAAGAATGGAACCGGATGCCGCACGTCTTCCCGATCCTGGCGGACGTGCTGCCCGAGGCGCGGCTGGTCTTCCGGCACATGGCGCACTTCCTGCGAGCCGTGGCCGCCCGCCGGGCGTCCAGAGGCGACATCGCGGCGGCGTGAGTTTTCGGCCCTGCAGTTTTGGCACTGCCCTTTTCGAGGTTCCCGGCGTACGCTGTCAGCTTGGAGAACGTGTAAGGTTAGGTATACCTAACCTGAAGTCAGGGGGCTGTGCATGACCGAGAAGCCCACGGATCACCATCGTGGCGTCGTCCTGCGGACCGAGTGGATCTCGCGGCACATGGTCCGCGTCGTGGTCGGGGGCGACGGGCTGGCCGACTTCGCCACCACCGGCCTGACGGACCACTACGTCAAGCTGGTCTTCCCCTACGAAGGCGTCGAATACCCCACCCCGTTCAGCGTGAAGACCTGCCGCGAGACGATGCCGCGCGAGCTCTGGCCGCGGCTGCGGACCTACACCGTACGCGCCTGGGAACCCGACAGCCGCGAGCTGACCCTCGACTTCGTGGTGCACGGCGACGAGGGCCTGGCCGGCCCGTGGGCCGCCCAGGCCGCTCCCGGGGACGTCGTGCTCATGCTCGGCCCCGGCGGCGGCTACGCGCCCGACCCCGGGGCCGACTGGCACCTCCTGATCGGCGACGAGAGCGCGCTGCCGGCCATCGGGGCCGCGCTGGAGGGCCTGCCGGAGGGCGTGCGGGCGCACGTACTGGTCGAGGTGGACGCGCCCGAGGACGAGCAGAAGCTCGAGACGGCCGCCGACGCCCGCGTCGCGTGGCTCTACCGGAGCGGTCGTCCCGTGGGCGAGAAGCTCGTGGCGGCAGTGCGGACGCTGGAGTTCCCCGAAGGAAACGTGCACGCGTTCGTGCACGGCGAGGCCGGCTTCGTGAAGGAGCTCCGCCGTCACCTGCGCGTCGAACGGGGCATCGGGCTGGACCGGCTGTCCATCTCCGGATACTGGCGCACGGGGGCCGACGACGAGGCGTGGCGCGAGATGAAGCGCGACTGGAACCGTCAGGTCGAGGCCGAGGAGGAGTCCGCGATCGCCTCCTAGGCTCGCCAGGCACGCCAGGGCCGAAACACCACTTCAGACCACTGAACCCCAGCACTTACTGTCCCCAGAGGAACGAACGCCTTACCTGCAATACCCCTTATGACAGACATGCGGAAAGCCTCCGCGGATCCGGCCACAGTGTGCTTTGCCGAGTCCCGGATCAGAGAGGCGAAACCCGTATGGCGCGTGGTGCTGGCGACATGCCTCCTGGCGTGCGGCCGCTTACGGTGGGCGACCCGGTCATCATCGGCCGATACCTGCTCCTCGGCCGCCTCGGCACGGGCGGGATGGGAGTGGTGTATCTGGCCGAGCACCCTCGGGGTGGCCTGGTCGCGCTCAAGACGCCGCATGCGGTGCATCTCAACGATGCCACCTTACGCGCGCGCTTCGCCGAGGAAGTGACTTTCTCGCGAAGACTGGTGCCGTTCTGCACGGCGGCGGTCCTGGAGGACGGCGCCGACAAGGACCGCCCGTACCTGGTCACCGAGTACATCCCGGGTCCGGCGCTCTCCCAGGTCGTCGCGGCCAAGGGGCCGCTCACGCCCGATCTCGCGTACGGCGCGGCGCTCGGCGTGGCCGCAGCGCTGGTGGCGGTGCACGAGGCGGGGCTGGTGCACCGGGACCTCAAGCCCGGCAACGTGCTGCTGTCCACGCGGGGGCCGCGCGTCATCGACTTCGGCATCGCCCGCGACGTCGACACGCTGGCCGCGCACACGCAGGCCGGACAGGTCATGGGGAGCCCCGGGTGGGTGGCTCCCGAGCGGCTGACGGGTGGCCCGGCGCTGCCCGCGTCGGACGTGTTCGCGTGGGGGTGCGTGGTGGCGTTCGCGGCCACCGGGCATCATCCGTTCGGGAGCGGGGAGGCGGATGTGCTGACCCGGCGCATCCTGTTCGACCCGCCGCGCGTCGCGGGCGTGCCCGCCATGCTGCGGCCCGCCATCGAGGCGGCGCTGGCCAAGGATCCCGCCGACCGGCCCACGTCCGCCGACCTGCTCCGGGCGCTGCTGGCCGCCGGAGGCGTCGGCGAGCCGTGGGATCTGCGGCAGGCGGTGGACGGGGTGCTGGAGGAGATCTGGACGCCCGTGCCCTATCCGCCCGGCGGCGGGCGGGTACGTCTCGCCTCTTCGACCGGCGAGTCCGGGACGCCGGAGGGGGGTGTGGAGCGTTCCCGTACGCGCAGGCGCCGGGCCAAGGCCGGGGCGCATCTGTCGCACGCCAGCTTCGCCGCCCTGGCCACGGTGTCCATCGCGGCCCTCACGGTGATCGCGGCGGGCGGCGACGGCACGAGCGTCGGGGGTGGCTCGCTGCTGCCGGGCGACCCGCCGATCGTGCGCTCTTACGGCAGCGCGGACTCGACCGTCCGCCCCTCGTCCACGCCCGCCGCCACCCTCCCGCCGACGAAGTCCGCCGCCCCGCCCACCCCGGCGAGCACGCCCACGACGTCCGTCCCGCACGCCCGTACCAAGGCGCCGCTGACGGTGCGCAGCCCCTCGCCCGGCCGGCAGGACACGTTCGGACCGGCCAACAGCAGCGGGCCGGGCGGTGAGGACCCCGCCGACTGCGCGAGCCCGGTGCGCAAGCGCGGCAACGCGGTCAGGAGGGACTGCCCGCAGCCGTCGCAGTCGATCAGCACGATCCCGCAGGACGGGCCCGGCGAGTCGCCGGACCCGTCCGTGTCCGTCCCGGAGACGCCGACGGCTACCGGATCTTAGACAGGTCGATCAGGTAGAGGTCGTCCTTGAGGGAGTAGCTGAGCATCCTGCCGGTCGAATCCATGGACGGCAGCCTGATGGTGCTGCCTTCCCCGGGGATGCGCAGATCGCCCGACCTGCCGGTGTCCAGGTCGTAGAGCCCCACGCCCTCCGGCCTCCCCACGCCGTAGACCGAGACGTAGAAGCGGTCCTGGACCGGCTGGTACGCCGAGTGCACGGAGCCGGGCACGTTCTTCTGCGACGAGCCGTCCCGGTGCCGGAAGAAGGTCGTGCCGTCGGCGGCCGTGCCCAGGCAGATGGTCACGCCGCAGAGACGCAGCTCCTCGCCCGGCTGGGTGACGGCCGTCCGGGTCTCGCCGGTCTCCACGTTCTGGATCCGGGAGTACGGCATGCCGCGGGGCTCGCCTCCGCTCCCCGGCGCGCCGATCCACGGCCAGGCCAGCAGATGCATCCCGGCGCCACCCTGGACCGGCTCCACCGTCCCGCCCCCGAGGGGAACGGTGAAGACCCCCCCGGTGTACAGCGAGAAAACGATCTTGTCGTTGACCACGGCCAGCTTGTCGATCCCGCTGCCGTCGTCGGCCGTGTCGAGGCGCTGGTCGGCGACGATCTTCGGGGTGCCGCCGTCCAGCGGCACCGTCCAGAGGTGCGCGACGGAGTCCTTCGTCCCGCTCCACCAGGCCACCTGGCCGCCGCCCACGGCGAAGCCGTTGCCGAAGCCCACCGTGTCCTTGGAAGCCGGGATGTCGGCGATCTTGCGTGGCGTGCCGGAGTCGAGGTCGTAGGCGTAGATGGCGTCCGTCGATCCGGATCCGCCTCCCTGGGCCTCCATGAGCAGCGTACGGTCGTCGACGAACGTCTGCGGTCGCCACGGCACCCCGTCGGGGGACTTCGCCGAGACCTTCCGCACCGCCTCTGGCCAGACCTTCTCCACCTGTTCGGCCGGCGCCTCGGTGTACTGCCCGCTGGCGGGGACGGCCGTGATGGTGTCGCCGCCGCGCAGCACGGCCGTGGCCCCGGCCCCGACCAGCACGACCGCCGCGGCGGCCAGCGCGATCCGGGCGCGCTGCCTCCTGCGCCGGTGGATCCGCTCGAGCCGCTGGGGCAGCAGGGCAGGCAGCCCCGGTGCCTGCTCGGCGGCGTGGCCGAGCGTCCTGCGCAGCGTCTCCTCAACCTCGGTCATCGTACGTTCCCCCTGGTCATCGGCTTACTCGGGAGGCCCGCGCGCAGTTTGTCGAGCGCGCGGGAGGCCTGGCTGCGCACCGTGCCGCGGGAGATCCCGAGCACGGTGGCGATCTCGGCGTCGTCGAGCTGCTCGTAGTAGCGCAGCACCAGCACCGCGCGCTGCTTGCGCGGCAGCCCGGCCAGCGCCTGCCACATCCTGCGCTCGTCGCCGCTGGGCAGCAGGTCGTGGTGCTCGCCTTCCGGCAGGTCCCAGGCGAGCAGCTCACGCCTGCGCAACCGCCAGGTGGCGATGTGCAGCCTGGCCATGGTGGTGCGCGCGTAACTCTCCGGGTTCTCCTTCAGCCGCAGCCGGGACCAGGCGCCGCGCAGCTTCAGCAGCGCCTCCTGGACCAGGTCGGCCGCGTCGTGCGGATTGCCGGCCAGCACATAGCCGTAGCGCAGCAGCGCGTCACCGCGTTCGGCGACGAACTCCGCGAAACGGGGATCACCTTCCAACAGTCCTCGCCCTTCGTCGTTCCTTCACCTCCGAGAGGAACAAGGTGCGAAAACTGTTGCACGCCACGCCTGGGGCGACGTGCACGGCGGGCTACGCTCGGAGGTGGATCAACTCTTCTGTGAAAGAGGATCATCATGAGTACGAGAGCGTTCCCGCTCACGCTGCGCGTCACGGTGAGCGGAGCGACGCCGGACGAGATCAGGGAGAAGGCCGTGGCCCGGGCGCTCACCTTCTTCGGTCTCGACGCCGAGCTGGACGTCATCAGCGCCGAGGCCGAGCCCGACGCGGAGGCGGAGGGCCGCTACCGCGCCACCGTGCTCTTCCGGAAGGTCGCCTGACGAACCGGGGGCTCGTGATCCGGCGGCGTGCGTGCGGCGAATATACGGTGATTGCCAGTCGATGACAGGAGGCGTGCGATGACACGTTGGCGCCGGTTCGTGCTCACCCTGACCGTAGCGATGTTCACCGTGGTCGCGGCGGCATCGGCCGCGGCCGCCGGCATCCAGGGCAGCGGCCTGAACTGATCACCTCCACGCGACACCGGAACGGCCGGTTCCGTCCTGGCCGTCACCGCGCGGCCGTCCGCGCCGGCGAGTCCGTCGCCGAAGTCCTCCGGCCACTGACGGGAGGCGAAGGCGAGGAAGGTCACGAGGATCTCGTCGATGCCGTCCACGGCCAGGTCGGCGGTGGTCCACCCGGGACAGTGGGGCACGGCGGCGGTGAGGTCCCGGGTGGCCGTCTCGCGCATTCGTGCGTAGTCCTGCTCGATAAGTTGCAAGTACCGGCGCTGATCCATGCGCCAAGTCAAACACAGTTACGCGATTGCCCCGTTACTTGACGACCTGGAAGATGAACGGCGCGACCAGGCCGAGGAGAGCCAATGCCTCGGTGAGGACGAAGCCGAGGAGCATGTTCTGGCGGATCAATCCGTAGGCTTCGGGCTGCCGTGCGATGGCCTGCACACCTTGACCGAAGATGATGCCGACCCCGACTCCGGGGCCTATGGCAGCAAGGCCGTAGCCAATGGCAGTGACGTTGCCGGAGACCTGAGCGAGTACATCCATTACGCTGCCTTTCTGGCGTAAGAATCGCTGACTTACTGGTATTTCAGCGCATGGATGCCGGGAGAAGAAATATTTGTTTGCTCCAATTTGCCCGCAAATTGCTCGTCAATCTACACACTAGACAAATCGGGCATCAAGCGGGAAGAGTTCGATCCTGTGCGCGCTTCTGTATTACCGGAGCCCGCAGTCGGTGGGTGACGGCACAGCCGGACTTCGGCTCCGAGCTAACGACCTGCGGCCCAGGGCATCAGCTCGGCGACGATGCTCTTGCTCCAGGGCCGGACGAGAGAGCGCAACTCCTCGCAGGGCTCGGCGCCGAGCGCGGTGTACGGTGCCATCCCCATCCGGTCGGTCGCCTCTTCGATCTCCTCACGCCATCCGCGCCCTTCCTCGGTGAGAGATCCCTCGAAGAGCCAGCCACGCTCCTCCAGCCCCTGTACGGCGGCAGCCCAGTCGGCCTCGGGCCACCCTCGCGTGCTTCGGAGCACCTCGGACGTGACGGCGCCGGTGGCCGCGTGGGTGACCAGGGCTTCGATGCCGCTCAGGCCGGCGGCCAGGAGGGCGGCGAGATGGCCGTCGCCGCGGTACTCGCGCAGCAGGGTCTGGGCGTGCCAGAGCACCAGGTGGGGAGCCTCGGGCCAGGGCAGTGCCGCGTGCGCGGCGTACAGGGGCCGCCCGCTGAGCTCTCCCGCGACGGTCTCCGCCGCCCGGCGGGCCAGCGCTGCCGCCCGAGCCATCTCCGGGGAGTCCACGGCATCGCCCAGCACGCGGCGCAGCGTGGCGTCGGCCGATGCGAGCCGGGCGGCCAGGATGTCGGACGGCGAGGCGATCTGCCAGGCGGCCGGGATCGCCTGCCGTACGAGATCGGGGTTGAAGTTGTAGAAGGTCGCGATCACCGTCGCGGCGGGCACCGGACCGAGAGCGGCGGCTCGGGAGGCGAAGTATCCCATCCGGCCGCTCAGCCCGAGCTTCTCGTAGGCGGCGCTCGCCTCGGGAGAGAAGTAGATCATGCCGTGCAACGGCTCCAGGGTGCGCCAGGTCCGGCGTTCCAGCGTCATGGTGGGAAAGATACCGACCAGTCGGTATAAGTGTCCACAGCTCTTGGATCAGAGAGGGGCTGGATCAGCGAAGCCATGCGTATAAGGCTCCTGCTACCGAGATGGCGCAGGCAAGGACGAACATGACCAGGGAAATCGGCGTGGTGAACGTGCGGTGAGGATTGCGTTGCACGAGACGGAGCGAATCCATGTTCAGGGTCGCAGCCAGCCGATCCTGAATCTCCGCTATCGGCTGCAAGGCCAATCGGGCAAGACCGCGGCTGCGCCAGCCCGCAAGTGCCGCTGCGACAGAGACCAGAGCCGCTACGAGCCCGACAGCGCCGGCTACGGCGTCAAGCTTCGCCTGGAGAGCGGCGACGTAGGCGGCGGAATTCACAGCGGTCGATACGAGGTAGAAGTTGAGGACCTGGAGCCCTTGGCTGATGCGGTACTCATACCAGCGTGTGGCATGTTCGAGGGCGGCCACGAGCGACTCGTGATCATTTGGCCCGGGTGGCGGCGGAATCGGGGCGACGCGGCGGCCAGGGATCCACTGAGCGATCGCGGTCCGGACAGAGGAGATCGTCTTGCCCACCAAACCCTCCGTTGAAGGTCAGCCCACTTCTCCAATGACAGCACACCACCCCATGAAAAGGGCTTTGCCGTGCGGCATCGCATGAAAGTGGGCCGCGCCAGTGCTGGGGGAGACTGGCGCGGCCCGTTTCGCCGGGGAACCGCCGCATGCCCGGAGGGCGGTCCGGCGAGATCAGTGGGTGAACTGCTCCTCTTCCGTCGACCCCCGGAGCGCGGTCGTCGAGGAGTCAGGTGCCACGGCCGTGCTGATCAGGTCGAAGTAGCCGGTGCCGACCTCGCGCTGGTGCCTGGTCGCGGTGTAGCCGCGCGACTCGGCGGCGAACTCGGCCTCCTGCAGCTCCACGTACGCCGTCATGCCGTCCGCGGCGTACCCCTGGGCCAGGTCGAACATGCCGTAGTTCAGCGAGTGGAACCCGGCGAGCGTGATGAACTGGAACTTGTACCCCATGTGTCCCAGCTCCCGCTGGAACTTGGCGATGGTGGAGTCGTCCAGGTGCTGCTTCCAGTTGAACGACGGTGAGCAGTTGTAGGCGAGCATCTTGTCCGGGTACGCCGCCTTGATGGCCTCGGCGAACTCGCGGGCCACGTCCAGGTCGGGCGTGCTGGTCTCCATCCAGAGCAGGTCCGAGTACGGCGCGTAGGCCAGCCCGCGGGCGATGCACGCCCCCAGCCCGTTCCTGACCCGGTAGAAGCCCTCCGAGGTGCGCTCGCCGGTGGTGAACGCCTGGTCGCGCGGGTCCACGTCGCTGGTCAGGAGCGTCGCGGCCTGTGCGTCGGTCCGCGCGATGATCAGCGAGGGGACTCCGGCGACGTCCGCGGCGAGGCGGGCGGCGGTCAGGGTCTTGATGTGCTGGCCGGTCGGGATGAGCACCTTGCCGCCCAGGTGGCCGCACTTCTTCTCGGAGGCGAGCTGGTCCTCCCAGTGCACGCCCGCGGCGCCGGCCGCGATCATGCCCTTCATCAGCTCGAACGCGTTCAGCACCCCGCCGAACCCGGCCTCGGCGTCCGCCACGATCGGCGCGAGCCAGTGCGGGGCGTCGGTGTCGCCTTCCGACCAGGTGATCTGGTCGGCGCGCAGCAGCGCGTTGTTGAGGCGGCGCACGACGGCGGGCACGGAGTTGGCCGGGTACAGGCTCTGGTCCGGGTACGTCTGCCCGCCCAGGTTCGCGTCCGCGGCGACCTGCCAGCCGGACAGGTAGATCGCCTTCAGTCCCGCCTTCACCTGCTGGACGGCCTGGTTGCCGGTCAGCGCGCCGAGGGCGTTGACGTAGTCGTCGGTGTTCAGCAGGTCCCACAGCCGGCCGGCGCCGAGCCGGGCCAGCGTGTGCTCCTCCTGGACACTGCCGCGCAATCTGATCACGTCTTCGGCGCCGTACGTGCGCTCGACGCCCTCCCAGCGAGGGTCGTTGTCCCATTCGTCCTGCAGCTGCTCAGCAGCTCCCTTGAGGCGATCGATCATTGTTCACTCCCTTGTCGTCCCCTGGGGCTCACAGCCGAGTGTGTGCCCTGAGAGGGGCCGCCCATAGTCATGAGTCGAGAGAAGAACGACGAAAGTTTCCATACCATGCATTACTGGCGGGTATTCAACAGTGAAGAAATCGATAGTTTTCCTGTTGGCCTAGACCAATCCGAGCGACACGGCAGTCTGGCTCCGACCTGTTCAGGAGACTAGAAAATGGGCCGAATTTCTGTCTAAGATGCCGACATGGTGCCCTTGCTAGGCGAAGAACCGCTGTCTTTGACGCAGGAGCTTGACCTGATCGCGTTCGGCCAGCGCCTCCGGCACCTGCGTAAACAGCGCGGCCTCACCCTGTCCGACCTGGGCTCGCGCGTCGGCAGGGCGCCGAGCCAGCTGTCGCTGCTGGAGAACGGCAAGCGCGAGCCCAAGCTCTCGCTGCTCAAGGGGTTGGCCGCCGCGCTGGGCGTGCCCATCGAGGAGCTGCTGCGCCGCCAGCCGCCCAACCGCCGCGCCCAGCTGGAGATCGCGCTGGAGGAGGCGCAGCGCGACCCCATCTACGCCGGGCTCGGGCTGCCCCGGCTGAAGGTCTCCGCCCGCGTCCCGAACGACGTGCTCGAACACCTCCTCGGTCTGTACGGCGAGCTGCGCGCCCGGCAGGCCCGCGGCACCGCCACCCCGGAGGAGGCCAGGGCCGCCAACGCCGAGCTGCGGCGCAGGCAGCGCGAGGTCGGCAACTACTTCGGGGAGATCGAGGAGGCCGCCGCCAAGGCGCTGGCCGCGGTCGGCTACCGTACGGGCGCGCTGTCGCAGAGCATGATCCAGAGCCTGGTCACGCACTTCGGCTACACCGTGCACACCGCGCAGGACCTGCCGCGATCCGTACGTTCCATCACCGACCTCCGCAACCGCCGCATCTACGTCAAACACGAGCAGCTCGGCATGCACACCCCGCGCACGATCCTGCTCCAGACGCTCGGCCACCTCGCGCTCGGCCACGACAAGCCCCGCGACTTCGCCGACTTCCTGCGCCAGCGCACCGAGGCGAACTACTTCGCCGCCGCCGTCCTCGTCCCCGAGAAGGCCGCCGCGCTCTACCTCCAGGAGGCCAAGGCCGACCGGGCGCTGTCGGTGGAGGACCTGCGGGACGTGTTCGCGGTGTCGTACGAGATGGCCGCCCACCGCTTCACCAACCTCGCCACCCACCACCTGGGTCTCGTCTGCCACTTCGTGCGCAACGACGCCGGGGGCACCATCTACAAGGCGTACGAGAACGACGGCATCGTCTTCCCGGCCGACGAGCAGGGGGCCATCGAGGGGCAGCGGATGTGCCTGCAGTGGTCGGGGCGGCAGGTGTTCGCCTCGCCCGACCGGTTCTCGGTGTACTACCAGTATTCCGACTCGCCCACCGGGACCTATTTCTGCGTGGCGCACGTCGATCCGTCGCGAGAGCGCGACTTCGCCATCACGCTGGGGGTGCCGTACAAGGAGTCGCGCTGGTTCAGGGGCCGGGAGACCACCAGCCGCACCAAGTCCAACTGCCCCAACGGCGACTGCTGCCGCCGCCCGCCCGCCGAGCTGTCCGAGCGCTGGGAGGGCTACGCCTGGCCGTCCGCCCGCGCCAACTCCCACGTCCTGGCCGCGCTGCCGCCGGGGTCGTTCCCCGGGGTGGACGAGGCTGACGTGTACACGTTCCTGGAGCGTCACGCCGCCACCGCATAATCTGAAATGTGGGGATACGGGGGGAGGGGTCGCATGCTGCCTGAAGTGCGAGGATGGTTGCGGCACCGTACTTCGTCCGCTGAGGACTGGCCGCTCCGGGACCTGAAGGCCGCCAAGGGGGAGACCACGGTGAGCGTGGTGCTCCCCGCCCGCGACGAGCGGGAGACCGTGGGCCAGATCGTCGGCGTGATCCGGCGCGAGCTGGACGGGCTCGTGGACGAGATCGTGGTGATCGACTCGCGTTCCTCCGACGACACCGCGCTGGTGGCGCGGCGCGCGGGGGCCTGCGTGCACGCGCAGGACGAGATCCTGCCACAGCTCAAGCCGATGGACGGCAAGGGCGAGGCACTGTGGAAGTCCCTCGCCGTGACCTCGGGGGATGTGCTGGTGTTCGTGGACGCCGACATCCGGAAATTTCGTGCTTCTCTGGTATTCGGCCTGCTCGGGCCGCTGTTCGCGGACCCCACCGTGGTCTACACGAAGGGTTGCTATGACCGGCCCTTGCACGGCACCGCCAACGGCGGCGGCCGCGTCACGGAGCTGGTGGCCCGCCCGCTCATCAACCTCCACTGGCCGCACCTGGCCGGTTTCGTCCAGCCCCTGGCCGGGGAGTACGCCGGCCGCCGCTCGGCCCTGGAACGCGTGCCGTTCCTGACCGGTTACGGCGTGGAGCTGGGGCTGCTGATTGACCTGCTCGAACTCGCCGGGCTGGACGCGTTCGCGCAGGTGGACCTGGGCTCGCGCGAGCACGCCCCGCAGTCGACCGAGGCGCTCGGGAGGATGGCGTCCCAGATCATGCTGGCCGCCTGGTCACGCCTGCTGCGTCAGGGCAAGATCGAGACCTGCCACGAGCCGTCCGTCCGGCTGGCACAGTTCCGGAGGGGGCCGGACGGGCACGACATCCTGCTCCGCGACATCGGGATCGGCGAGCGCCCACCCATGATCACCGTAGCGCCGTGAACACGATCACCGTGGCGCCGTGAACACGATCACCGTGACTCCTTCAAACCCGACGTGACGAACGCGGCGATCTGGTCGCGCATGGCCTCGTGGTCGTCCGCCGCGTCGCCCAGGATGATGCGCCCGAGCTGGCGCATCATCGAGGGGAACAGCGCCAGCCCGGTCATCATGAACAGCGTCCGGGCCACCTCCGGCGACGGTTCCACGCCCAGACCCTCCGCCAGCGAGGCCGTCTTGCGGCGGCAGCGCTCCACCCGTACCTCCTGCCCGGCCGGCAGCGCTTCCTGGTCCCGATAGTTGAGCGCCTCCCACATCAGCAGCCGCACCAGCTCGGGATGTGAGTGGTAGTAGTCCGTCAGCCGGGCCACGTAGTCACCGGGATCGGCGCCCGGGAGGGAGATCTGCGTCGTCAGGTCATCGAGCGCCTCCTTGATGACCTCGTCGAACAGCTTCTCCTTGCTGCCGAAATGCCCGTAGATGCGCTCTTTGTTGACGCCGGCGCGCTCGGCGATGCGATCCACGCGGGCGCCCGCCACGCCGTACGCGGCGAACTCCTCCCGTGCGGCCTCCAGCAGGGCGGCGCGCGTGGCGGTGGTCGAGACCTTGGGTGCCATGCCGCCCATGATATCCACCAACCAGTTGGTTGTAATCCAACTGAACGGTTGACATCCAACTAGTTGGTTGGCTACCGTCCCGACACATGACGACCACCATTTCCCCCGCGCCGCAGCACCCCGCGGCGACCTCGCCGGCCCGCTTGCCGTTCGGACGCACGCTGGCGGCCTTAACTCTCACCGCCGTGCTGGTCAGCGGCCAGCTGTACATCGTGATCCCGCTCCTGCACGACATGGCCACCGGCTGGGGCGCCTCGGCCGGCGGCCTGACCTGGCTGGTGACCGCGTTCGGCATCGGGTACGGAGCCGGTTTCCTGATCTTCGGCCCGCTGTCCGACCGGTACGGGCGCCGCCGGATGCTGATGATCGGACTGCCCCTGGCCGCGCTCACCTCGGCGGCGGTGGCGTTGAGCCCGAACCCCGAAGTGGCGCTGGCGTTGCGGGCGGTGCAGGGGCTGGCGGTGGCGATGTTCCCGCCCGCGGCCCTGGCGTACCTGGCGGAACGGGTCGAGCCGCGCCGCCGGGTGGGCGCGATCGCGGCGATCACCGGCGCGTTCCTCGCCTCGGCCGTGCTGCTCCAGGTCGCCGCCCAGCTGCTGGTGGACGTGATCGGCTGGCGCGGGCTGTTCCTGCTGTCGGCGGCCGGGTTCGTGCTGGCGTTCCTGGGCGTGCGGGCCGTCACGCTGCCCGACCTGCCGCGTGAGGGTGGCGGCTCGCCGCTGTCGGTCTACCGGGCGGTGCCAGGCCTGCTGTTCCACCGCGTCCTCGGCCTCCGGTACGTGGCCACGGTCATGCTGATGGCGGGCTTCGTGGCCGTTTACACCGGTCTGCAGATCTACGGCGTGACCTCGTCCTCCGAACTCCTCGCGCTCCGCGCGGCGGGGCTCCCGTCGATCGTCCTGGTGCCGCTGCTCATGCCCTGGCTGGCCCGGATCCACGCGCCGATCAGGGCGGCGGTGTTCCTGACGGCCGGAGCCCTCGCCCTCGCCGCCGTCGGCCTCACCGGGACGGCCGCGCTGGTGCTGCTACTGGCCGTCTACGTCGCCGCCATTACCGGCGGCCTGCCCAGCCTGAACGAGGCGATCTCCGCCGGCGCCGGACCGGCCCGGGGGACGGCGCTGTCGCTGTTCTCCTTCGCGCTCGCGGTCGGCGGCAGCGTCGGCCCGCAGCTGGCCGCCGCGTTCGGGGGATTCACCCCGCTCCTGTACGGCCTCGCGATCGGCATGGCGCTGGCGGCCCTGGCCACACTGCTCTCCGGGGTATTCCACCGCGTAGCTACTGACCGGTAAGGTGTTCTGTTACCACCGGTAACATCGGGTCGAGGAGAGTGCGCACATGACCGGCTTCTGCCCGGAGCCCAGCGACGACGTGGCCGAGGTACGCGACTGGGTGCACGCGTTCGCCCGCGACGTGATCCGCCCGGCGGGCGCCGAATGGGACGAACGCGAGGAAACCCCCTGGCCGGTCATCCGGGAGGCGGCCAAGATCGGCCTCTACTCCCTCGACTTCTTCGCCACCCAGTGGTTCGAGGACAGCGGGCTCGCGCTGCCCGTGGCGTTCGAGGAGATCTTCTGGGGCGACGCGGGCATCGGCCTGGCCATCGTCGGCACCGGCCTGGCCGCCGCCGCCCTCGCCGCGAACGGCACCCCCGACCAGATGGGGGAGTGGCTGCCACAGATGTTCGGCACGGAGAACGACGTCAAGCTGGGCGCCTTCTGCGCTTCCGAGCCCGACGCCGGCTCGGACGTCGGCGCCATCCGCACCCGCGCCGTCCATGACGGCGGCGACTGGGTGCTGGACGGCGTCAAGACCTGGGCCACGAACGGCGGCATCGCGAACGTCCACGTGGTCGTCGCCTCGGTCGACCCCTCCCTCGGCACCCGGGGCCAGGCGTCCTTCGTCATCCCGCCCGGCACCCCCGGGCTGTCCATGGGCCAGAAGTTCCGCAAGCACGGGATCCGCGCCTCCCACACGGCCGAGGTGATCCTGGACGGCGTCCGCGTACCGGGCTCCTGCCTGCTCGGTGGCAAGGAGAAGCTGGACGCCCGGCTGTCCCGCGTACGCAACGGGGAACGGGCGGGGGAGCAGGCGGCGATGCGCACGTTCGAGACCACCCGCCCGTCGGTCGCCGCCATGGCCGTCGGGATCGCGCGGGCGGCCTTCGAGTACGCCAGGGACTATGCCCGCGAGCGGGAGCAGTTCGGCCGCAAGATCGGCGAGAACCAGGCGATCGCCTTCCTCCTCGCCGAGATGGCCACCCGGGTGGATATGGCCCGCCTGCTGACCTGGCGGGCCGCCTGGATGGCCCGCAACGGCAGGCAGTTCTCGCAGGCGGAGGGCTCGATGTCGAAGCTCGTGGCGGGGGAGACGGCGGTGTGGGTGACGGAGCAGGCGATCCAGATCCTGGGCGGCGCCGGATACACCAGGGAGCACCCGGTGGAGCGCTTCCACCGTGACGCCAAGATCTACACCATCTTCGAAGGGACGTCGGAGATCCAGCGGTTGATCATCGGCCGCGCTGTGACTGGCCTGCCGGTTCGCTAAGAACTTCGCACGTCAGCGGGGGTGACGTGACGCGGGTAGAGTCGCCGCAGCACATCACCCTGCCTGCTGCCTTGCCGGTGGAACAGACCTCAGTTCTGTCTCAGTTCTGTCTCACTGGCTTCGAGTGGCCGGAGTTGCCGATCGATAGCTTCGCGGACTCGATTGTGCGACGAAGGCAGCATGTGAGCGTAGACACGGAGAGTAAGCGCCGGATCGGAGTGCCCCAGGTACTCGGACAAGTCCTTGATTGTCACGCCACCCGCCAGAGTGACGCTCGCGAAGTAGTGGCGAAGCTGGTGTGTGCCCTCCTGGCGATTGGTGAGGTACTGACGCCGGCCTCGTGCGTCCCTGACCGGCTCAGGAAGGACCTCTGCCGCAACGAGCGCAGGCTTCCAGACACTCAAGTCGTAGTTCCGGTGCCGAATGTGTAAATCGTCGGTCGCCCAGCGGAACAGCAGGTTGTGGGTACGCGGCTTTCCATGGGGTTTCTCCCAGGGCAGCGTGTACGGCCGCGGCTCGTGGGCGTCGATGTGCGTGCGCAGGTGCTCCGCAACCCACTGAGACATGGGGATGGTGCGTTCCTTGTCCCTCTTCGGCAGGGCGAAGGCGAAGTCGCTCCTCAGCTTCTTGACCTGGCGCCGCACGTGAATGGTCATCTCCTCGAAATCCACGTCCTCGAGGGCGAGCCCGAACCACTCACCTGCCCGCATGCCACACCCCGCCCCGAGGACGGGCATCGCCCGTAGGTGCTCGGGATGGGCGGCGATGATCGCGAGAACCACCAGGTCCGCCCAGGGAACCACCTTCTTGTACGCGTGCGCAGGTGTTTTGACGATCTCGGCCTTGGCACCCGTTGGTGAGGTCACCGAACGTGTGGATGGTGAACCCGCGTTGGGCGTTCGGGTCGTTGCCTGATATCTCGTATTCGATCACGGTCGGAGAGCTTTCGCTTTCTTGTGTGAATGTGACTACGCCGCTTACGTTGCTGTCGCCGCGGAGAACTGCAACCGCCTTCGGCATTGACCCACCTTCTTGTCCCAGAGCTGGCCATGCTTACTGGACGCACGCCACGCTGCTCCGGCGCTGGACGACAATCCGCCGCCACTCATGCCGTGCCCGCGCACCCCATGTCAAGCATCAGTATTCGATCATGGAACTATCAGCGGGGCAGCATGATTCGGCTGATTGGTGGACGCCCCGCATTGACATGGAAGAGGACGTCGCCGAGGGCCGGGACGGCGAGTACGTCCTGCGCGGTTCGTCATGCGGAACAACGGCTCACACGGCGACGGCAGCGAGCACTGCACGCCGTTCGACGAGCCGGCGCGCACGGTCACGACGACCGGGCATCAGTCACTGGTCACGATGCCGGAGCCGCTGCTGATGCCGTACTACGGCAACGGCAACGTCATCGGCGCGTCCGAGCCGATCGGGACGCTCCCGACCCGTGACCGGTGGGCGCTGCTCACCTCAGACGGGAAGATCGACATCGACCGTGCCCGGTTCCGGATGCTCGGCACAGACGAGTTGCGCCGGGCGCAGAGCTTCGCCCACGGATACCGTTTCGCGACGAAGGACAAGCGGACCATCGCGGCAGATCGGCAACTCCGTCCCGCCGCCGATGGCGGAGGTCCTTGCGTGCGCCGTGATGGAGGCGATCACTGGGGTTGAGCTGGAGCGGCCGACCCGCTGACCAGGCTCCGCGACTGAGACCTGAACTACTACCTCGCCGACGTTCGCCGACGCCACGGACAGATGTCCTACCCGGACCGGACCACACTCCTGCTGGCCCGCGACGACGTCCCCCGCCTGCTGCGTCTGGTCAACGCGCTACTCGCAGACCACCAGCTGGACGACGCCACGATCGCCGACGCACTCCAGCCGGAGGCGCCTTCACCGGCCTCCGACAAGCCGTGTCGTACGTGCGGCCGCGACGCGGACGGCTGGCTGTGGGAGCCGGACCCGCAGACCTGGGTGAGCCCCTGCACAAGGCACCGCTTCTTCCCATGGCCGCGCTACCAGTTCTGGTGCGTCGCGGATCAGGACGGTGCCGAATCACCCGCCACGTCGTCCAGATGAGCGGCGGCATCGGGTCGTTCGGAGCCGCGAAACACGTCGCCGACCAGCACGGCACCGACAACATGGTGCTGCTGTTCGCCGACACCCTGGTCGAGGACGAAGACCTCTACCGATTCCTCGGCGACGCCACCGCCCACCTCGGCGTCGAGCTGGTCACCGTCCGGGACGGGCGGACCCCGTTCCAGGTGTTCTTCGACGAGCATTTCCTGGGCAACTCCCGCCTCGCACCGTGCACCAAGCGGCTCAAGCAGATCCCGTGCCGCAAGTGGCTGGAAGCCAACTGCGACCTGGGCGACACCGTGGTGTACGTCGGCATCGACCACGCGGAGCAGCGCCGCATCCCTGGCGTCGTCAAGGGCTGGGCACCGTGGCGGGTCGAGTTCCCGATGGCCGACGAGCCGCACTGGGCGAAAGACCGGATGCTCGACGAATGCCGCAAGCTCGGACTGGTCCCGCAACGCCAGTACGCCCTCGGCTACGCGCACGCGAATTGCAGTGGGGTGTGCGTCCGGGCCGGCCGGGAGCAGTGGCTGCTCACGCTAGAGGTGTTCCCCGAACGGTACGCCGAAGCCGAGCGCCAGGAGCAGCGGTCCAGGGAGAAGTTCGGCAAGGACGTCGCGATCCTCACCGAGACCGTACGCGGAGAGAAACGGCCCCTCACGCTCGCTGAGCTACGCCGCCGCTACCAGGCAGGCCAGATCAAGCGGAGGCGACGCAAGCCCAGGCAGCTCGCGCTCTCCGACGTCGCGGCCTGATGCACGCCCCGCTGTCCCTGGCGCCGCCGTCCACCGGCCGGATCCGCGAGCACATCCACGCGGGCCGGCCCGGCGCCATCGTCACCCCGTCCTCCGGGAACCGCATCCCCGAGGACGGGTGTGGGCCGCCGACTCCGGCATCTTCGGCAACTCGTACGTCGGCGATGGGCCTACATGGACTGGAGGAACGCGCGCCGTTCGCCGACCGTTGCCTGTTCGCGACCGCGCCAGACGTCCCGTTCAGCGCGTTCGCCACCGTCAACCGCTCGTACCCGTTCCTCGACCGCATCCGGCGATTGGGATACCCGGTCGCGCTGGTCGCCCAGGATCATCTCGAATTCTGCGACTGGTGGCGCTGGGAGGACTTCGCAACCGTTGTCGCGGCAAAACCCGTGTCTGGTTAGGTGCGTGTCCTGGTTACCAGGGGTGCCCAGCAGTACGACGACTTCATAAGTGTGGAGAGCCTCGTGTCCCGTTTCTTGATCTATGAACCCATTGGAACGTTAGCACATGTGGTCTATGTCACATCGCTGGCTTCCGTGTGGGCATAGGTTGGGGGCCGTGCTTAGGTGCCGGTATGGCCTTCTTGGACGGCGTCAACACGATCGTCAGCATCATTGTGGGCCTCGTGGGCATCGCCGGTTTCGTTCTCACGCTGGTCGACAGGCGCAGGCAGTCCAGGACGGCGAATGCGCCCGCCAATGCGGTCGAGCCCGAGACCGAGGCCAGTGAGGGGCTCAGCGCGCGCACCCCGCAACGCCAACGTTCAGCTGCCCGCCGTCTCTTGCTCAGCCCGCTGGTTTTCCTTGCGGCGTTTCTCGGTTCAGGCATGCTGGTGGCAGCGTTTGACGACCTGAATGACGAGATCGACTTGTCCGCGATCGCCGGCTGGAGCGTTGCTGTTTGCAGCACGCTGGCATGGGTGTATTTCGCGCTGAGATTGCGTCGAGCCAGCAGGTAGCCACGTTGAAGCCGGCTCTGGACGCCGACACAGGCCCAAGAAGACTAAGGCGGCCTGCTGGTGGCTGCATTCCTCGGGCATTCCCCCGCGGAGGTGTGGGACTGGGTGCGAATCACAGCTGAACGACTGGCTAGCGCCTGGCTGAACGGCTTGCCCAGGCCATCCGGTATGACGGCGGGGGGTTCCAGGCCGTGCAGTCGCTTTATGCGTTCAGTCGGATACTGATAGGTATGGGATAGGCGGCTGGCTGCGGAGGGGGAGCCGGCTTGAGAGGGGTGTGGGTGTCTGAACCGCGCGAGTCCCATGGTGCTCCCAGATGCCCATGCCCGTTCGCCACGGTCATTCCGTGGCAAATGCGGTGCTCGGCGATCGGCTGGCTTACCCCGTGATCATGGCCGTAATGATGGAGCCGGCCACGCTGATAAGAGCACCCGCCACGGCCCCGATCAGCGCCATTGCCAAGGTCAGTCTTTGATATCGGTTCAACGGCTCTGCCGAGGCCCTCGTCCGCGAGGCCGCATCGTCTTCCCCGGCAGTTGCGATGGTCTCTCTCCGGTTGACGGATAGCGGAGAATCAGGCGCCATCTCAACCTTCGGCCGCGCCTCGGAAGGCAGATGGGCTGGTTTGGTGGCCAGCGCCATCCCTGCGCATAATGCCGCTGCCAAGAGGCCCAAGACCATGGCGATGTCCAAGAACACGCCGACGGTCACGGAGACGCTTGCGTCTCGCGCGAGCCGACTTGTCAAGGCAACTCCAGCCGCGCCCATCCCGGCCGCGCCGAAGACCCCTGCGGCGCTGAAGAAACCTGTCCGCTTGGCGATGGTGCGCACCTGAAGCGGGGCGCCGACACACAGCAGCGCCAGCTCCTCCACCGTCCAGAGGGGTCGATCGACCAGCCAGTCGGCCAGCCCTGCGGCAAGGCCGACGCCGATCAAGATGGTGCCGATACCGGCGACCCTGAGCCGCCAGGCGAGCCCGGCCAGGGTCGCAGCCAGACCGGCTCCGGCAACGACCAGGCCGATCTCCCAGATGGCCTCGTACTCCTCCCCCTGGAGATCGAATGATAGCCCCACTGTCATGGCGACCAAGATCAACCCGCTCAGTCCGGCGCCGAGCGAAACCAGCCATCGCGCATTCACGAACGGCAGTGTCTCAAATCGTTCCGTAGGCGAATACCCACGCGGTGGATCGCCTTGGTGGCTTATTCGCGGCCCATCCGGGCGAGTCTCACGCGCTCGGGCAGAACGTCACAGGCCCCCCGCGGGGCGGGGGCCTGTGGGCGGGCAGCCGGGGAAGCCGGAGGCCCTTGGGCTACGTAGCGAGCGCCGCTGCGCAGCTGTTCTTGTTTCGTTGGCGCCGTCAGATGTCGAATTCGCCCTTGTCGGCGCCTGTGAGGAAGGCTTTCCACTCGCCGGGGGTGAAGATCAGCGCGGGGCCCTGGGGGTTCTTGCTGTCGCGGACTGCGATGATGCCGGGCAGGTTGGTGGCGACTTCCACGCACTGCCCGTTGTCGCCGCTGGCGCTGGACTTGCGCCATTCCGCATTGTCGAGGTTCAGCTGTTCCATTTTCTTATCGCATCCTCTATCGCCTGTTACGTCACACCTGGTGCGAATGATGTGTCATGTGTGTCTGGCGCGTATATTGCGTTCTCGCGCCAAGCGGCACTGTCACTCTCGGGGGAATGCAGCTTGAATAAGGCAGACGGCATCGAGGAGTTTCGCCAGCGCACCGACGCGCCGTCTCGCGCCGCCGCAGCGCGGAGCGTCGAGGCGTTCATTGACATCATCGTCGGCACCGTGGCCGCCGGTAGAGAGGTCCGCATCGGCGGGCTCGGTGTGTTCGAGCGCGCCTATCACCGGGCCCGCGTCCGCCGGAACCCGAACACCAACGAGGCGATCGAGGTGCCCGGCAAGTGGGTCATGCGGTTCCGGCCGGCTAAGGGCGTCCAGGCCGTCGTCAACAAGAAGTAGCACCAGCTCGTCGGCGGTCCGTTGCGGGGGCGCGGGCCGCCGACGTATTTCCCTAATCATCGCGAACGGTTGCTATGACGTGATTATGACGCCCTTTACGCACACTGGCCGATGACGTCAGAACGCGAAAGGGGGGCCATCATGGCCAATCTCAAGAGGGTGTCCCGGCCAGGGCGAGTCCGTTCGGTTCTTGGAGCCGCATTTGGCGCGCTCGCCCTGACGCTGATCACTACACACCCGGCCAGCGCACAGGCATATACCTTCGACGTTAGCCTGACCGCGTACAACGATGGCGTTCGTGCGGGTGCCTTCGCCGGGGGGGACGGCCGTAACGACGCCAAGATCACATTTGTCTCCGCCACCGAGGTCGCGGTTACGGGAACCGTGCACGACACCGCCTACGACGGCTGGTGTGCGCTGGTGTCGATGACGGTCAACGACGGGTTCGCCGACGCGAGGACCATTCGCAGAGAAACGTGCGGCTACCAATCCTCCGAGCCCGTCGGAGAAACGTTCGTAAAGCCCCGGGTCTACAACCTCAAAGTTGCGGTCGGGCTGCGTTATCCGCCTACGGGACAAGTCAGCTGGGGCGAAAGCAAGAAGCTCGATAGCCCCTATTGGTAAGCCTGGCATCGATGGGGTTACGGCTCCACCTTCTGTCGCCTGATTCGGCATCGAGAAGGTTGGGGGTGAGCACGACGGGATCGACACTGCTGTGAGTCGTGATCGTGATGCCGAAGAAGGAGCGGTCGCGCCTCCGGCGTGGATGAGATATGGGGCGCGAGCTGGTCAAAGGGACGGCTCGCGCCCCGCCGCTACTGGGAGTGGTCCAGGTCCACTTCGTCCAGGCCAAGCTCGTCAAGATACGCCTCGATGGCGTCGTTGATGACGGCCTTGCCGCCCATCTGCTCCTGGTGGCACGCGGCGACGAGCCGTGCCCTGGTGTTGCGCGTGAGCCGTACGACGGCCGGCGGCGCGGTGGCCCGGTCGGTCGGTGTGCCGGGCGGCGGCTGGTTGGGGTCGCGCGGCATCTTGAGGTCGGCGTCCTCTGGCATCTCGCCCGGGACGGGCGGCTGCAGCGCATCGCAGTAGGTGTTGATGGCCGTCTCGAACGTCTCCTGCAGGCCCTCGCCAGTGACTTTGAGGGCGTGGGTGAGGCGTTCGTCGATGTCCTCGAAGAGGTGGGCGATGGTGGGCTGGAGGCCCGTCCACTTGGGCGAAGTGAAGACCCTTCCACCGGGCTTCGACGTCACCCGCGACATCCCCACCGTCGAAGAGGTCGCCGACTACATCGGCATCATCACCTCCACCGACGAGCGGCGGCACCCGTACCAGTCGTTCCCCGCCCGGTGCCGGCCGAGCGTGGGCGGCGGTCCCGAGCTCGACTCGATGATCGAGGACGAGTACCGGTTCGGCTGGTTCGGCCAGGCCGACTACGACGGGCACCTCGGCGGTGGTGCGTGAGCATCACCATCCGCGAGGACGAATGCGACGAGTACGACCCGAGCCACGCCGTCCCCACCAGCGCGGGCCGTTACTACTGCGACCCGATGTGCGCGCCGGACGACCCCAACCGGATGAAGATCTCCGTCACCAACGCCATCGACCAGCACATGATCGAGGCGCTGGCCCCCGCCGCCGCGAGTGACACCGCGATCTGGCTGATGGACAACCTCCCCGCCGCGATCCGCGCGGCCGCCGACCCCGACGACATGGAAGCGTTCATCAAGGAGGCTAAGAAGCAGTACCAGCCTTCAGTGGGACAAGAAGGCCGACTTAGGCAGCCGAGTCCACAACATCGCTGAGGCGATCAACATCGGCGCTCCGTACATTCCGGACGAAGAGGCCGCCCCGTTCGTGGACGCCTACATGGAGTTCCTGACCGACTTCGGGGTGGACATCCGCCGCGACATCAAGGCGGCCGAGTGCACGATGATCAACCGCACGATCCCGTACGGCGGTACGAGTGACATCTGGGCCCGCCTGCGATTCCCCGCTCCGACGTCGCCGATCATGCCGAGGTTCAAGCCTCGCGCGGTTCCAGCTGGCCCGATCCCGACGCCGTCCGGGCTGTGGCTCGTGGACCTCAAGACGAGCCTCACCAAGCCGGCCAGCGCCGTCTATGACGACCACCTGATGCAGCTCGCCGCGCTGCGGCACGCGGAAGTCGCGCTCATCTGCCCGCCCGAGTGCAGGTACGGCGAGAGCGAGAACCACGACGCCAGCCACGAGTTCCCCGTCCCGGAGTTCGTCGGTACGGCGATCCTCAACCTCCGCACGAACGGCTACGGCTTCGTGCCGCTCCCAGCCGACCGTGACGCGTTCGACGCGTTCTGCGGGCTGATCCCGCTCGCGCACTACGAGTCGCTGCACCGGCGTGGTGATGCAGCCCCCGTTCAACGGTCCCTGCCTGTGCGGCGCGGACGTTGAGATCAAGAAGCGGCCGTGCAAACCGCAATCGCGCCTCGGCGTCATCCTCAAGCAGGTGCGCAGCCTGGGCCTGTGGCGGCTGGACAGCAAGGGCGGCAACGCCGCGGCGGAGCTGCCGAACGCCGCCGAACTCCTCGCGCACGCAGGCAAGTATGTGGACGCCTGGCTGTTCGTGGATGAGCGCACGAGTTCGTTCAGTGGGGGAGAGGTGGGGGAGCCTCCTGTGGAGCCGGAGGTGCCGGAGGTTCGGTGGCGGACGGGGGAGCCGTTCGTGTGTTCGCGCTGCATGGCGACGACTCGGCGGGCTTTGTTGGAGGTTCGGAGGCTCGCTGCGGAGGTGGCGGCGGACGCGGACGGGCTGAGGGCGGCGTCTCGCTGGTCGAGGGTGTCGGGGACGCGGCCGCATGGGTCGCCGTCGCCGGTGGGGGATCTGTTGCATGACCTGACGAAGGACCTGCTGGACTTCGAGGCGCGGTACTTGAAGGTTCGGGGTTGGCCTGCTCCGGTCAGCGTTTCTCATGGTGCGGATGCGCGCGGCCGGGCGGTTGCGTTCCTGGTCGAGCATCTGGAGAGTGTGCTCGCGGTGGAGGAGTTGGACGGCCTGGTGGAGGTGGCGCTCGGGTGGGAGCGGCGTATAGGGGATGGGCCAGGGTGGACACCGGCGCGGTGTCGGTGTGGGGAGCGGAATCAGCGGGGCCTGGTTGTCGAGGAGGCAGGATGATCCGGCAGATGGCCGAGCTTATAGTTAGCCCCGGTTTCCTTGAGATGGAAGCAAAAGCCTCAGGTGTCTAATGCCTGAGGCTCTGCGTTCTTGGTGATGGTCCAGTGTCAGGGCGTGACGTCGGCGCAGGTAGCGTTAGCGCTCAGTGTCGCCGTGGTTTGGGAAGTATTGACAAAGCTCGCATCGTATTCAGTCGCGGTACTGTTCGTTGCCGATAGAAAGACGGCCTGGGTGCCTGGCTGGGCCTGGTAATAGCCTGAGATCAAATTCTTCCCCTCGGGGCAAAGAATAGAAACACTGCAGACTTCTCCGGGGGCGCATTCATCACTTTGTGCCGGGCGCACCTCGTATCCGGAGAATCCACCGTTTGGTGGCGGCGGCGTGGTTTGTTGCGCGCTCTGTGTGCAGTTATTCGTCTGATTGGTGGTTATGTGATTGTTGTCACCTTTGACGGAGTTGACGTTGCTCGCCGTGGGAATGCACAGCACTGTGGGTGACACGTTCAGGGGGAGCAGGTTTGTGCTCGGGCTGATGCCATCGATGATGTCGATAATCGGATTAGAGTCGGCGAAGGCGGGCGAGCCGGCGCTGCCGATAACTGCAGCACCCGAGGAGGCGGCCAGAACTGCGGCGAACCATCCCAGCTTCTTCATGTTGATCCCCTGCTTTGTATGTGCTCTCTGATTGCAGTGAAAGCTAGCATTTGGCTATTGTCACCTGTTAGATCGACACGTATGGCGCAGGCAATGAATTATTGCTTTCCGCTTTGCAGGGGTTCATTATTCCGCGCGCTGCTGTTCGCTGAGTCCAATGCGTTCGTGGAGATGATGGGCGCGAGTGTGGCTTGAGGCGTTGGCAGGCAGCGATCGCTCATGTGCCGCGAGCGGAGGGGCGCGGTATGAGCGTGCGGGCCGAGGAAGGGCGTAGCCGCTATCGTCGGCTGCCGATGAGGCGATTGTGCATGGGTTTCTTGTTGTGCGAGAGCATCGGAAGGCTGATAGCGGTACCGCTGTTGGATTGCAGTTGGTAGCGGAGTGTGTAACACTTCCGGGCGACGGAGAGACGTGTGCCCTCGGACTGATCATGGTTCGAGGGCTTTCCGCTGTTCGGGGGGTGTTGGTGTCCCCTGTGACGGCGAAGGTTGCTGCTGTCCGGCTGGGTCGGGAGGCGGTGACGATCCGGCAGTGGGCGCGCCGGTAAGGCGCGTGGGTGTTGGGCCGGGCCGGTCGTGAGGTCGTGCACGACTTCGCTGATCTGGCGACGATCGAGGGTTGTATCTGGCGGGGCGATCCTGTGCCCGAGTCGCCGGAGGATCGGGATGCGTTGCGGGCGCGGTTAGCGTCGGCGGCGTGAAGTGAGCAGACAGGGGTGGCTGTGATGGAGTCGAAGAGGTAGGCGCGGGTGTTGGGCGCGGAGCGCGAGGCGTTGAAGGCGGACCCGAAGTGCCGGTAAGTGGCGGGCGAGTCGATTCGTCAGCTGTCGATCTCGACGGGCCGTTCGTACGGGTTCGTGCATCGGCTGCTGGAGGAGGCAGGCGTGACGTTGCGGCCGCGGGGTGGGGCGCGGAAGGTGCGCGCCGCGTCTTAGCTGATGCTGTTCACCCATATGCCGATGGGGATGGACAGGGCGGCGGACAGGAGTATGCCGGCGAGGAAGAAGCGAAGTTCGCGGCGCCGACCAGCGCGGATGCTGGCCTTGGTCTCGCCGATGAGTATCTGCCGGATCTTCTCGGCTTCCTCCTCGTTGAGTTCGAGGAGTCGCTGTTGACGCTCGGCTTCGGCGAGGAGCGCTTCGCGCGCAGCCTGTTGGGCGTCGAGGTCGCGCCGGAGTAGGTCCATTAGGGCGACCGCTTCCGTGAAGGCCTGATTGACTGCTTGGACGCGGCGGCGAAGTACCTGGGCAGGGTCTTCCTTGGCGGGGTCTTCCTCGGCTTGCGTTCGTCCTTCTCCGCTCGCGACCAAATACACTGGCAATACCATGATTGCTGCCGCTATGGCGACGGCGAAGGCTTCCGGGATTTTGTGGTAGGCGGACCATCCGAGAAGCCCGCCGGCCACCATAAGGATCAGCGTGGTCAAGACAGCAATGATGTGTCGAGGGCGCATTCATTTATTGCAGCGCGGCTGATCGTGACGTGTTGGTGCTGTGATCAGATCGCTATCTGACGTTGCGGACAAGATCGTTAAGATAGGAACATGATTCACGTTATGTTCCGCTCTGCGTGGGTCCGTCGCGAGTGATCCACTTCCCTCGCGAAAGGTGCTCTCATGAGCAACCACAGCAGCGACCGGCTCCACCCGGCCGCCGCCGACACATCGCCCGCACCCATCTGGACTCGGCTGGTGTCCATGCCGCCAACTGCTGAGGAGTTGACTCGGCACCTGGAGTCCAGCTCCGATTGGACGCGGTCCGCCGAGGACGACGAGCAGGGCGAGCCGTACGACACCTGGCGGTACCTTCGCCTCCCGGACATCCTCGCCGTCCTGATCAAGGTCTCTCACGTCGGCGCCACCCTCGACCCCTACGAGGAGAAAGTCCTTCTCGGCGAGGCAGCGCACGCGATCAACGCAGCGGCGCTCGGTCTGCATCCAGGGTTCAACAGCCCGATGGCCGTTAAGCGGCTGACGCGTCTCGCGCTGCTCACCGGGAATGGCACCAACCCGCCGATGGACTACCTGCACGGCATCGCCGTGGGGGATGACGCCTGATGTACACCTTCCTCGGTACGCCGAGACGGAGCAGCAGTCATGACGGGTGAACTCGTCGAGGCGCCGCGCGGCGACCTCGCGCTATCGCTCGACCTGCCGCCGCTCGTCATCGAGATCACACACATGTGGCTGGAGACCCGCCGGTCGCCGAACACGCGTGACGCGTACCGGCGGGCGATCCGGCCGTGGTTCACCTACTGCGAGCGCACCGGACTGGACCCGCTGGACATGTCAGTTCGGCACGCCGAGCTGTACGCCCGGTGGATGGTCGAGACCGCGGTCGAGGCCGGGGACGATCCGCCGGCGCCGAAGACGATCGCCCAGCGGATGTCGGCGGTGTCGGCCTGGTACAAGTACCTGATCAAGAACGACGCCGCCCGGTTCAACCCGTTCGCGGAGGCGGACCGGCCGAACATCTCTCGACGCCACTCTGAGACGACGGCGTTGACGGAGGACGAGGCACATGCCATGGTCCGGGCCGCTGACAAGGACCACGGCCGGGAGCGGCTGCGCACTGCGGCGCTGATCCGGCTGCTGGTGCAGCTTGGGATCCGCATCACCGAGGCGGTGGGCGCGGAGATCGACGATCTGTCGTTCTCGCGGGGCTACCGGACGTTACGGCTGACGCTGAAGGGCGGCAAGCCGCACTATCGGAAGCTGCCGGTTGAGACGACGTACGCGCTGGACCAGTACCTCGCTGAGCGGGCGCGCCAGGCCGGGGTTGAGCTGCGGGACCTTCGGGGGCCGCTGTTCGCTACCGTCTCGGGCCGGCCGCTACCGCGTGAGAAGGCGTGGGAGCTGATGCAGCGGATCGCCCGCCAGGCCGGGATCACGTCCAAGGTGACTCCGCACACGCTGCGGCACACGTGGGCGTCGATCGCGGAGGCGCGGGGTGCGAAGCCGCGCGAGATCCAGGAGGCCCTGGGGCATGTGTCGTTCGAGACGACCCTGATCTACCTGCATTCTCGGGACCAACTGGAAAGAGATCCTTCCCAACTGGTGGCATCGGCGATCGAGTAGGAGTGTGGCGTGCCCAGGTCGAGGTCAAGCGCGTTGGACAAGTCGGCTTGGGTGCACCATTGCGGCGCGATCAACTTGGGCGCGTGGGTTGCTCGGGCGGTGTGCGGCGGCTGCCGGTACGCGGTGGATCACGCCGAGGACGTGGAGCAGTACCGGCTGGCCCGGGCGTGGTGAAACCTCGCATTCCTCGCATCCGTCGCGTTCCTGTCGCTGCGCAGGGAAGTTGACAATGATCGACGCCAACGAGCAGGGCGTTGACAACTAGCGTGAGGTGGGTTGAGTGGCCCTCTGCTCAACTCGCCTGTCATCTTCCTGGCGGAGCCGTCGCATCGTCGGTCCTGAGACGTGCGCTGGCGTAGGGCTCGCCGAGCTGGCGGCTTTCGACTCCTACTGATTGTTGAGCCTGGTCCAGGTGAAGCTGTCCACCCTGTCGTGAGGACCGATCTTGGACAACTGCGAGCCCTCGTGATTCAAAGCCACGATGAGCGGCCGCGTTGCGTGGTTGGAGGGAGATTTCCAGACGACGATGAGCGCGCCGTGCGCCGGTACCTCGATCCGTCGTTCGCCCAGGAGGAGATGGTCCACCTCGGTTGCCACCCGGAGCTCGCTGGATTGCACCCACGGGGCACTGTCGAGATGTGGATGCCGCAGGCGATAGACGAGGCTCACCACGCCTGATTCTCCGCCGATCTCCATCATGCCGATCTGCCCTGGGCTGCCTGCCGCTGATCTCTCCGTAGGCAGATCAGCAGCTCCCGAGCCGCCGCCGATCCACCGCCACTGTTGCCCGCAGCGCTCGATCAGCGCAGTGTGATTTATCGCTCTGGTGGATCCTGGAAGTGATACAAGCCAGATCGCGCCGACACCCGCGCGGAGGTCAAGGTCACACGACACCACCGTCAGCCACCGGCGAGGGAGCCAGCCGGGCTGCGGCGTCTCGCCGTTGGACACACGTCGGACAATTCTCGGTACGAGGATCTCCGATACGAAGGTCGCCTTCCAGTGGTGTATCCGGCGCCAAACGGCATTCATGGACACGCCTCCACGTTACCGGGCCGCTCAACGCACTTGTCATGTTTTTGGCGGAGCCAGCGCATAATCTCAAATCATGATCAACATGACAAGATCAATGATCAATGCCAAGTTCATGACAGCAAGGGTGAGCAACTGCCAACTTCGGCGAGCAAGGACAGTTCCTGTGCATTCGGAACGCTGATCGCTCGCGATCCACGCGTCTCAGTTGCACGCTGACGCATGATCGCGACTGTCTGTAAGTCAGTGGATAGGTCGAAATGTTGATCTTGTCAGTGTCGATCCGAGACGTTTTCGCAGGTCAACGACATAACGACAAAAGCGAGCCGGTGAATCCCACGCGGGGCACCGGATCTCACTGCTTGAACCGGGGCACCTTCTTGTACAGGTCGCGCAGCGCCTCAGCCGGGACCTGGCGCTGCTCGTCGGCGGGCACCCACTCCACGAACTTCTGATGCAACGCCCCGGTCCCCGAGTGCGTGGTGACCACCCACGTCACCAGCCCCTCGCAGGCTTTCGGGCCAGCCTGCCGCCACGCGAGCAGGTAGACGCCCCGTGCATTGACCTCGCCGGGCAGCACATACGCGACCAGCGGCGGTATCGCGACCGGATAAGCCTCCTCGTCGTATGGATGCGGCCTGCTCACGCGGCCATTCACCTGATCGAATCGTCCACTCCGTCACCATAGCGAGGAGGGTCCCCGTGGCGCTGCGCCCTCCATTCCAGTACTACGGCGCCGAAGGCAAGCTCGCTCCGTTCCTCGCCTCACTCTTGCCGAAGCACGAGGTGTACTGCGAGCCGTTCGCCGGGTCCGCCGCGGTGTTCTTCGCCAAAGGACCCCGCGAACATCGAGACGATCAACGACATCAACGGCGACCTGGTGGCGTTCATGCGTACCCTGCGCGACCAGCCGCGCGCCATCCAGCTCACCCCGTACGCCCGCGCCGAGCACCAGGCGGCGAAGCTCGGCGACGCCACGGCGTCCGACCTCGAGCGCGCCCGCCGGTGGTGGGTGCAGTGCACGCAGTCCCGCTCCGGCGAGGCCGGCGCGTCATGGCGGCGGCCGACGTCGAGGACGCGGGTGAACAACCCGATGACCGCGAAGCGGATGGGCGCTGCGCTGCGCTGGCACGCCGCCCGGCTGCGGGAGGCGTTCATCGAGCAGTGCGACGCGCTGGAGCTCGTCCAGCGGATGGACACGCCGGACACGGCGTTCTACCTGGACCCGCCGTACCTCCGCTCGACGCGGAACGCGGCCGGGTCGGGCCGGTAGGTGAAGGAGATGGACGCCGACGACCAGCACCGCCCCTTGCTGGAGCTGCTGAACTCCTGCCGGGGCGCGGTCGTGCTATCGGGGTACCGCTCGGACCTGTACGACGAGGTGCTGTCTGGGTGGCGCCGCATCGACTACCGGGTGCGTCAGGCGTCGTCGGACGTCCGCACCGTGGCGGTCGAGTCGATCTGGGTCAACAGGTAGGCGATGTCGGCGGCCGCGCGGCGACCAGATTCCCGCTGATCAGGTCATGCGCGACATCGCGGCCACCGCCTTCACCGGGGCTGCTGATCTGCGCCAGGCTTTGGGTCGGCTGCACCACGACGGACTGCTCCTGCCCCTGGCCAACGGCGCGCTCGTCGCCCCAACGCCGGCAAAGAGCATCGCCGAGCCGCTGTCGGCAGCCTGACCTTCGCGCACACGGCGTCCACCTGGTTGAACCACTGGAGAGCTCGTCCCCAGGGCAGAACGGCGTTGAGCAGGCTGGAGAGTGCGGTGACCGCGACCACGCAGTCCACGCACTCATGCCATGACTGTGACCTCCTGGGGTCAGGTGCCGCGGCGGGCGTGGAGGTGGGGGTGCGGTCGGGCCGTGGTAGCAGGTGGCCTGGAACGCACGATGGATCAGGCGGCGACCGAGGCCCTGGCGCTGCGTGTGCAGGCGAACGCCAGCTTGGTGCCCAATCTCAACGGCAGGAGCCGAACACCTCCGTCGTGAGCATGGCCACGTCGGTGAACAGGCCCGGGCGGGCCTTGCCGTACCTGACCGAGATGCCGGTCTGCTTCATGGCCGGGTCGAGAATGGCGGCTCGGTGTTCGTCGCTGTTCATCCACCAGCGGACGGCCGCGCGCGGCGTGGCGGTGCCGTCCCAGCCCGAGAAGACGTTCTCCTTGACCTGCCAGGTGCCGGACGGGCAGTAGCCGGCCGCTCTGACCCGGACGGTGACGTCGGAGTGCGTCACCGGGTTGATGTGCCACCGCTTGTTCTTCGGGTCCTCCGGCCGGTCGATCCACCATTTGAGCAGCCTGGCTGCCTGCACGTGCTCGTCCGCCGCCTTGTACAGGCGGTAGCTGTCCTCCAGGGGCGCGACGCCGACGCGGGCGCGCTCGGCGTTGACCAGGCAGCGGATGGCGTTGGACGCGAAGCCCTCCATGAGGACGATCGCCGCCTTGCGCTGGCCTTCGGTCAGCTCGGGTTTGTGCTACTTGAACCAGGGCTCGGTGCGGACGGGGTTGTCGGCGAAGGCGCAGTCGGCCCGCTGCGCGTGGGCGGGCGCGGCGGTGGCCGCCAGCCCGGTGGCCAGCAGCGCCGCTGCGAGGAAGGCTCTCATGTCTCGACTGTGCTTCGCACCGCGCGGCGCCGCATGAGTAAGGCCTACTCAAAGGAGGATGGTCGCCGCTACGCTGTGCGACGGTGAAACCGCTCGGCTAGGCGCGCCCCTGCTGGACGAGCACACCGCCCGTCGGGGCTGGGCACAGGTCAGGGTCTGCACGAGTATCGCCAATCCTGGCTGACCCACCATGGCGAGCAGGGCACGTCCCTTTCGAGATCATCTTGTCGTAGCGGTCCGGTACGCTCTCCGCCGATCACCTTCGCGCGAGAGGCTGCCGATGTTCCGTCTCCTGGCCATCCTGGCGGCCACCGCGCCGACCTTCTTATCCATCCTGATGCTCCGCAGCTTCGGCTGGTTCGGCCACGAGCCGCCACAACCGGATCCGCTGGAGCTCGCGATCGGGGTGGCGTACGGCTACGCCACCGACTACCTGCCGGTCCTGCTGGCGTTCCTCGCGCTCTGGGCGCCGCGATGGCTTCCCAAGGTCGGCGCGATCGCCGCGGCCGTGGCGTTGGTGCTCACCGTGTCGACCCTCGTGGTCTCTGGAACCGGCGGCTTCGGCCCGCAGTTCGGCTCCATACTGGCCTGCCAGGCGATCGCCGTCGTCGCTCTCCTGCGGACCCGCCCGGAGCAGCGGGTGCCATGGCCACGGGCGGTCATCTGGAGCGCGGTCGTGCTGCTCGCGCTCGGCCAGACCCTGGCCAGGAACACCCCCACCGGCGACTTCGGCTGCTACGCGGACATGAAGGGGACATGGGCGCTGGCCTTCTACCACCTCGACACCGCCCACGCCCTCTACTACTGGGTCTCGATCGCCGCGATCGGCGCCGTGCTCTCCGGGTATCGGGCTGCACGGCTCTGTGGCCTGGTGTTGCTGGTGCCCGCACTGCTCCAGCCCGCCGCCTGGCTCCTGTCCAACGCGCAGCACAACTGCTCCAGCCCTCTGGAGCTGTTCGACTGGCCGTACCTGATCGCGGGGGTGCTGGCATCGACCTCCCGCGCTCGCCTCCTCGACCGGACCTAGCCGATATTCCGTCTCTTGGCCATCCTGGCCGCAGCCGCGCCGAGCCTCCTGTACTCCCTGCATCCCGGCACCTTCTGCGGCTGGGCTCCGGCCACGTGGCCCGAGCCGACCCGGCTGCGCGCGGCGATCTGGGACACCGCCTTGTGGACCGTCCCAGTGCTGCCGGCTGTGCTGGCGTTGCTCGCCATCTGGGCACCACGACGGTTTCCGGTGCTCGGCGCGATCACCGCGACGGTGTCGCTGGCGATCAACGCGCCCACGCTCGTCATCCCCTACACGACCCCGTGCGGCCCGCAGCTCCCCCCTGGACGTCACTCTCATGCCAGGCGGTCGTGGTCGTAGCCCTCCTGCTGGCGCGCGGGGAACGGCGGGCGCCCATGCCCCGGCTGCGGGCGGTCTGCTGGACGGGGATCGTGCTCATCCCATTCGCCAGGATCGCACTGGCGGTGCTCATCTCCACCTACTCCGGCAGCCTTCCCGGCTGCTTCGCGCAGCTCGAAGGTCCGTGGGCGGAGTTCGCCGGCCACCTGTCCAGAGCCACGGGCTCGGGCATCTTGATCAGCATGGCCGCGATCGGCGCGGTGGTCGGGGGCGGCGTGGCGGGGCCGGTCCTCACGGTCGTGCTGCTCGTCTCCGCGCTCTTCGAACCGATCGCCCAGCTCGCGACCTCTGCGCCGCACGACTGCTCCACCGTCCTTGGGCTGGTCGGCTGGCCCCACCTCGTCGCCGCGGGGCTGGCCCTGGCCACCCGGCTGCGCTCAGCCGGCCAGTCCTAGCATCAACGCCGTTCAGTTGGATTTCCGGCCGGAGCTACGGGGGCCCCAGCAAGCAGCGCCCGTCGTCGCCGGGACCACCGTCCGTCTTCTCAGGGAAGGCGGTGGAGCCTGGAGCCGCGACGCCGCCGGGGAACGCGGAAGGTCACCAGCAGGTCCCACGACAGTTGAATAGGCGACCTCATCAGTACCGACGCCGTAGTAGACGTGGCTCTACATCGTATAGACGGGCGCCAGGTCGACGAAGACGCGGTAGTCCGAGATCAGACCGTCGTCGCGGGTATGCCAGATCGACACGGCCACGACGCTGACGTCCTTGCCGTCGAGCCGCCGGTATGTCACCTCGGTCTCGGCAATGGTGTCGGCGTCGACCTGCCACGTTCTGACGAGCCTGTGCGCGAGGCCCGCGATGGTCGCGAAGAATGTTCGCAGCCCCTCTGCGATGGCGTTGCGTCCCACCATGGGCTCGGCATTGCCGAACACCATCCTGGCGTCCTCCGCCAGCAACTGCACGAACTTGCCGGGCTCGAACGAGTCGACCACCTGGAAAACGCGCTGTGCCTCATCGTCGGACATGCCGATCTCTCCTCCCATGGCGAGGGTCGCTGCTCGGGACGTTACGTGGCGACGGGCAAGATGCAACCCCTTATCGAGATGCCTCTGGCCTGCATTGATGGGCAGGCTCGGGTCTGGCCCATCAGCCTGACCATCTTCACGCTGAATCCGGCGGACGTCGCGTTCATTTGGGCGGCGGGCGAAGATCCGCACGGAGCACCTTCGGCTGGTGGCGCGGTATCCGGGGTGGTCCCTCCAATCCGGCAACACTCGCCTCGGCTCGACCTTCGGTCCCGCACGCCCCATAGCCGACAACACGAGACGAATTGCTGACTCAGGACACTAGGGCGAGGGCGTCGTCCTACAAGGCTTGATGCGCCTGCCCCTCGGGCACCCGTTCGGCGTGGATCAGCCGGATGATCGCCTGGCTCATCCGGGCGTAGTCGTGGTCGTTGACCAGCTCGCCGCTGAGGCTGAAGTCGTTCATCACCGCGATCCGGTCGGCGAGAGTGACGATC
The DNA here is from genome assembly GCF_044593615.1 of Nonomuraea sp. NPDC051941. NCBI lineage: Bacteria > Bacillati > Actinomycetota > Actinomycetes > Streptosporangiales > Streptosporangiaceae > Nonomuraea > Nonomuraea sp. NPDC051941. The sequence continues at coordinate 194,816 of NZ_JBIUCF010000020.1, forward strand.
TCCGGCAGGTCCGAGGAGATCAGCAGCAACGCCAGCCCCGCTCCGGCCAGCTCGGCGATCAGCTCGTGGAACGCCGCCTTGGTACGTACGTCGATGCCGACCGTCGGCTCGTCCACGATGAGAATCTCGCATTCGGCGGCGAGCCACTTCGCGAGGCTCACCTTCTGCTGGTTGCCGCCGGAGAGCTGGCCCGCGAGCTGGGACGGTGAAGAGATCCGGATGCCCAGCCGGTCGACGTACCGAGCCACCAGGCGACGTTCCGCCCGATCGGTCACCAGCCCGGCCCTGGCCAGGCGCCGCCAGACGGTGACGCCGACGTTGCGGGTGATCGGCTGGTCGAGGAAGAGGCCCTCCTCCTTGCGGTTCTCGGTCACGTAGCCGATGCGGTGGCCGCGGAGCGCCTGGCCGACATCGCGGATGCGCACCGGACGGCCCCGCACCTCCACGGTTCCCGAGGTGATCCGGTCGAGCCCGAGCAGCGCCTTGGCCAGTTCGCTGCGGCCGGCCCCGACCAGGCCGTACAGTCCGAGGATCTCTCCCGGGCGCACCGACAGGGAGACGTCGCGGTGTCCCCGCGCGGTGCACACCTTGTCCAGTCGCAGGGCCGGCGGCGTCACCGGGTCGACGTGCCGCTCGGCGAGGCGGACCGAGGAGTACGCCCGCCCGACCATGAGGTCGACGATCTGGTCCTGCGTGTAGCCGGCGAGCGACTCGGCCTCGGCCACGCTGCGCCCGTCGCGCAGCACGGTGACCGTGTCCGCGACCGCGAACACCTCCTCCAGCTTGTGGCTCACCAGCACGACGGCGTGTCCGCTGTCGCGCAGCCTGCGCACGATCCCGTAGAGCCGGTCGGCCTCGTCCCCGGTGAGCGACGCGGTCGGCTCGTCGAGCAGGAGCACCTTGCTGTCGACGCTCAGCGCCTTGGCGATCTCGACCAGCTGCGCCTGCGCCACGGAAAGCCGGGAGACCGGGGTGCCCGGGTCGAGGTCCAAGTCGAGCAGGTCGAGGCAGCGGCGGGCCTCGGCACGCATCCGCGCCCGGTCGACGAGACCGAAGCGCCGCGGCAGGTGGTGGAGCAGGATGTTCTCGGCGATGGAGAACTCGGGGATCAGGTTGCGCTCCTGGTGCACCACGCCGATGCCGGCCCGCTGGGCGTCGAGTGGCCCGTTCAGGTGCAGCTCGGCGTCACCGAGTGCGACCCGCCCGCCGTCCGGCCTGTGCACACCGGTGAGGATCTTGATGAGCGTGCTCTTGCCCGCGCCGTTCTCGCCCAGCAGGGCGTGCACGCTGCCCGCGGCGAGCCGCAGGGTGGCCCTGTCCAGCGCGCGGACTCCCGGGAACGTCTTCACCAGGTTCTCGGCGGTGAGCATCATGACGACCCCTTCGACAGCTTCTGGCGTACGGCGCCGAGCAGCACCGCGCCGAGGACGACCGCGCCGACGATCAGGTCGATCCAGCGCGGGTTGATGCCGAACTGCGCCTGCATGACGTCCACCAGCCGAACCAGGAACGCCGCGAGGCAGGTGCCGGCGACGCTGACCACCCCGCCGGCGAGCGCCACCCCGCCGATGATCGGCGCGGCGAAGCTCTGCAGCAGCAGATCGTCGCCGATGCTGGAGTTGACGGAGCCGGAGGCGGCGACCGTGATGACGGCGGCGACGCCGGCGAGCAGGCCGCTGAGCCCGTGCGCGATGACGATCGACCGATCGTTGGAGATGCCGGAAAGCCGCGCGGCGAACGGGCTGCCGCCGGTCGCCAGCAACTGCCGGCCCACGACCGCGCGGCCGAAGAACAGGGCCACCAGGGCGGCCACCACCAGAGCGAGGACGAGGACGACCGGCAGCCCGAGCATCGAGGCGGTGCCGAGGCCGCGCAGCCAGGGCGAGTACCCCTGGAAGGTGTCGGGGCCGTTGACCCCGTACCGCAGCCCTTCGATGATCGTCATGGTGGCGAGGGTCACGATGAACCCGTTGATCCGGGTGAACACGACGAGCAGCCCGTTGACCAGGCCGGCGGCGAGACCGACCCCGAGCGCGCCCAGCACGGCCAGCGGGGCGGGCAGCCCGGCTTCGAGCATGAGCCACGCCGCGACCATGGCGCACAGGCCCGTGAGGGTGCCGACCGACAGGTTCATCTGGCCGATGGCCAGCACGACCATCTGGGAGAGCCCGATCACGATCGGGACGGCGAGAAAGCGGAAGAACGCGTCCAGCGTGCCGCGCGAGAGCAGGTTGCCGTCCGTGGCGACGGCGAGCGCGACGAAACCGGCGGCCGCGAGCACCGCGAGGGTGAACTCCGGCCGGGCGGTGACATCCTTGAGCCGCCCGCCGAGTCCGGCGCGGACGGCGGTCGTGGTGCCGGTGCTCATGCCCGTGCCCTCCTTCGTTCCGCAGCGACGTGGCGCACCCGATCGAGCGACAGCGCGCCGAGCAGCACCAGGCCGATGTAGAGATTGAGCTGGTCGAGCTGGAACTGCAGCAGGTTCAGGCCCTTGTAGATGACCTGGGTGAGCGTCGCGCCCAGCACCGTGCCGAGCACGCTGACGGCGCCGCCGGCCAGCAGCGTGCCGCCGAGTACCGGGCCGAGGAAGGAAGGCAGCAGGAACGCGTCGCCGATGCGCGCCGAGAACGCGCCGTTGTTCGCGGCGAGCAGGAAGCCGGCCAGCCCGGCCAGCAGCCCGCTGAGCGCGTGGGCCTGCACCACCCGGCTCCGGACGGGGATGCCGGACAGCTCGGCCGCCTTCTCGTTGGCGCCGGTCATCAGGATCTCCCGGCCCAGCCTGCCGAAGCGGAACAGCAGGCCCACCGCCAGCACCGCGACGAGGGCGAGTGGCGCGACGAGTGGGATGTACGGGCCGCACAGGTCGCCCATGCAGTAGTCGGCGAACGTGTCGTTGCGCAGCGCGTCCATGCCGGCGGGCCGGCTGCTGAAGGCGACGCCGTCGGTGAACCTGGTGTAGAGGATGGTGATGAGCCCCACCAGGGCGAAGTCCATCGCCAGCGTGACCACGAACGAGTTGACGCCGGTACGTGAGATGATCAGCCCGGCCAGCGCGCCGAGCAACGTGCCCACGATCAGCCCGATCGCCAGGCCGACGAGCAGCGACACGCCGAGCCGGTCGTAGGCGAGGCCCATGGCGAACGCGCTCATCGCCGCCATCCGGCCGACGGCCATGTTCATGTGCCCCAGCGACAGGACCGCCAGCTGGGAGAGGCCGACCACCGCGTACACGCTGATGTCCGACTGCAGCGGCACGAGCGTGAGCGTGGTGTCCATGAACGCCGGCCGCAGCACGGTGAAGATCGCGACCAGGGCGATCAGCAGGATGAGCAGCCCGAGGCGCGGGTTCGCCCAGATCGGCATCCTCGAGGGCTCGCGCGGACCCGCCGCGGGGATCTCCGGCGGCGTCGCGGTCCGCGTGCTCACGCGACTCTCCGGTCGTCGATCGCGTCGCGGTCCCACTCGATGCCGAGCCCGGGGGAGGCCGGCGCCAGAGCGTGCCCGTCGGCGATCCCGATCTCCTGCCGGGTGATCGCCCTGAGCTGGGGGATGTGCTCCAGGTAGCGGCTGTTCGGGACCGCACAGCAGAGGCTCACGTGCAGCTCCATGAGAAAGTGCGGACAAACCGGCACGTTGTACGCCTCGGCCAGGTGCGCGACCTTGAGCCAGGGCGTGATGCCGCCGATGCGTGCCACGTCCACCTGCACGATGCCGGCCGCCTGCCGGTGCAGGTACTCGCGGAACTGCGCCACGGAGTAGAGCGACTCGCCCACCGCGACGGGGATCGAGGAGGCCGCGGCCAGTGCCTGGTGCCCGGCGACGTCATCGCCCGGCAGCGGCTCCTCGAACCAGTAGGGGTCGGACGGTTCGAGGAGCCGGGCCCGCCTGACGGCCTCCGCGGGGGTGAGCGACTGGTTGGCGTCGAGCATCAGGTCGAAGTCGGGCCCGACCGCCGCACGGACGGCGGCCAGCCGTTCCGCGTCCTCGACGGGGGAGCGGCCGATCTTGAGCTTCACGCCGGGCCAGCCCGCGGCCTTGCTGGCCTTGGCGCCGGCGATGATCTCCTCGGTGGTGAGGTGCAGCCAGCCGCCCTCGGTGTCGTACAGCGGGATGCGGTCCTTCGCGCCACCCGCGAGGACCCACAGCGGCTGGCCGGCGTCGCGGCACCGCCAGTCCCACAGGGCCGTGTCGACGGCGGCGAGGGCCAGGGAGGTGATCGCGCCGACCGTGGTCGCCCGGGTCGCGGCGAACAGGTCGTGCCACACGGCCTCCACCCGGCGGGCGTCCGCGCCCGCCAGCCTGGGCAGCAGGTAGTCGCGCAGCAGGGCGAGCACGGCGGTGCCACCGGTGCCGATCGTGTACGTGTAACCGGTGCCGGTGCCGCCGTCGTCGGTCCGGATCTCGACGAAGACGGTCTCCTGCTTGATGAACGACTGGACGGCGTCCGTGCGGACGGTCTCGACCTCCAGGTCGACAAGATATGCCTCGGCGTGAGTGATCGCGGGCAAGGGAGGCTCCTCCTGGGGCTCGTGGGACTACTTGCAGGACAGGTACCGGCTGTCGAACGCCTTCTTCAGCTCGTCCGTCTTCGCCTGGCGGTCCGTGTCGTAGGTGTCGATGTCGTCCTTGGTCACGACGAAGGAACCGGAGTCGATGATCACTCCCGGTTGCGCCATCGTGCAGCCGCCCGCGAGCTTCATCAGCGCGTACGAGCCGACGGACGCCTGGCCGACCGGGTTCTGCAGCACGGTCGCGGCGACCGAGCCGTCCCTGAGACCGGCGAGGATGGTCTTGTCGTCGTCGATCGCGACGACCTTGATCGGCAGCTTGGACCGCTCGACGCCCTCCGCGGAGGCCACCGCGGGGTTGTAGGCGGTGTTGACGATGCCCTGGATCTGGTCGCCCTTGGCGGCGAGGAGGTCGGCGACGGCCTTCTGGGCCGTCTGCAGGTCCTTGTCCACGTCGGTCACGGTCTGCAGGAGCTTGACCTTCCCGCCGGTCTCATCGACCGCCTTCTGCACCCCCGCGATGCGGCGCTGGGTGTTGGAATCCACCTTGTTGCCGGTCAGGTGCACGAGGTCGCCCTGACCGCCCATGGCCTCGATCGCGGCCTGCGCCGCCTTGTAAGCGGCCAGCTGCACGTCGGTGGACAGGCAGAAGTCCGCCTTGTCGACCTCGCCGGCCGGGCAGGACGCCAGCGAGGCGACCGGGAAGCCCTGCCGCTTGAGGTCCTCGAAGGTGGCGTTGATGTTCTCCGGGGAGACGCCGAAGACGCCGAAGGCGTTGTAGCCCTGCGCGGCGAGGGACTTCAGCACGTCGTTCTGCTTGGTCTGGTCCCAGTCGGAGGTCTCGTTGAAGGTGACGTCGCCGACGCCGAGATCGCTCTTCGCCTTGGTGGCGGCGTCCTTCCACGGCTGGAAGTAGGGATGTGCCCCGCCGGGGACCAGGGCGATCTTGACCTGGTCGGGCGTCCGGGTGGACGCGCCGGCCGGTGTCGTGTCGTCGCTCTTCCTCGTGCAACCGGCGGTGGCGGTGACGGCGAGCACGAGGGCGGCAGCCAGCCCGCCGAGCCGGTTCAGTGATCGTTGATTCATGACAGCGCCTCTCAGAATCATAGATCCTATAGGATGTTTCATGGAGGTATAGTTCCTGTTCCGTCAGGACGTCAAGACTTGACCTTCCGGCGACACGTCGACTCCGTGGGAGGATTGGGCCCGATGGCATCCACCGAACCGATCCGGCTCAGGCGGTCGACGCTCGGCGACGACGTCTACGACGTGCTCAGGGCGCGCATCCTCGAGCACAGCATGCGGCCCGACGACCGCGTCAACATCGACGCGCTGGCCCGCGAGCTCGAGGTGTCCCAGACGCCGATTCGCGAGGCCCTGGCCCGCCTGGAGTCCGACGGGCTGGTCCGCAAGCGCCCCCTCGTGGGCTACACGGTCACCCCGCTGCTCACGCGCGCCGAGTTCAACCATCTGTTCGAGATGCGGCTGCTGCTGGAGTGCGCCACCGCGCGGTGGGCCGCCGAGCGGGCCACCTCAGCGCAACGCGAGTCGATCATCGCGGAGGCGGCCACCTCGATCGCGCAGGAGCCGGACGACCCCGAAGGCTGGCGCTGGCACGCGGCCTTCACCGCCCACGACGCCCGCTTCCACGACCTCATCGCCGAGGCGTCGGGCAACCCCCTGCTCCGGGACGGCCTCGAGCGCCTGCATGTCCACCTTCACCTGCACCGGAGATACTTCCCCTACGCCCACGCCGGCACGACGATCGAGGAGCATCAACGCATCGCCGCGGCCATCGGGGCCGGGGACCCGGACGCGGCCGAGGCGGCGACGCGAGGACACCTGAGCGCGGCGCGTGAGCGACAACTGACGGCATTCGACTGACGCCCGCCCGCCCGCCGCCCGGCACGGGCCGGTCGGCGGGCGGGCCGGGTCCGGTCGTCAGCCGGTGTTCGCGAACCGGTTGACCCAGGTAGCCGTGCGGTCCAGATAGGCGGTCTGAGCCGAGGCGCCGGTGCGCCCGTAGGCGCCCTCGAAGCTCTGGTACCCCGTCCGCACGACCGCCGGCTCGATCACGCTGCCCTCGTGCCACTCGTTGAAGGACGTGATCGACACCCAGGTGGGGTTGGTCTGGAGAGCGTTGGACCACTCCTTGTCGTAGGTGGCTCCGTTGTCCCTGGAGAGGGTGGGCGTGGTGTTGCCGGGCACCGCGCGGTCGTCGATGTAGCCAGGGCCCACCGACGGGGCCCACACCAGCCCGCGCTGGCGTGCGTAGTCCGCGGCCTGCTGCCAGCCGGGCGCCGTGGCGCCGGCGATCGCGTCGTAGGTGTACATGCCGTTGAAGTTCGCGATCTTCGTGGTGTCGGTGGTCTGGGCGAGGATGACGTTGCTCTGGTTGACCTGGCTCAGGGCCGACCAGTCGGTGATGCGCAGGCTCTCGAAGACGTAGAAGGCGTTGCGGAAGGCCGGATGCGAGCCGTAGGTCTGGTTGATGTAGCGGATGTCCTCCACGGTGGAGGCGGCGGTGCGGCCGGAGTAGGGCTCCAGGTGCCAGGCCACCTTGAGCCCTTCCTTCGCCGCGGCGTCCATGACGCCTCTGGCGAGGTTGTCCTCATAGCTGCCGCGGCCCCACCAGCTGAGCACCAGCACACCGACGCCGGCCTGTTTGATCCACTTCATGTGCTGGGGCACTGCGCCGGCGAAGTCGCCGGAGTCGTAGGCGCCCAGGGCGGGGTACAGGTCCGCGCCGACGTCGTCGGGCGGGGTGTGCCCGCCCTGCGGCCAGTGCCGCCAGCCGCCGCTGACCTGCGGCGAGCCGTACCAGGGGTAGTAGAAGATGTGCACCTTGTCCGACAGCGCCGTGCCGCCGTTCGTCGAGCTCGTCAGGGTGAAGGTGTCGACGTCGAAGAGGAAGCCGCTGCCGCCGGTGAAGGCCAGGAAGAGTGGTCCGGTGGCGGTGCCGGTCAGGGTGGTGGAGACGTTCTGGAAGGTCTCCCAGCCACCGGTGTTCGGTACGGTGACCGAGCCGAGCAGGGTGCCGGTGGCCGATCCTGAGCGGATCTGGATGGTGCCGCCCGCTCCGGCGGAGGAGACGCGGGCGGAGAAGGTCTTGGCGCCTGTGGTGGTGACACCGGAGTAGCCCGCCCAGTCGCCGTTCTCGATGAAGCCGAGTGTCTGGCCGCCGCTGGCCGGCGTGTGGCCGGCGATCTGCACCCCGGAGCCGGAGGTGTACGACTCGCCCTCGACCGTGACGCTGCTCCCGCCCAGCTCCTTGATCCGGATGTTGCGGAAGGCCACCTGGTCCGAGGCGCTGTGGTTCTGGATGCCGACGTACCCCTGGAGCAGCGAGCGCCGCGGGTCGGTGTTGGTGAAGTCGTTGATCTTCACGCCGTTCAGGAAGACCTGCAGCCGCTCGCCCTCCACCAGCAGCTCGTAGGTGTTCCACTCGCCGGGCGGGTTCAGCGCGGCGTCGCGGGCGGCCTGGTCGGCGGCTTTGAAGCCGTAGATCGCCCCGGTCGTGCGGTCCGGGGTGTCGGTGGCGTCGATCTGCACCTCGTAGCCGTTGTCGATGGCCGACTGCGGATCGGACGAGGCGGGGAAACCGACGAAGATCCCGGAGTTGCTGTCGCCGGTCAGCTTCCAGTCCAGCTTCAGCGAGTACGAGCCGAACTCCTTGGCGCTGTGCCACAGCAGCCCCATCCCGCCCTGCGAGGTCAGGGTGGCGTCGGCGTTGGCGAAGCTGCCCGGGCCGGCCTGGGACCAGCCGCTGGTGGAGCCGTCGTACAGCGTGGTGTAGCTGGTCTCCGGCCGGCAGTCGGCCTTGGCGACCCCGGCCGCGTAGCGGATGCCGCCGAGGAGCACGTTACGGAAGGCGGGGTCGGCGTACGACTCCGTGGTGTGGCCGAGCCCGGTGTAGAAGGCGCGCCCCTGACCCTGCGGGTGGCACCACGTGATGGGGTGGTCGCCCATGTCGCCGCCGCTGTAGGTGCTCTCGTTGAGGTTCTGCAGCACGCGTACGGAGGAGCGCGGGTTGGTGCGGTAGTTGTACCACTCGTCGGTACGCGTCCAGGTGGGACCGAGGTGGGCGGTCGCCGGGTGCGCGCGGTTCTCGGTGCGTACGGTGGCCTGCTGGATGGCGGGGTGGCTCTTGAAGTAGGCGCCGGCCAGCTTCTCGTAGTACGGCCAGTCGTACTCGGTGTCGGCGGCGGCGTGCACGCCCACGTATCCGCCGCCGGAGTCGACGTAGGACTGGAAGGCGGCCTGCTGGGTGTCGTTGAGCACGTCGCCGGTGGTGTTGAGGAAGACGACGGCCTTGTAACCCGCGAGGTTGGCGCCGGTGAAGGCTCCGCCGTCCTCGGTGGCGGTCACGGTGAAGTTGTTGCCGCCGCCGAGATCGCGGATGGCCTGGATGCCCGCCGGGATCGCGTCATGGCGGAAGCCGGCGGTCTTGGAGAAGACCAGCACCTGGTAGGCCGGGTCCGAGGGGGCGGCGGTCAGGCTCGCCGCGACGAGTACGAGGCCGAGGAGTTTGTGAATCATCGCCGCCTACCTGGTGATCGTGAAGGTGTCGATGTCGAAGAGGAAGCCGCTGCCGCCGGTGAAGACCAGGAAGAGTGGTCCGGTGGCGGTGCCGGTCAGGGTGGTGGAGACGTTCTGGAAGGTCTCCCAGCCTCCGGTGGTGGGTACGGTGACCGAGCCGAGCAGGGTGCCGGTGGCCGATCCCGAGCGGATCTGGATGGTGCCGCCTGACCCGGCGGAGGAGACGCGGGCGGAGAAGGTCTTGGCGCCTGCCGTGGTGACGCCGGAGTAGCCTGCCCAGTCGCCGTTCTCGATGAAGCCGAGTGTCTGGCCGCCGCTGGCAGGCGTGTGGCCGGCGATCTGCACCCCGGAGCCGGAGGTGTACGACTCGCCCTCGACCGTGGTGCCGGGCGGCGCTCCGGTGGTGAAGGTGAAGGCGTCCACATCGAACAGGTTGCCCTGCCCCGACACGCCCTTGAAGACCAGGAACAGCTTTGTCGTGCCGCTGGGGGCGTTGCTCAGAGCGGCGGAGACGTCGGTGAAGGAGTCCCAGCCTCCGGTGTTGGACACGGTGAGGGTGCCCAGCAGCGTCCCGGTCGAGGAGCCCGCCCGCACCTCGACCGTGCCGCCGGGGCCGCCGGAGGAGACCCGGGCGGTCACCCTGATGGCTCCGGCCAGCAGGTAGGGCTCGAAGGAGATCCAGTCGCCGTTGTCGGTGAAGCCGACGGTCGCGCCGCCCTCGGCCCCGCCGTGGTTGGCGACCTGGATGCCCTGCTGGGCGCCGAAGTGCTCGGCCTGCCGGTGCACCGGCTGCAGCGTGCGGAGGCCGTGGCCGGTCAGCCCGCCCTTGTCGGTGTACTCGGCGTCGAAGACGCCGTAGAGGTTGGCCGCCGCGTCGTGCTCGCCGTCCGCCGGGATGGTGATCGTTCCCTCACAGCCGTTCCTGGAGGTGATCGCATGGGTGTGGCTGTCGTGGCCCACCAGGTACGTCACCTTGACGCCGGCGCAGTCCACGGTGCCGTCCTCGGGGTCGGTGACGGTGACCTTGAAGGGCATGGCCTGGCCGTAGGAGAAGAGCTGGCCGTCGACCGGGTTGGTCAACGTCACGGTGGGCGCGGTGTTGCCGACCGTGATCACCAGGCTGGCGGTCCCGGTCAGGCCCTGCGGGTCACGTACGGTCAGGGTCGGCCGGAAGGTGCCGTTGGCGCTGTAGGCGTGGGTCGGATTGGCCTGCGTGGAGGTGGCGCCGTCGCCGAAGTTCCACGAATAGGTGAGCGCGCCGCCCTCGGGGTCGGAACTGCCGGCCGAGGAGAAGGCCACGGTCAGCGGCGCCTGCCCGGAGGTCTTGTCGGCCGCGGCCTTGGCGACGGGGTTGCGGTTGGCGCCGGCGAGGTACTCGATCCGGTACAGCGCCTGGTTGCCGCCGCCGGTGCCGTAGTCCAGCACGTACAGGGCGCCGTCCGGGCCGAACTCCGAGTCGATGATCTGCGTGCCGTCCCAGGGGAAGTCCTCGATCACGCCGGGTGTGCCGTCGCTCTTGACCTCGATCGCCTTGATCCACTGGCGGCCGAACTCCATGGCGAAGTAGCGGCCGTCGAGGGACTGCGGGAACTTGACCGTCGAGGTCGAGCTCGCGTCGTACCGGTAGACGTCGCCGCCCATCGGCGACTCGGAGCCGCCGCCGAACTCGGGCGGCGCGCCGGCGTCGCCGTACTTGATCCAGCTCGGACTGGCCGCCGGCAGCGTGGCGAGCCCGGTGTTGCGGAAGGAGTTGTTCGCGGGCCCGCCCGCGCAGTTGTACCTGGCGCCGGCCGGGCCGCTGGGGAAGGTGTACTCGTTGTAGGTCTCGGCGGTGGTGTTCGTCCCGGTGCAGTACGGCCAGCCGTAATTGCCCGGGGCGGTGATGCGGTCGAACTCCACCTGGCCGCCGGGGCCTCGGTTGGAGTCGGCGGCGCCCGCGTCGGGGCCGTAGTCGCCCAGGTAGACCGTGCCCGTCGGCTTGTCCACGGACATGCGGAAGGGGTTGCGGAACCCCATGGCGTAGATCTCGGGCCGGGTCCTGGCGGTGCCGGGCGGGAAGAGGTTGCCCGCCGGGACGGTGTAGGTCCCGTCCGGCTGCGGCTTGATGCGCAGCAGCTTGCCGCGCAGGTCGTTGGTGTTGCCCGAGGAGCGCTGCGCGTCGAACTGCGGGTTGCGGTCGGTGCGCTCGTCGAGCGGGGAGTAGCCGCTGGACTCGAAGGGGTTGGTGTCGTCGCCGGTGGTCAGGTAGAGGTTGCCGGCGCCGTCGAAGTCGATGTCGCCGCCGACGTGGCAGCACTGGCCTCGGTCGTTGGGCACCTCGAGCACGACCTTCTCGCCGGCCAGGTCGAGGGTGTTGTCGGCCTTGAGGGTGAAGCGCGACAGGTTGAGGTGGCCCTTCCAGGGCGCGAAGTCGGCCTCGGTGCCGGTCACGGGGGCGTCCCCGGCGGGAGTGCTCAGCTTGGGGGAGTAGTAGAGGTAGACGAGGCGGTTGGTGGCGAAGCCGGGATCGACGGCTATGCCCTGTAACCCCTCCTCGTCGTGGGTGTAGACATCGAGCTTGCCCGCCACCTTGGTGGCGCCGGAGGCATCGGTGTGGCGGACCGTGCCGTCGCGGGCGGTGTGCAGGACCGACCTGTCGGGCAGGACCGCGAGCGACATGGCCTCGCCCAGCTCGGCCGGCCCGAGGGCCAGCTGGACCTGCTGATAGTCGCCGGGAGGGATGTCCATCGCCGCCGCGCTGGTGAGCACCAGCGACGCCGCGACGAGCAGCCTCGACCACGCAGACATGGGCTTCCTTTCCTGACCGGGGGGACGTCAGGCAAGGCGCGCGCCGACCGCGCTTTGCTGGTAGGGCTGGGGGTGCTGCCCCAGGTTGCGCTTGACGTTTTGGCAGTGAGATTTTCCGACAATTGGGCTCAATACAGATGCTTACCGCGCCGTAATGTGCCTGTCAAGGAACTGTCATTTCGGTCGATGAATGGTTGATCGCGATGAAGATCCGTAAAAAATCAACATTTATCCGCAACTTTGCGCCTGGAGCGCTCCACCGTCTTGCGCCGGTCGGCTCCGTGGCATTAAATCGTCCCCACGTCCGCCTGGCCGCCGAACGGAGAGTTGCGGCGGGCCTCCTTACCGCCGACTTCGGAGTCGCCGCACTGGGTGCTGTCCGCGGGCCAGGCGGGCGGAATCCGCTTCCTTGACGCGAAACTTACAGTCGCTGTACCAACCTTGACGCTCCTGGCCTCGTCCGTCATGCTGCGTCTCACAAATCGGTTTGCACGTTGGGGAGTACATGACCGGCTTTCCACGGCGGGTGCTGGTGACGGGGGCGGCAGGAAGCGTCGGCCGGGCCACCCTCGATCTCCTCGCGCGCCATCAGGTGGCGGTGACGGGCCTGGACCTGCGCGGTCCTGACGGCCTGCCGCTCGATCGCATGGTGGTGGGCAGCGCGGGCGATCCGGAGATCGTGCGGAAGGCGCTGGACGACGTGGACGCCGTGATCCACCTCGCCGCGCTCCCCGCGCCCGTGCTGGGCACGCCGGAGGAGGTGTTCTGCGGTAACACCAGGGCCACGTTCGTGGTGCTGGAGGAGGCCGGGCGGGCGGGCGTGCGGCGCGCCGCCATCGCCAGCAGCATGTCGGCCCTGGGGCTGGCCTGGGCGGACAGGGTGCTGCACCCGGCCTACGTGCCCGTCGACGAGGACATCCCGTTGCAGGTCGAGGACCCGTACGGGCTGTCCAAGCAGACGGACGAGCTCACGGCGGCCATGATGAGCCGCCGGCATGGGATGACGACCGTCGCGCTGCGCTTCCCCCGGCTGGGCGGGCCGGAGGACAAGCTCCGGCGCACAGCGGAGGAGTGGGCCGCCGACCGGGCCGCCGGAGCCAGGGAGTTGTGGTGCTACCTGGACGTCCGGGACGCCGCGCGGGCGGCCTGGCTGGCGGTCACGCGCCCGATCGAGGGCCACCACGTGCTCACCGTCGCCGCGCCCGACACGCTGATGTCCGAGCCGACCGAGGAACTGCTGGCCGCGTTCCACCCCGGCAGCGAGCGGCGGGCGCCGCTGCCCGGCCGCGCCGTTCCGGTCGACCTGCGCGCCGCCGAGCGGGTGCTGGGCTTCACCGCGAGGCACGTGCTGCCGTGACGAGCCGGGAGGTTCACACCACCCTGACGAGCCCGACGGAGGGCTGGAGGCGCCCTGTCGTAAAAGTTCAGCGGCTGAAAGGATTATGCCGATGTAATATCACCGCATGCTGATCCAGCAGCCGCAGGGCCGCCGTGAGCGGAAGAAGGCCGAGACCCGGCGCGCCATGGCGGACGCGGCGCTGCGCCTGTTCGCCCTGCGGGGGTTCGACGCGGTCACGGTCAACGAGGTCGCGGAGGCGGCCGATGTGTCGGCCAAGACCGTGTTCAACCACTTCCCCACCAAGGAGCAGCTGTTCTTCGAGCACGAGCCGCTGCTGGCCGGCGACCCCGCCGAGGTCGTGCGGCAGCGCCCGCCCGGCGGGCGGGTGCTGGTCGCGCTGAGCCGGCTGCTGCGTGCCGAGCCGACCGGTGACCTGGCGCTGTTCGGCCGGATCCACCGCGACAGCGAGACGCTGCGCGCCTACGGCCGGGAGCTGTTCGCGGCGCGCGAGCGCGCGCTGGCCGAGGCCCTGGTGGAGGAGGCGGGCGGCGACCTCAGGCCGCGGATCCTGGCCGTCGCCGCGCTCGGGCCCCTGCGGCAGGTGTGGGAGTCGATCCTGCTGGAGGCGGCCGAACGGGTGCCACCCGCCGAGGCCGTCGCGCGAGGCGTGCGCATGCTGGAGGAGACGTACGCGGTCCTGGGCGGCGCGTTCGAGAGCCTCCTGCACCATCGGGCGCCGGCGGCACACCACGCTCCGCCGGTCCCCGAGGAGCACTCGCGCGCGCTCCGAGGCGAGCGGCCGAGCATCCGGCGGGTCGCCGAGCTGGCGGGGGTGAGCGCGACGACCGTGTCCCACACGCTGAACCGCCGCCGCCCCGTGGCGGAGGAGACGCGGCAGCGCGTGCTGCAAGCCATCGAGGAGCTCGGTTACCGGCCCAATGTCCTGGCCCGAGGCCTGCGCACCAGCCGCAGCCAGACCATCGGGCTGATCATTCCCGACATCACCAACCCCTTCTACCCGGCGCTGGCCCGCGGCCTTCAGGACGTGCTCGGCCCGGAGGGCTACGACCAGATCATCAGCAACACCGACGGCGTCCGGCGCACTGAGCAGGCCGCGATCGAGCACATGATCGCCCGCCAGGTCGACGGGCTGGCCTTCGCCGTGTTCCACACCCACGCTGAGGACCTGCTGCCGGTCATCGAGGCCGGCATCCCGGTGGTCCGGCTGGGTGGCAGGCTGGTCCAGCACGGAGTGGACCTGGTGCACAGCGACGACGAGGGGGGCGGGGCCGAGGCCACCCGCTACCTGCTCGGCTGTGGCTACCGCAGGATCGCCTTCGTGTGCGGCCCGGCCGCCGAAGGTCCGGCGGCCGAGCGCGTGGCCGGCTACCGTGCGGCCCTCGCCGAGGCCGGCGCGCCGGCCGACCAGGCCCTCGTGGCCCACACCCACTTCAGCCGCGCGGGCGGCGCCGAGGGCGTGGCGCGGCTGCTGGAGCTGGCCGAGCCGCCCGACGCCCTCCTGTGCGCGAACGACGTCATGGCGATCGGGGCCCTGGACGAGGCGGCTCGACGGGGCCTGCGCGTCCCCGAAGACCTGGCCGTGATGGGCTTCGACGACATCGACGCCGCCGGCATGGTCTCACCCGGCCTGACCACCATGGCCAACCCGGCCCGCGAGATAGGCCAGGCCACGGCCGTGCGGCTGCTGGAACGGCTGCGCGAGGCCATCGACGAGCCGTCCACCGAGCTGGTCGTGCCCGCGCGCCTCGTACGGCGTCAATCCGCCTGAGGGCGAACTCTTGACACCGCAATCGTTACGTGTAGATTTCGAGAGATCTTAACGATTTGCGCGCGCCTGGAGCATCCTTCTCCCCCCGAAAGGACGCCGTGATCGCAAAACGTCGGAATCTCGCCCTTGTGCTCATCCTGGCGGCCCTGGCCTGGTCGCCGCAGGTGGCGCCGGCCGCCGCAGCGAACCTGTCGAGCAACGTGCACCTGTTCTACTACCCCTGGTACGGCACGCCCGCCGGAAGCGGCGAGTGGCGTCACTGGCAGCAGGGCGGCCACACCCCGCCGGAGGATGTCGGCGCCGACCTCTACCCCGCCCTGGGCGCCTATGACTCCGGCGACTCCCGGGTCCTGGCCCAGCACATGAAGTGGATCGCGCGGACCGGCGCCGGAGTGATCGTCTACAGCTGGTGGGGCCAGGGCAGTTACGAGGACGGCCTGGCCCGACGCGTCATGGACGCCGCGGCCAAGCGGGGCGTCAAGGTCGCCTGGCACCTGGAGCCGTACGAGGGCCGCACGGCCGCCTCCACCGTCGAGGACATCCGCTACCTGCACCGGCAGTACGGCTCGCACCCGGCCTTCGACAACGTCTTCTACGTGTTCTGGAGCCTTCAGGTCGCCGACTGGTCCGCGCTGGACGAGGTTGACCAGGACGACATCATCCTCGCTCAGACCACCGACACCACCAAGATCGCGCACTTCAACGGTATGTACACCTACGACGGCATCGCCGGGGCCACCGCGCCCGGCTGGAAGCAGGCCGGCGAGTACGCCGAGGCGCACGGGCTGATCTGGGCGCCCTCGGTGGCCCCCGGCTACCTCGACGACCGCGCCGTACCCGGCAACACCACGCCGACGGTCGCCCGGGACAACGGCGCCGCTTATGACCGGCAGTGGACCAACGCCCTGGACCCGGCCATCGGTGGCTCGCCGACCTGGGTGTCGGTCACCTCCTTCAACGAGTGGCACGAGGGCTCGGTCATCGAGCCCGCCGACCGCACCCCGCCGCCCGGTCACGGCTACCAGACCTTCCAGGGCGCCTACGGCAAGCAGGGCAGGGCCGCCGAGACGGCCTACCTGGACCGCACGCGGTACTGGGTCGAGAAGTTCGAGAGCGTGCGCTAGCCGTACGGGAAGGGAAGACCGATGACAACGGTGGGCAAGCGCGCGCTCGGTCTGGCCGTGGCGCTCGTGCTGGGACTCGCCGCCTGCTCGAGCGGCGGAGGCGGGCAGGGGCAGGCCGGGCAGTCGCTGCGGATGTGGACGTTCAAGAAGTCGCACGCCGACGCGTTGAACAAGGCGGCGGCGCAGTTCAAGGCCAAGACGGGCATCAGCGTCACGGTCGAGGCGGTCACTCCTGACGACGTGTTCGTCAGCAAGGTCCAGAGCGCCGCGCAGACCAACGGCCTGCCGGACGTGCTGGAGGTGCATTCGTCCGGCGAGGACTACGAGATGGGCTCGTCGGGCTTGCTGCAGGACCTGGCGGCCGATGTCACCGACGCGTGGAAGCAGCGCCTGCTGCCCTCCACGCGTGAGAGCGGCGTGCTGACGCAGAAGAAGATCGACTCGGTGGCCGCCGACTCGCCCATCAAGAACGGCAAGGCCGGGCAGCGCTTCTCCGTGCCGTTCACGGCGGGCGCCTTCGGCATCGTCTACGCCAACAAGGACAAGCTCCGGGCGGCCGGGCTCGATCCGGACACCCCGCCGAAGTCGTGGGAGGAGTTCCTGAAGGCGCTGAAGGCCACGACCGGTAAGAGCCAGGGCGGGCTGTCGCTGGGGCTGAAGATCTCCCAGACCGGCTTCAACTGGATCTATCAGCCGCTGGCCTTCGCCTACCTCGGCAAGGAGCGTTTCCAGGCGCTGTTCGGCAAGGGCACCACACAGGGCTTCGCCTCGCCGGACGGTGTCAGGACGCTGGAGACGTATGCCAGGCTGACGCCGTACTGGATGCCCGGCGCCACGACGCTCGGCATCGACGAGGCCGACATCGCCTTCGCGCAAGGCAAGTCGGCCTTCGACGTGGGCGGCACGTTCACGCTGGCCTTCCTCGCACAGAACGGGATGAGCCCCGACAAGGTGCTCGCCTTCCCCATCCCGGCGTCGGCCGAGGGCACGCACAAGCAGATCTCGATGGCGCCGCTGGCGCTGACCGGGCTCGGTGTGACGGCCACGACGCGCAACCGCGAGGCCGCCGTCAAGTGGATCGACTGGGTGACCTCGCCCGAGGGTGCGGGCATGGTGGCCAAGGAGTCGCTCGACCTGCCCTCCACGGACCTGGGCACGCAGGCGGAGTCGCTGCTCGGCAAGGACCTGGCCGCGCTCCAGAAGTACTTCACCGGGCCGCCGGAAAGCAGCTACGAGGCTGCCGACGACAGCTTCTTCCCCTCCGACTGGGACCAGGTCAAGCCGGGTGACCTGACCGTACGGCTGACACCGCTGGGGGAGGTCGGCCCACAGCAGGCGGGCACTGAGCTGGACAAGATCATGGCGTCGATGTGGAAGTCCACCAAGTGAGCACGACCTCTGTCGAGCTCCCCGCGCGGTGGCGGCGTTGGTTGATCGGATGGGCCTTCGTCGCGCCCGCTGTCGCGTTGTTCCTGCTGATGGGCGCCTACACGATCGTCAGCGGGTTCCTGCTGAGCTTCGCCAAATGGAACGGCTTCACCCCCGAGTGGCGCTGGGCCGGGCTGGGGAACTATGCCGACCTCCTGTACGCGGACCCGTCGCTCACCGGCGACCTGCGCCGGGCCGCGGGGAACACGGCCCAGGTCATGGTCGCCGTGCCGCTGCTGACCGTGGCCGTCTCCCTCCCGCTCGCGGTGATGCTGAACTCCATCACCCGCCTGCGTGGTGTTCTCCGCTCCGCCTACTTCCTGCCGTACGTGACCAGCGGCATCGCCGTCTACTTCGCCTGGCGGTACGTACTGGAGCCCGACGGCGCGCTCAACCTGCTGCTCGGCTCGCTGGGCCTGGGCAGCCTGCGGCAGCCGCAGGGCTTCCTCGGCAACCCGGACACCGCGCTGCCGACATTGATCGTCATCCTGGTGTGGTCGAGCGTGCCGGTGGCCACGCTGCTCTACCTCAGCGGGCTGCAGGCCATCGACCGCAGCCTCGTCGAGGCGGCGCAGATCGACGGCGCCGGCTCCTGGCACGTGCTGCGGCGCATCATCTGGCCGCTGCTGAGGCCCATCACCATGGCCATCGTGCTGCTGGGCGTCCGCGACACGCTGCACGGCTTCCAGATCTTCCTGATCGCGACCAACGGCGGGCCCGGCGGGCACACCGACGTGCTGGGGCTGATGGCGTACCGGCTGGCCTTCATGAAGGGCCTGGCACCCTCGCTCGGCCACGCGAGCGCGCTGGGCTGGCTGCTGTTCGCGGGAGCCGTCCTGCTGACCCTGGCCAACGCGCGCCTGCTCCGGAGGGCTCAGTGAAGCGTTTCGCTTATGCTGGGCTGATCGTCTATGCGCTGATCAGCATGTATCCGTTCCTGTGGATGGTGTCGGGCGCCTTCAAGACCCGCAGTGAGGTCCTCGAACACAACCTGCTGCCGCGCGAGCCCACGCTGGACACCCTCATCGCCACGTGGGGCCGGCTGCACTTCCTGGACTACTTCCTCAACAGCCTCCAGGTCACGGCGATGACCGTGATCGGCGTGCTGGTGGTCTACAGCCTGGCCTCCTACGCCTTCGCCGTCCTGGATTTCCCCGGCCGCCGCTTCCTGTACTGGTTCTTCGTGGCGCTCCTGTTCGTGCCCGGCATCACGGTGCTGCTGCCGGTGGTGATCCTGGAGAAGAACCTCGGCCTGCTGGGCACCCACCTGGGGCTGGTGCTCCCCTTCGTCAACGGCACCGCGCCGCTGACGGTGCTGCTGCTGACCAACAGCTACGGTTCCATCCCACGCGAGCTGCGCGAGGCCGCCAGGTCGGACGGCGCGGGGGAGGCGCGGATCTTCTGGTCGGTGTATCTGCCGCTCGCCAAGCCGGCGCACATCACCGTTGCCGTGCTGACGGCGGTGCCGACCTGGAACGAATACGTGCTGACGCGGGTGTCACTCTCGGACCGGTCGCGGTTCACGCTGCCGCTGGGGCTGGAGTCGCTCATCTCCAGCGAGGTGCCGCGCTACAACGAGGTCATGGCCGCCTCCCTGATCACGGTGCTCCCGGTGATCGCGCTCTTCCTGCTTCTGCAGCGCTACTTCGTCAACGGGCTGGTGGGGGCGATCAAGGGCTGACCCCCGGGGGGCGAAGCTGTCACGAATCGTCCAGGTCGATCAAGGAGCGCGCGGCCCCGCGCGAACGCCGCGGCGGCTGCTCCGAGCAGTTGGGCGGCCTCGTGAGGGTGGCCGTCGAGTGCGTAGGCGCCCGCGAGGCCGGACAGCGCCTGTGCGATGTCCGCTCGGCGCATACAGAGGGCGTCCTGGTCCGGTGTGGTGCCGGGCGGCGTCCATCAGTGTTCATGCACCAGGGGTGCATCGTCGAGTCGGCCTCGCCGGAGGAGTTCTTCGACCATCCCCGGCACGAGCGCACCAAGCAGTTCCTCCGCAGCATTCACTGACCGCCGGACGCGGTCCTCCAGGAAAGAGCCAAGCATGCGCGCTGCCCCCGCCGTCGCAGGCATGAAGCACAACGGCATCCGTACGATCATGGATCTGGCGATGTCCGGCACCCGCCCGGACCTGATCCGGCTGGAGATCGGCGAGCCCGGCTTCCCGACGCCCGCGCACGTGGTGCGCGCGGCCGACGAGGCCGCGGCGGCGGGGCGGACCAAGTACACGGCCAACGCCGGGATCCCGGAACTGCGGGCGGCGCTCAGTGACAAGATCAAGCGGGTCAACGGGTTCGACGCCCGCCCCGAGGACATCGTGGTCACGGCCGGCGGGGTGCAGGCGTTGTTCGCCACGCTCACCGCGCTGGTCGAGCCGGGCGACGACATCCTGATCCCGGACCCGGCCTGGCCCAACTACATCGCGTTCGGGAAGATCCTCGGCGCCTCCACCACGGCCTACTCCCTGGCGCCCGAGACCGGGTTCCTCCCCGACCTCGCCGAGCTGGAACGGCTCGTGACGCCGCGCACCAAGGTGCTGATGCTGAACTCGCCGTCCAACCCCGTGGGGTCGGTGTTCCCGGCCGGGACCCTCGCCGAGCTGATCGCCTTCGCCGAGCGGAACGACCTGTGGATCGTCTCCGACGAGTGCTACGACCAGGTCGTGTTCGACGACACCTTCGCCTCCACGGCGGCCGTCGGCGGCGCGGAGCGGACGATCTCGGTGTTCACCTTCTCCAAGACGTACGCGATGACCGGCTGGCGCATCGGCTACCTGGCGGCGCCGCCGTCGCTCGCGGAGATCATCACGCGGTTGCAGGAGCCGATGGTCTCCTGCATCAGCACACCGGGTCAGTACGCGGCACTGGCCGCGCTCACCGGGCCGCAAGACGAGCAGCGCGCGATGGTCGAGACCTATCGGGCCAACCGCGATCTCGCCGTCGGGGAGTTCGCCGCCCACGGCTTCGACGTCTACCGGCCGCAGGGCGCCTTCTACCTGTGGATTCGCACCGGCAACCGGGATCTCGACGGCATGGAGATCGCCAAGAGACTGATCACCGAGCACGGCGTCGCGGTCGGCCCCGGCCCGGCCTTCGGCGAACGCTCGGGCGAGTACATCCGCCTGTCGCTCGCGGCCTCCGCCGACGACCTGCGTGAAGGCATCCGCCGCATCTGCGCCAGCGGCCTCCTTCACCCCGCCGGGCGTTTCTGAGACGGGGGCTTGACTCCTCGCGACATGCGTCATGCAATATATTGCATGCCGGTTCCACAGAGCCGGGGAGTGGTCGCCAGGTCACTTCTCCGGGAGAACGCCTATCGCGCCATCCGAGACGCCATCGTCGACGGCACGCTCGCCCCGGGCGAACGTCTCAACGACGGCGATCTGGCACAGTGGCTGGGCGTGAGCCGCACTCCCGTCCGGGAGGCGCTGACGCGTCTGGAGCAGGCCGGGCTGGTGCGGACCAAGCCCGGTCGTTACACCATCGTCAGCACGGTGGACGTCCGGTCCGTGCGCGCCGCCCAGTCGGTGACGGCCGCCATGCACGAGCTCGCCGTACGGGAGGCGCTGCCGAATCTGTCCGCCGGCGAACTCGACGCCATGCGTGAGGCCAACGCGCGTTTCGCCGATGCCTTGCGCCGCGACGACGTGGACGCGGCGCTCGCCGCCGATGACGCCTTCCACGGCATCCCGGTGATCGCGTCCGCGAATCATGCGATACGTGCTGTTCTCGACCAATTCACGCCGGTGCTGCGGCGCGTGGAGCGGATGCGGTTCTCCTCCCTGAGCGGCCGGGGGTCGGTCGCGCAACACGAACGGATCATCGCGTTGTGCGCGGCCGGAGACGTGGAGGGGGCGGCGCTCGCCGTACGCGCCAACTGGGGGACCCTGGTCCCACTCCTCGATGCCATGCCCGCCGCTTCCGAGAACGAGCCTTCAACCTGAGGAGCCGTACATGTCCATCGACGATTTCGAGCGCTATCCGCTGCTCTTCGGTCCCAGCCCCGTCCACCGCCTCGACCGGCTCAGCGACCATCTCGGCGGAGCCCGCGTCTGGGCCAAGCGGGAGGACTGCAACAGCGGGCTGGCGTTCGGCGGGAACAAGACCCGCAAGCTGGAGTACCTGATCCCCGACGCCCTCGCCCAGGGCGCGGACACCCTGGTCAGCATCGGGGGAGTGCAGTCCAACCACACCCGGCAGGTGGCCGCGGTCGCCGCCAAGGTCGGGCTGAAGGCCGTACTCGTGCAGGAGAGCTGGGTGGACTGGCCGGACGCGGTCAACGACAAGGTCGGCAACATCCTGCTGTCGCGCATCATGGGCGCCGACGTCCGCCTGGTCCAGGCCGATTTCGGGATCGGGCTCAAGGACAGCTGGCACGAAGCCCTGGAGGGGGTCACGGCCGCCGGCGGCCGCCCGTACGCGATCCCCGCCGGAGCGTCCGACCATCCGCTGGGCGGTCTCGGCTTCGTCAACTGGGCGTACGAAGTGCAGCGGCAGGAACGCGAGCTCGGCGTCTTCTTCGACACCATCGTGGTGTGCAGCGTCACCGGGAGCACCCAGGCAGGCATGATCGCCGGCTTCGCGGGCCAGGATCGTCCCCGGCGCGTGCTGGGCATCGACGGCTCGGCCAAGCTCGCCGAGACGCGTGCCCAGGTGGCGAAGATCGCCCGCGCCACGGCCGAGCTCATCGGCCTGGGCCGGGACCTGCACGAGGAGGAGATCACGGTGCTGGAAGGCTGGGCCGGCGACAGGTACGGCATCCCCGTGCAGTCCACCCTCGACGCCATCAGGCTCACCGGACGGCTGGAAGGCATGATCATCGACCCTGTCTACGAGGGCAAGTCGATGGCCGGGCTCATCGACCTGGTCCGCAGCGGCGAGATTCCCAAGGACTCCAACGTCCTGTACGCCCACCTCGGCGGCCAGCCCGCCCTCAACGCCTACAGCGGCGTCTTCCGCTGAGCGTTGGGCCGAGCCGAACGCCATCGGCTGCTCGAACGGCAGGTTGCGGCTCGCGCGGGAGACGGGCGAACGAGCGGCGCGCTCCCTTCTGCCCCCTAAAACGAACACGTATAGTGAGGATGATTGCACTTAATGTCACAGTTGGGTGGAGGTGACTCACCCGAGGAAAGGGGATTTCCGTGAGTCGTGCACTGATCATCGTCGATGTGCAGAAGGACTTCTGCGAGGGCGGCAGCGTTCCGGTGAAGGGTGGTGCGGATCGAGCCGCCGCCATCGCCGAGCTGGTCCGGCGCGCCGATGGGCAGTATGCCTTCGTCCTCGCCACCCGTGACCACCACATCGATCCGGGCGCCCACTTCTCCGACAACCCCGACTTCCAGCACTCATTCCCCGTGCATTGCGTCGTCGGCAGTGAGGGAGGCGAGTTCCATCCGAATTTCGCGCCCGCCGTCGACTCCGGGCACGTCGACGAGGTCTTCTACAAGGGCGCTCACTCCGCCTCCAAGAGCGGTTTCGAGGGCTCGGCCCAGGACGGCACGACACTGTCCGCCTGGCTGAAGGCCCGTGACGTCGCCGAACTCGACGTCGTCGGCATCGCGACCGATCACTGCGTGAAGGCCACGGCACTGGACGGGGCGCGCGCGGGCTTCACGGTGCGGGTCCTGCTCGACTACACGGCCGGCGTCGCCGCCGACACCACGCGTACCGCACTGGACGAAATGCGCCGGGCCGGTGTCGCCCTGACCGGCGAACCTGTCGTCGCCTGAACTCAGGCGCCACGCTCACCATCAGGCTCCACGTCCGCCGCATCCTCGGATTCCGCGAAGATCACGACGAGCTCCAACCCGCCCCCCGGGTTGGGGCTCGCTCGCACGTCGGCTCCGTGAGCCTTCGCGATCGACGCGACGATCGACAACCCGAGCCCGGCGCCCTGTCCACGGGTCGTCTGCAGCCGCCGGAAGGGCTCGAAGAGATCGCCGAAACGTTCCTCGGGAACGTGCGGGCCGGTGTTACAGACCTTCAAGACTCCACGGGAGAGCGTCACCTCAACGGTTCCGCCGGGACGGTTGTAGCGAACCGCGTTGTCGACGAGGTTCGTGACGAGCCGGCTCAGCAGGATCGGATCCCCGTCGACGACCGACGGTTCGATCCGCGTCGTCACGGTGACCTCGTCCGAGCCGCCTTCGGCCAGGACGAGCAGCACCACCTCGTCCAGGGCCACCGGTGTCCTCTTCTCAAGGCCGTGCTCCGCCTGGGCCAGGACCAGCAGGGCGTCGATGAGGCTCTCGGTGCGGTGGTTGTGGAACAGGAGCTTGTCGCGGATCTCACCGACGTCTTCAGGAAGGCCGATCTCGATCGCCGCTCGCTGGACGGCCAGCGGGGTCCGCAGCTCGTGGGACGCGTTCGCGATGAACCGCCGCTGCCCCTCGACGGAGCGTTGGAGGCGGTCGAGCATCGCGTCGAACGTATCCGCCAGTTCCTTCAGTTCGTCCTTGGGCCCGCTGAGCGCGATGCGTTCGTGCAGGGTCGAGAGGGACAGCCGCTGCGCGGTGGCGGTGATCTGGTGGACGGGCCGCAGGATCCGCCCGGCGACCAGCCAGCCGACGATCACTGATACCAGTGTCAGGATTCCGACCGTCGCCACGGTCACGTCCCACTGGTAGTCGATCACCTCGTCCACCAGATCGGGCAGCGTCGGCAGCTGATGGTCCGCGAGGTCCGGCGCCACCGGCGCCACCGGGAGTGGCCCGATCCGCCCGATCCTCCTGTCCAGCGCGTGGCGCAGCAGCAGGTTGACCGTGACCAGCAGCACGGTCGAGGTCAGCAGGAACAGCCCGGAGTAGATCAGCGTGAGCCGTACCCGGACCGTCGTCACAGCACGTATCCCGCGCCGGGAACCGTCTGGATGCAGGGCGGATCGCCCAGCTTCGCGCGTAAGCGGCTGACCACGACCCGCACCACCGTCGTGAACGGGTCGACGTTCTCGTCCCATGCCTCTTCGAGCAGCCGTTCGGAGCTCACGACCGCGCCATCCGCCCTCATCAGCACCTCAAGGACGGCGAACTCCTTGAGCGACAGATGCAGATGCCGCCCGTCCCGCGACGCCTGCAGCCGGTGGGTGTCGACCACGATCCCGTGCCGCGTCAGCACCGGCGGCACCTGCGCCTGGCTGCGCCGCCCCAGCGCCTGCACCCGTGCGACCAGCTCGGCGTAGTCGAACGGCTTGGGCAGGTAGTCGTCGGCCCCCATCCCGAGGCCGGCCACCCGCTCCGGCACCGCCGCGGCCGCCGTCATCATCAGGATCCGTGTACGGCTCCCGCGCGCCACCAGCTCGCGGCACACGAGGTCGCCGTGCATCTCGGGCAGGTCCCGGTCCAGTACGAGAACGTCGTAGTCGCTCACCGCCAGCCGCTCCGACGCGGCGAGCCCGTCGTACACCACGTCGACGGCCATGGCGTGGCGGCGCAACCCCACCGCCACGAGATCGGCCAGGTCTCGTTCGTCTTCGGCCACCAGAACCCGCATAGCGATGTTCGTACCCGAATCGGGGTAACAGCGGCGTTAACGGATCCGTTCACAGCCGAGCAACCCGCTTCCGGCCACGCTGGCGGCATGATCAAATCCCTCTGCGCCGCCATCCTGATGGCGGCCTGCTCCCTGTCCGCACCCGCCTCCGCGCCTGCCGAGCGCTGCACCGCCCTCACCGGCCCACCGCCGGAGTCTGCGCCGCCGACCTCGGTGAACACGCTCCGGCAGGCGTACTTCTGCGTACTGGACAACTACTACAGCGGTCCGGCCATGGATGCGAAGGCGCTGCTGAAGAGCGCCTTCGCCGCCTATACCCAGGACCTGATGCGGCGCGGCGCCGATCGGCCCGACCTCAAGCTGCCCGAACTGACCGGGAACCGCGACACCGACTGGGCCGCCTTCGCGAAAGCCCTCGGCGCCGGTGACGTGCCCGCGCTGCGCGCCGCGATCACCGCGATGGTCGCCGAACTGCACGACAACCACGCCCGCGCGGTCAGGCCGACTCCTCCACCGGAAGGCGGGCCGGTCGGGACGGGCATCGTGGGTGTGTCGGCCCAGCAGGGCCCGCAACTCGACCCGGCGGCCAAGCCGCCGCTGTTCATCACCCGCGTCCTGCCCGGCAGCCCCGCCGCCAAGGCCGACATCAGGCCCGGCGACATCATCGTCAAGGCCAACGGCATACCGGCGTTCATCGGGGACACCGTGAACCAGAGCATCGTCCAAGCCTTCGCCGCCGGCACGGTGACGCTCACGCTCAAGCGCCCCACAACGGGACGGACCCGCACCGTCGAGCTCAGAGAGGGCCCCGTCACGCAGCAGCCTCCGGCGGTGACGTCGAAGAAGCTCGCCGACGGCGTCACCTACGTCCAACTGCCCAGATTCAATGAAGGCGCCGCCGACCAGGTCATCGCCAAGCTGAAGGACAAGCCGAAGGCGGTGGTCCTCGATCTGCGCGGCAACGGCGGCGGGTCGCCTCGCGAGGTGACGCGGCTGCTCGGCGCGTTCGCGCACGGCAAGGTCACCAGCTACTTCTGCCCGCTCAAGGGCGACTGCGTGCCCAACCGGACCGACGACAGCATCCCGCTGCTCGGCTCGCGCCTGGTCGTCCTCACCGACCGCGGATGCGCCTCGGCCTGCGAGGACTTCAGCGCGGCCGTCAAGGACAACGGCCTGGGCACCCTCATCGGGACCCGCACCGCCGGGGCCGTCTCCGGCCCCAGCGACGGATACCTCCTCGACGACGGCAGCATCCTGCTCCTGCCCAAGGTCCGGCACCTCGGGCCCGCCCGCGAGATCATCGACACGATCGGCGTCCCGGTCGACCACTACGCCCCCATGACCGCCCTGGACCTGGCCACCGGGCGCGACCCGGGCGTGGCCAAGGCACTGACGCTTCTTTGACGCGCTCGCCGCGACGGTCCTCGGGCGGGCTCAGGGAGTGGGCAGGGCGGGCCCGGCTGCCACCCCCTCGACGGACAGGACCTGGCGGCCTGATCTCAGCCCGGCCCAGCCGCCGGCGACCGGACGGAGCTCGTCGACCTGCTGCGCCCCTGGATACGGAACGATACGGGCGATCTCGACGACGTCGCCCGTCACCGGCCCCGCTCGGCGCACCACGGCATCGAGCGCGGCGGGGGCGATCCCGTGCTGCGGCGGGAACGGCGACGTCCACAGATCGGCGGCGGTCACGGCGGGCAGCCGGTCTCCCGCGCCGAGCACCAGCCCCGACCAGGCCAGCCGCCCTCCAGAAGCGGCCACGCCGCGCGTGACCGATGGTGGCACGGACGGCGGAGGCGTCGGCGGCGACGACCGGTAGAGCAGTCGCATCGACCCGGCCGTCTCCCCGGTCTCCGCCGTGATCGTGACCTGGACGCTCCAGCCTTCCTCCAGGGTCTCGCCCAGCGCCAGGGTGGTGAACCGGCTCCCGTCGGCGGCCAGGACCAGCGCGGACAGCCGGACCTGCACGTCCCCCACCTCGACCAGGTGCTGCGGCGGCCGGTCCGGCGGCACGACCCAGTCGGCGACCGAGCACGCCTGCTCGATCAGCACCGAGATCGGCAACGCGGCACGCCCATCCAGGGTGAACTCGGTCAGGCACGGATGAGAGCCCGGCGTGTGGATCACGCTGCTGCGTAGCCGGCGAGACGGTTCGAACAGCTCGACGGAGCCCAGGAAATGCGCGAGCCCGTGCAACCTGGGCAGATCCGGATGCCCGGTGAAGAGCCGGAAGCCGCGTAGCTGAGTGGGCACCAGCATGCTGCCGACCTGGCCGATGAACATGACCTCCCCGGTGTGGCCGGAGCGCAGCTCGCGGATCCACCGCCGGACTCCCTCGGCCGGATCGATGGTGGACACGTAGCGGACCGCCGCGTCGTAGTTGGCGATGACCCCGAGCCGCTCCCAGGTCGGCCAGCACAACGTCTGCGCGGGCAGCCCGAGCGTGTTGCGCGCCCAGAACCCGAGTCTGGACAGAGCCTCGTTACCCGCCGCGTAGTCGATCTGCCCGATCATGCCGCCCATGCGTCCGGCCAGCGAGCCGACGTTGCAGAACACCTTGAGCGTGTCCCGCCTCCCGGGAGTGTGGAGCACCGCGCGGGTGAGGTTGGCGAAGCCCGTGACCTTCACGTCGACCGTTCGCACCACGTCTTCCGGGGTCTTGTTGTCGAGCCTGGTCGGCACGTCGATGCCCGCGTTGTGGACGATCACGCTGGGATCGGGGATGCGGGCGAACAGCGCGTCGACCTGTTCCGGCCGCACGCAGTCGCACGGCTCGTACGTGATGCGCAGGCCGTCCCGCCGGGCCGCTGCCAGGTTCGCGCCGACCTGCCGCAGCTCGGCCTCGCGTTTGAGCGCGGCGCGTACGTCCCGGAGTTCCCTGGCGGTGCGGGCGGACCGCACTCTGGCCCGGCAGTACTCGGAGTAGTCCGCGTCGTCCATGGTCAGCCAGCCGGCGTCGGCCGGAAGCTCGTCGCGGCCGGTCACCACGACCTGGCAGCCGACCTCCTCGGCGAGCCCGCGGGCCAGGGCGAAGCCGACGCCACGGGCGCCCCCCGAGATCAGCACCACGTCGTCGGACCCGAGCTCGACGCGGGGCGGCGGTTCCGGGCTCGGCCGCGCGTTCAAGGCGTGGCGGACTCCCCGCCGGTAGCCGATCTCGAACAGGTCCCAGGCCGCCAGCTCAGCCGTCAGCAGCTCGGCCAGGCGGGCCGGGTCGACGGCGTCGACGTCCAGGACTTTCACCGCGAGGTTGGGCAGCTCGCGGGGCAGGCACTTGGCGAAGCCGGCCCAGATTCCGCCCAGCGGGGCGTCGATCGCCCCGTCGTGGTAACCCATCAGCCCGCCCATGGCGGTGACGGCGACGTAGCAGTACCGGTCGGCGCGGGGGTCGGCTCCCCAGGCACCGTATCTGCGCTGCACCATCCGGGTCGTCCTGGCCAGTGCGTCCCGCCATTCCTTGCCGTCGAACCGGTAGGGGACGCCCACGACGTTCAGGTCGATGATCCCGTCCCAGTCGTCCCGCTCGGGTTCGCGGCCGGGCACGCAGAGGTCCGCGCCGAGCGCGCGCGCCACCTCCGCGGCCAGCTCCGCGTCGGAGCCGATGACCAGCAGCCGCCGCGCCACAGGGGAGGGAGGCGGAAGCGGGTGCGGTACGGGCTCCCAGATCATGCGACGGACCGGCCGGACGAAGGAGGTGGTGTCGAAGGACACCAGGTGCGGGCGGACCGGCGCGGCGGCCGTCATGTCCGCTCCTGCACGACCGCGGGGATCCCGCCGCTGGGGAACAGAGTCACGTAGTGCCCGCTGCGCACCGTGTGCGCACCCGACAGCCGCAGCCGGTAGCGCTGCGACAGGATGGCCACCGCGGTCACCAGCGTGGCCATCGCCAGCCCCTTGCCGATGCACATGCGCCGCCCGCCGCCGAACGGCAGGAAGGCGTACTTGTGCCGCTTGCCCTGGGTGTCGTCGAGGAAACGCCGGGGATCGTAGGCCTCCGGGTCGGACCAGTGCTCCGGTGAGCGGTGCGTGCCGTACACGCTGAGCAGGACCGTCGTCCCCGCCGGCACCGTGCGGCCGGCCAGGCAGTCCGGCTCGACGGCGTCGCGCGGGAACTGCCAGACCGGCGGGTGCAGCCGGAGCGCCTCGTTGATCGCGGCCGTGGTCTGCACCAGTTCGCCCAGCCGGTCGGGTGCGGGCGCCTGGCCCGCGAGCACCTCGTCGACCTCGCGCTCGACGGCGCGGCGGGCCTGCGGGTGCCTGGCCAGTTCGTACATCGTCCAGGCGAGCGCCTGGCCGGTGGTGTCGGAGCCGGCCAGCAGCAGGGTGCGGAGGTTGTCCGACACCTCCGCCTCGGAAAGGCCGGCGCCGAGCAGCTGCCCGGCGGCGTCGGAGCCGTACTCGCCGCCGGCGCGGCGCGAGCTGATCACCCGGTGGATGATGCCGTCGAGCACCCGGTCCGCCCACTTCCGGTCGCGGTGATACCGGGTCGGCACGAAGGAGGGGATCATGGCGGGCAGGCCCATGATCGTGCGGGTGAAGATGACCTTGTTGGCGATCGCGGCGGCTCGCGCGTAGTCGGTGCCCGACAGGTCCTGGCTGATCAGCGCCATGCCCAGGACCCTGGCGGCGATGTCCATCAGGTCGGGTGCCACGTCCACGACGTCACCGGACTTCGCGTGCGCCGTCCAACGGCGGACGACCTCCTCGGTGGCGCCGACGGCCTCGCGCGCGTTGCTCCGCACGAGTTGCAGGCTGAACGCGGGCTGGACGGCCTTGCGCGGCGCGCGCCACTGGTCGGTGTCGAGCGTCAGCAGGCCGGAGCCCATGACGCCGGAGAATCCGCGGTAGAGCTTGCCCCGTACGTAGTTGTCCGGGTTGGTACGCAGCACCCGCTCGATCGCCTCCGGCTCGGTGACCTGCACGAACGGGATGGGCAGCTTGACCGACACCAGCGAGTCGCGTTCCTGCATGCGCAGGGTGTAGGCCAGCGGGTCCTTGAAGTAGGGGATGGCGTCACCGATCACCGGCAGCCCGGCCGGGCCGTGGGCGACAGGGCAGGTTCCTTGGCGGGTCATGAGCGCTCCTGGCGGTCGAATCGTTCCCTGTCGAGGTATTGGCCGGTCTCCTGGTCCACGTAGCCGACGATGGCGCCCGTGATGTCCTTCACCTGGAGCAGCACCTCGCCGTCGGCGGCCACCGCGATCGCCCGGTTCTCCGGCTCCGGATCCTCCAGGTCGAGGTCGACGGGGGTGACGTAGAGCTCGACCGGTTCGGTCAGCGCGGCGAGCGTCAGGTCGGTGTGGCCGCCGTACAGGTCGATCCGGCGGACCGTGCGCGGGATCGCGACGGGCGTCCAGCGGTCCGCGACGGTGTGGAGGACGGCCACGCGCACCAGACCGTCGAGCGTGACGGAGGGGACCAGCAGGTCGGGAAACCAGCGTCGCAGCGCCGGCGCGTCGAGCGCGAGCCGGCCTCGCCGTCCCAGCGGATGCTCCCGGGTGCCGGTGGTCGACCGGAACACCTCGCGCAGGAGTACGTCCGACCCGGGCGCGTGGTAGGGGTCGCGGAGGGGCCTGCTGCCGTGCTCGTCCCAGTGCGTCCACCTCGGGCCGGGCACGGGAGCGTCGCGCAGCCGTACGGTGACGGAGAAGTGCAGCTTGTCGCGGGCGACGGTCACGCCGTTCGGCGCCACCACGTCGCCCAGCACGCGGACGGCCACCACCGACTCGCGCTCGTCGGTGCGCAGCAGCGTGGCGGTGAGCCGTTTGACCTCGGGCCGGTCCTTCCGGTAGATCCGCAGGAACGACTCCAGCCGCAGGTCCTCGAAGACGACCGGGACCCGGTTCGGCACCAGCGAGACCGCGGCTTGCGCGGCCAGCTCGGGCACGAACGTGCCGGGCAGGGTCGGATAGCCGCGCACCTGGTGAAACTCCAGATAACCATCCCTGTCCAGGGTGAACGTGCGCTCCGCGACCAGCTCCGTGGCGTTGCGGCGCAGCACCGTGTCGATGTACGGCAGCGCGCGCGCCTCGCCCATGCAGAAGTCCAGGAACTCCGGCCGGATGCCCCTGACGAGCTCACGTTCCTTGTCACCCAGGAACACCGTGGCCGGCGCGTCCCGCACGGCGGTCAGCTCGGTGAGGAAATGGTCGACGCCTTCCTCGGTCGGCATCGGGGTGTACGCGTCGATCTCGGCGAGGAAGGCGCGCATCAGCGGGGTGGCCCCGAGCCCGACGTCGCGCCAGAGCGTCCAGCCGATGGTGAACTCGTTCTCCGCGCTCATCGCGGCCATGTTGAGGAAGTCGTTGGCCGCGGCGTAGTCGGTCTCACCGCGCTGGCCGGTCAGCCCGATGAACGAGCCGAAGTTGCACCAGCGGCGCGGCTCCCGCCCGCGCAGCGCCTCCTTGAGGTTCAGGTACGTATGCACCTTGAGGTCACGCACCGTGCGGAAGTCGCCGACGGACTTCGCGGTGACGTCGGAGGCCCGGTTGGTGCCGGCGATGTTGAGCAGGAGGTCGATGGGGCCGTCCACGGAGTCGACGGCATGCCTGACCGCGTCCGGGTCCCGGAGGTCGCAGCGCAGGTAGCGGACCCGCCCAGGTCCGGACAGCCGCTCCAGCTCGGTGAGCGTGTCCCGGACCTGCCGCTGCTCGCGCAGCCGGTCGAACCTGGCGTTCGCCTCGGCCACGCTGACCCGGCCCGGCCCGTTGAGCTGGGCCCTGATGAACGTGCTGCGCTCGGGCAGTTCCCCGGAGTCGCCGGGCAACCGGGAGCTGCCCAGGATCACGATGCGCGGGCGGTAGCGCCCGGCCAGCGCCGTGAGGATCGGCGCGCCGATGCCGCGCGCCCCACCCGCGGCCACCACCAAGGAGTCCTGGCCCAGCGCCGGCATCCCGTCCGGCATCCCGGCCGGCACCGCCTCGGCGGGCACCGCTCGCGGGGTGAGCCGGCGCCCGCCGACGTGATAGGTGACCGGGAGGAGCTGGCCGGCGCCCAGCTCGGCGCTCACCGTGGCCAGCACCTCCTCCAGCGGCGCCGCCGCATGCACGGTGGCGAGCACGTTCGTGTCGGGCAGCTCCAGCGCCAGGCTCTTGACCAGGCCCGTGAACAACCCGGTGACGGGCAGCGGCACCCCCGCCTCGGTGACGCCGCCCACCACGCTCACCACGAACGAGCCGCCCGCCAGGCGTGGCGCGCACTCCTTGGCCGTCATGAACGTGCGCTCGTGCAGCGCGAGCAGCTCGCGGACCGGGTCCGACCAGCGGGCCTCGCGCAGGCTGGGATCGGTGGCGTCCACCAGCACCCGTACGTGCCGGGGTGCCTGGCCGTCCTGGTGGGCCAGCGCGGTGCGGAACGCGGCGGAGTTGGTGAGTACGACGGAGTCCGCCGGGATCGCGGGCGGGGCGGAGCGGATGGGCCGGCGTGGCGCGGGCGCCAGCTCGATCACGTGGCGGTCCAGCAGACTGGCCGCCTTCGGCTGCCTGCTCAGCCGGATCACCCGCGGGCTCGCCTGCCGGTCGGCCCTGAGCTCGACCGCCGTCCGGCTCTGCGCGCCGTTCAGGAAGGCGATCAGCTCGCGCCCGCCCTGCGCGCCCAGGAAGTTCGCGCGGGTCATGCGATGGCCTCCAGCATCTCTTCCACGGTGGACTCCACGGACACCTCGGCGAGCACCGGCAGGCCCTCGGCCAGCGCCAGCGACTTCCTGGTGATCGCGAACAGGAACGTCCCCTCGCCGATCTCCCCGCAGCTCAGCAGGCGGCCCCAGGACGTGAGACTGTTGCCGTTGCTCGCGGCGACCAGGACCGCGTCCACGTCGCCGAAGTCCAGGTAGCACTCGGCCACCTCGAAGGCGTCGGCGAGCGAGGCTCCGCCGCCGTCCACGGCGATGTTGAGCCCACGCAGGTCGAAGTAGCTGCACAGCCGGGCGGGGATGACGTTGGGCATCTCGCCGGGGAAGGAGTCCTCGTCCGGCGCGGCGATCAGTCCGGTCACGCGCTCGCGCAGCTCCTGCGCCTTGGGGACGGCCTGGCGGTCGAGCTCGTCGAGGTGGGCGCGGATCGCGTACAGGACCGCGTTCCTGGTGGGCCCGGTGTGGCCCACCACCACCCCGGTGGTACGGCTGTGCCGCCCGCAGAATTCGCGGATCCGCGGGTCCATCCGGTGCATGCACTCGATGATCATGAGCTGGGTGCGGTCGGTCGCCCGGATCGTGGAGGCCGGCAGGCGCAGCCGGGCGAACGGCGGACTCGGGTAGCCGTCGCCGAAGGAGTTCGGCAGGATGTGCCTGCCCTGCGCCCACTCTGCGACCTGCGCGTTGCTCTCGGCGCCGGGCACGTGCGCCGACCAGCCGACGATCACCATGGGCTCGCCGGTCCTGGCTCCGTAGCCGGCCTTGCCGCGACGGCCCGGCCGGAACTCCTGGATCAGCAGGTGCGCGTTGGTGCCGCCGAAACCGAAGCCGGACACGGCCACGGTGCGCGGCCGGTCCGGCCGCGCCGGCCAGGGCACGGGTCGCTCGGGGATCTCCAGATTGCACGACTCCAGGCCGAAGCTGTCCGGGGCCGCCGAGAAGCGGTGCTGAGCGGGAATGATCTCGTGCCGCAGCCCCAGAAGAGCGTGGATGACCGACACCACCCCGGCCGCCCAGCCCGTGTGGCCGATCAGGGACTTGTTCGAGGTCACCTGGACCGGATGCGTCCCGGCGTAGGCCGCGCGCAGGCTCAGGAACTCGGCCTCGTCGCCCGCCGGGGTTCCGGTGGCGTGCGCGATCACCCAGTCGACCTCGCCGGCTTCCACGCGCGACTTGTCCAGCGCGCGGGCGACGGCCAGCTCCTGGCCCGCGCTGGACGGCGCGTAGATGGCCTTGCCCTTGCCGTCCGCGGACAGGCCGACCCCGGCGACCAGGCCGTACACGGTGTCACCGTCGGAGAGCGCCCTGGACAGCCGCTTCAGCACCACGGCGCCCGCTCCGTCGGAGAACAGCACGCCGTCGGCGGTCCTGTCGAGCGCGCGCACCTCTCCGCTCCTGGACAACCCGTACAGCTTGGAGAACAGCACCGACCCGCTGGGGACCAGCGCGAACGCCCCGCCGCACACGGCGACATCGGCCCGGCCGGACAACAGGTCACGCAGTCCCAGGTCGATCGCGTACAACGAGGACGAGCACGCGGTGTCCACCATGAGCAGCCGGGTGTCCGCCGGCAACAGGCCCTCGATGGCGCTGGCGCCGATCCGGTGCGGGAACGGCTGCGACCGGGTGGCGTCACCGTGCCACAGCACGGAGTCGGGGACCTCGCCCAGTTCCTCGCGGATGAGCGCTTCCTGCAGGTGCTGGCTGCCGTCGGGGGTGAAGCCGAAACAGGCGGTGTACGTGTCACCGTCCCGCCTGGCCACGCCCTCCAGCGCCTGGTGCACGCTGTGCCGCAGCCACACCGTGGTGAAGTCGAGCCCGTCGTCCGGCCGCTCGGCGGCCAGCTTGGGGTGCGGCGTGAAGCCGGTGATGAAGCCCGAGCGGCGCTGGTAGGTCTTGTCGGCGGCGCTCGGGTCGTCGTCGTGGAAGCCCGCCATCGACCAGCGATCCGGCGGGACGTCGACGAACAGCTCCGCGCCCTCCATGAGCAGCGACCAGAAGCCGTCCGGGTCGTTGGCCCCCGGAACGGCCAGCCCCATGCCGACCACCGCGACAGGATCCACGTCATGATCGGAATACGTCTCCGGCTCTGGCTCAGGCGCTGGTTCTGGTTGCGGCGCCGGTTCTGGTTGCGGCGCTGGCTCTGGTTTCTGCTCCGGGTCTGGGGACGTGGCGCGGCGCTGCAATGACATGCCGCCGTCCGCCACCACGGTCTGCCCGGTGATCCATCCCGCGCCGGGAGAGGCCAGCAGCAGGACCAGGTCGGCCAGGTCGTCCGGGGTGGCCAGCCGCCCCAGCGGGGTGGCCGCCACCAGGTTGGCGCTCACCGACTCGAACCCCGGGAACATGCGGCCGACCGGATTGTCCATGAGTGCGACGGAGGCGGTGTTCACCCGGATGCCGTCCGGGGCGAACTCCGCCGCAAGGTAGCGGGTCAGCGCCTCCAGAGCCGCCTTGGACAGCCCGATCGGCAGGTAGTTGGCCGGGGCGTAAGACGCGCCGAGCGAGGAGACGTTGACGATGCAGCCCGCGCCGGATCGGGCCAGCAGCGGGCGGGCCGCCCTCGCGCACCAGAGCGCGCCCTTGACGTTGACCTCGAACGCCTGGTCCAGGTGCTCCTCCGCCAGCTCGTCCCAGGCGGTGAACGTCCCGCCAGCGGCGTTGTTCACCAGCAGGTCCAGCCGTCCGTGGGTGGCGCTGACCTGGTCGAACATGCGACGCACCTGATCCGGCTTGGCCACTGACGCCCTGATCACCTCGACGCCGTCGCCCAGCTCGGCCGCGAGGGTCCTGGCCTCGTCGTAGGAGTGGAAGCAGTTGATGATCACCCTGGCGCCGGACTCGGCGAGCGAGCGCACGATGCGCGCGCCCACGCTGCCCGCGCCGCCGGTGACGAGGGCGACACGGCCCTGGAAGCCCGTCATGGCGTGCCCGCCCTGGCCAGCGAGTCGAGGACGAAGTCCACCACCTGGCCGAACGTCCGGTAGTCGGCCATCCGCATGTCGTCAGGCGGCGGGCCCAGCTCGAACAGCACGCCGAGCCTGCCCATCAGCTCCACCCGCTTGACCGAGTCGACGCCGAGGTCGGCCTCCAACTCGGCGCCGTCCTCGAAGACCTCCTCCGGGTACTCCAGCGTGGTGGCGTAGAGATCACGCACCCGGACGGCGACCGTCTCCCTCGACGTGGGCCCTGCGGGCGGCGTCGGGGCGGAAGGCGCGCTCGTGTCCTGCGGCGGAACCGGGGCGGGAGACGTGCTCGGCTCCGGTGTCACTGCGGGAGGCGTGCTCGGCTCCGGTGCCACGGCGGCGGGCGCGGGCGGGTACGCCATGGTCGTGCCGGTGTGCCGGACCGTCCGTGGCTCGGCGGCGGGAGCCAGGAACTGGCCGGTCTCGCGGAGCGTGTCCAGGTCCGGCAGCAGCGGTGTGTGCACGGAGGCGGACGACTCGATCGAGCGGACCCGGGACGTCAGCGCGCGTCCCGCGCCCACCTCCACCCACACGCCGGCGCCGGAGCGATGCAGCCGCTCCACAGCGGGTCCGAACCGCACCGGCGTGACGAGGTGGGAGGCGAGCAGTTCGCCGAGGTCGTCGGAATCACGGTAGTAGCGGCCGAGAACAGGGGAGAAGACGGGAATGCGCAGGCCCCTCCGGCCGTATCCGCTGAGCCGGCGGGCGAGCTCCTGCCGCGCCGGGGCGAGCAGCGGGCTGTGGAACGGATGCGGCGAGTGCAGCGTGGTCGACGGCAGCCCGATCGCGGTGGCGATCGTCGCCGTGCGGCGCAGCGCGTCCGCCCGCCCCGCGACCACCGTCTGCGCCGGCCCGTTGTCCACCGCGATCACGGCGCCGGAGGTCGGCAGCAGGTCGAGGATCTGCTGGGCCCGGTCGGGCTCGCAGCCCAGCGCCAGCAGCCCGCCGCCGCTGGTGTCGTGCTCACGCAGCGCGGTGATCCGGTGGCAGAGGATCTCCGCGCCCTCGGCGACGTCCAGCGCGCCACCGGCGACCAGCGCCGCGATTTCGCCGAGACTGTGCCCGACGAGCACGCTGAACCGCGCTCCCTGATCGGAGAGCGCACGAAAGGCGGCGACCGAAGTGGCGAAAACAGCCAGCTGGAGCACGTCCGGCGCCGCTTCGACCAATTGATCGACGGAATCATCGGAAAAGGCCCGGCTCAGGCCTTTTCCGAGAATGCCATCGGCCACCGTGTCAATGGTTTCGATCACCTTGGCGGTGCCGGGATCATGCGCGCGTAGCCGTGGCAGAGCGCCCGGCAGATAGGCTCCCTGACCCGGGAAAAGACCCACAACAATTTCGACGGAGCTCAGCATTCCGGTCCCCCTCAGAGCACGGTGTCGGCAAAATTCCCATTCCTGGGATTCGCGTTGAATATTCCGCGTGCGAGCTCGATGAAGCCAAGGTAACCGCGTTAGATGCATCGCGGACACCCCTAAAGCAAGCGTGAAGTCAGGGGTGATCGCAAAGCCGTGAAATTGACCTCGGGCCCACGAAGGGCCAACCTGCGGGTTTTGGGGCGGCCCGCACGACTGCGGTGGCCGCCTCCTGGCCGATGGGGCGGATCTTGATGTCGGTCTTGCCCAGCCTGAGGATCTATCACGGAGCAGGGCAGTGGGGGAGGGGATCGCTAGGCTGCGACGATGGAACGAGTAACCGACGTGTCCGAGAATGTCGCCACAGGGCATCCTTCCTGGGTTTCGCCCGCAACCCAGCCTGCAGATCCGGACCAGGTGAACGACTACGACGGTTTCGCCGAGGCGTACTCGGCGGAAACCGAGAACAACATCCTGAACGAGTACTGGGCGCGGTACTCGATCCTGGCCCTCGTCGGAGACGTGGCCGGTCGCCGGATCCTGGACGCCGGCTGCGGCTCAGGCCCCCTGTCCGCCGCGCTACGCGACCGCGGTGCCGTCGTCACCGGCATCGACGCCAGCGCCGGGATGCTGGCGTTGGCTCGGCAGCGGCTCGGTGACGACGCGAACCTGCAGGTGGCCGACCTGAGCGACCCCCTGCCGTTCGCCGACGGTGCGTTCGACGACGTGGTCGCGTCGCTGGTGCTGCACTACCTGGAGGACTGGGGGCCGGCACTGGCCGAGATACGGCGAGTGCTCAGGCCCGGCGGCCGGCTGATCGCGTCGGTGAACCACCCTTTCGTGGAGCACGTGACCCAGAGTCCTCCTCGGCGCAGCTATTTCGCGACCACCAGCTATACCGACGAGTGGACGTTCGACGGGAAGTCCTTCCCGATGACCTTCTGGCGCAGGCCGTTGCACGCGATGACCGACGCCTTCACCGCCGCCGGCTTCCGCCTCGCCGTCATCAGCGAGCCGCAGCCCGACCCGGCCGCCCGTGAGCTGTTCCCGGACGACTTCCAGGACTTCGCGGACAAGCTTGCCTTCCTGGGCTTCGTCGTCGAGGCACCGCCGTCGGATGCCGACTCGGACGGCTAGCTCACCACGCCAAAGAGCGAGCGTGTCCGAGTCGCTGTTGATGACGTACGCGGTGGCCCCATTCGGGGTGAGGGCGACGCCCCGAGGAACTTGCCGTCAGCGTCCCCGAGCGGGCTGAGGACCACCCTCGGCGAAACGTCGCCGGAGGCCTTTGCGTCTGCGGCACGGAATCCGCGCGACCGGGGGCGGCGCACGACGAGCGAAGGCCGCGACGTCGCCGGTACGGGCGGCAACGTTGTCGAAGACGGGCGGCCCCTCGTTTCCTCGACCGGCGCCCGCACCGTTCAGGGCCTCGCGAGGCGGCCTGCCCAAGAACACAGCGTGGGGGGGGGGGGGGGCCCCCGCGGGGGGCCCGGGGGGAGATATGTTTAAAGGTGGTGTTGTGGGGGAGGGGGGAGAGAAAAAACAACGCCGGCGCCACACGCA